>JAGFJE010000012.1 GCA_024103175.1 Phaeodactylibacter sp.
TACTGGGAGACGTCCTTCAGGCCGGTGGGCAGGCTGTCTCCCACCCCATCGAAATCGGAGCCGAAGCCGACGTGGTCCACTCCGGCCAGTTGCACCACATGGTCGATGTGGTTGGCCACCGTCTGTACGTCGGCGTAAAGCGTGGGGTGGTCTTTGACAAATTGTTGGATGATGGGCTGGGCGTCGGAATCGGATTCCTTCATCCCTTCCTTCTCCAGGAGGGCGTTCAGCTCTTCGCGCATTTCATCATTGCGTTTACTCATTTCCCCATCCAGGAAATCGGTGCCGAAATTGATCTGTATGACGCCGCCGTTCTCTCCCATGCGCTTGATCATTTCATCGTTCATATTGCGCTCGAAACCGGGCGTAAATTTCCGGCAGGAAGAGTGAGAAGCAATACAAGGGGCCTGGGTGAGTTCCATCACCTGCCAGAAAGCGCTGTCGGAGATGTGGGAAACATCCACCATGATGCCCACCCGGTTCATCTCCCGGACCACCTCCCTGCCGAAAGGGCTCAGGCCGTTCCAGGTGCCGGTGGTATCGTAGGAAGAATCGCTGATGTGGTTGTCTTTGCTGTGGGTGAGGGTGATGTAGCGAATGCCGCGTTCGTGGAAATAGCCGACATTGCGAAGGTCTCCTTCTATGGGGGCGCCGTTCTCCATGCCCATGGGCAGAGAGATGAGGCCCTTCCGGAAATTGGCCTCCACCTCTGCCGGAGAGGCCGCCATGGCAAATTTATCGGGGTGAGCAATGGTAATACCGCGGACCATCTCGATCAGGGAGTCGGCCAGCAGCTTGGCCCGCCCGTCCTGATAGGAAGCCGGAATGAAGATGGACATAAAGGGAGCGTCGAGGCCGCCCTCTTTGGCGCGCACATAGTCAAAATCGCCCTCATCGGTTTCCACCGGTATGCCGATGTACTCGCGTTCCAGGCGGAAATTCTGTACCTTCAGGCGATAGGGCAGGTCGACATGGCCGTCGGTGATGATGTACTCGTGAGCCAGTTTATCGGCTTTCCCGCGCAGCAGCCCCTCCTCTGTCATCGGCGCCATTTTTCGGGTGCAGTTAATAAATAGTATGGCCAGAATAGCAAATCCAAATAGCCGGTACATAAGCGTATCGTTTTTTATGGAGGCTAAAAATACGGAATCCGGTTCATTTGCAAACCATCCGCCTTTTCCCTAGTTTTCCCGCCAGGAAAATAAACCGCTCTATGCCCGATAAGATCCAACAGCTGGAACAACTGGCCCGCAAGCTTGAGCCATCCCCGGAACAGCGCAATGCCTGGAATGCCCAGGTACAGGCTTATGCCGATGACTTTCTCAACCAGATCGAAAACCTCAACGCCTACGACGAGCCCCCGGAAGATGGCAGACTAAACCTCGCAATAGAAGAAGAGGGAAAGCCCATGGAACGCCTGCTGGCGGAGGTCCGCGCCAAAGTAGACCGGGCCGGCATCAACCCGGCGTCCGGCAAGCACCTGGGCTATGTGCCCGGCGGCGGCGTCTTCCCCGGCGCCCTGGGCGACTACCTGGCGGCGGCCACCAACCGCTATTCCGGCATATTCTTCGCCAACCCGGGAGCGGTGCGCATCGAGAATGAGCTTATCCGCTGGATGTGCCGGTTGGTGGGCTATCCGGAGGGTTCCCTTGGCAACCTCGCCTCCGGCGGCTCCATCGCCAACCTGATCGCCATCACCACGGCCAGGGATTTCAGGGGCATCAAGGCGGCCAGGGTGGAGAAGGCCGTCGTATACCTCACCCCCCAGGCGCATCATTGCGTACAGAAAGCCCTCCGCATTGCCGGCATGGGGGAAGCCGTCATACGATATATCCCTACCGACAGCCGTTTCCGCATGGATATTTCCTGCCTGCGTAAGCAACTGGAAGAAGACCAGGCGCAAGGGCTCGAACCCTTCCTGGTGGTGGGCTCGGCCGGCACTACCGATACGGGAGCCGTAGACCCTCTGGATGAGATCGCCACCCTGGCCGGGCAGTTCGGCCTGTGGTTCCACGTCGATGCCGCCTACGGAGGCTTCTTCCTGCTGGTGGACGAATGGCGAGAGAAGTTCAGGGGCATCGAACGGTCGGATTCGGTGGCCATCGACCCCCACAAGGGCCTCTTTCTACCCTACGGGTTGGGGGCGGTGCTCATCAAAAACGTAAAGGCGCAGTACGAAGCGCATTACTACAAAGCCAATTACATGCAAGATGCGGAAGCAGACTGGGAGGAAGCCTCCCCGGCCGACCTGTCGCCGGAACTGACCAAGCACTTCCGCGGCATGCGGATGTGGCTGCCGCTCCAGCTCTTCGGCCTGAGGCCCTTCCGGGCGGCCCTGGAGGAGAAGGTAATGCTGTGCCGGCATTTCTACCAGAAAGTCCAGAAAGCGGGCTTTGAAGTAGGGCCCGAGCCGGAGCTTTCGATCATGATCTTCCGGTACCGCCCTACGCAGGGAGATATCACCCGGTTTAATGAACATCTGGTGGAGTACGTGCGCCGGGACGGCCGGGTGTTCCTCTCTTCCACCACCATCGACGGCGAGTACTGGATACGCCTGGCCGTGATGAGTTTCCGGACGCACAAAAGGGAAATTGGCCTGTGCCTCGATATTCTCCGGGCAGGCGTACGGCAATTGTTGGGCCAGGGCCCCGTTGCCGGATAAGAAGGTACAGAAAACACCATTTTGACGAAACATTCCCGATGGCGCTACGTCAAATCATCTTAGCAAAGATCATTATCTGACAACCTTTTTGAAATGAAAAAATTCATTCTTCTCCTTGCCCTGGCCCTTCCCCTCCTGGCCTTTGCGCAGCAGCCCGCCCGCCCGGCTTATTGTGATGAGCTCCCGGCCACCTACGAAAAAACGGCGCCCCCCAACCCCCTTCCCCGGTTCAACACGGTTCCCGTCCCGGAATACAGGGTGCAGGTAGCCCTACTCAAATTTACCCATCCCAGAGACTATCCCTTCCACCGAAAGCTGATCGCCCGCTACCGGCCCTGTGAACAGGTATGGGTGGTGGAATCCAGGGAAAGCTTCCGCAACCGCGGGGATGCCGAACGGCTGAAGAACGAACTCAAGGCCATGGGATATGCCGGCGCCTATATCATCGAGATGCTCGGATGGGAATGACGGTTACTTCCCCCCCGGTAAAATGAGGAGAAGAGGGAAAGTAACCCGTAACATCTGCCTTACGTCCGGTCGTCATCGAACCGGCCGCGGTCTCCCCGTTCGAATTTGTTGCGCAGGTTGACGGAAAGCGAAATGTAGAAGATGTTGGAAGTGAGGCCCCGGTAGGGTTGCACCAGGTTGCCGTCAATCCGCTCGCTGTAGTCCGGGTCGAGGAAATCCAGCAGGTAATATTTGAACTTCAGGTTGATGCCGCCCGGAAACTGAATGCCTCCGAAAACGGAAGGGTTGAGCAGGTTGGTCCGGTCGCTGAACCACTCGTTGAATTTATCCTCTTTATCTCCATTGACAAAGAGTTTTTCTTTGTAGTGGAACATCAGCTCTGCCTCAGCGCCGGCAAAGAAGAAGGTGCGGCGGTTGAAGTTGCCGAACTTCAGGGCCAGAGGGACGCCAAAGGAGTACGAGCGGCGTTTGATCTTCACCTCATCATTTTCATCAAACAGGCCGACGTGCTCCCGGGTAAGGATTCCGTCGTCTTTGGTGATCATGCCGACGTTGCGCAGGGCAAAGCCGGTGATCATCCCAAAGTTGTTGGTGAATTCAAAGTGCCAGTACTCTCCAATGTGCAGGAATCCGGTGAAGCGCAGGTTCGAGCTGATGCTGCCGCCGCTGTTTTCGACATCGGCAAAGGAGAAGATCAATTCGCCGCCAGAGGTGGAGTAAATATTGACTTCGGGGCGTGTCGCGGGTTCCAGCCCCGGTTCATCCTGTGCGTGGGCAAACAGAACGAGAGCGAAGAATAACAGGGTTAGTTGGTATTTCATGATAAGATAGATTGATTTCAAATGGGTATGCGGGCAAATTAAGTATTGTTGCTTAGTGGCGCAAGGGCTACCCGCAGGGTTCTGTTTTAAAGTTTTGCAAAAAAAGAAGGAAGTTTAAGATTACGATAACAACTGATAGGCCAGAAGGCTGCTGAGATAGGCCAGGCCGCTCATGTAAAAGAACTGGACCAGCGGCCACTTCCAGCTTTTCGTCTCCCGTTTTACCACAGCCAGGGTGCTCATGCACTGCATGGCAAAGACGTAGAACAGGAGCAGGGACAGGGAGGTGGCCATTCCGTAAATGCGCTCCCCGGTGGCCGGGTCGCGCTCCTGGGCCATTTTGTCCCGCACGGTATATTCGTCCTCCACACTGCCGATGCTGTAAATGGTGGCCATGGTGCCGACAAAGACTTCCCGCGCAGCAAAAGAGGTGATGAGGGCGATGCCGATCTTCCAGTCGAAACCAAGAGGGCGGATCACCGGCTCGATCACTTTGCCGAGGTGGCCGGCGAAGGAAGCTTCGATCTGCTTGGCCGCCACCATATTGGCGGTTTCGGTTTCGCCGAGCTGCCGTTGCTCGGCTATAGCCAGGGCTTCTTGTCTGGCTTCCTGCATAGCTGCCGGAGGGCCGTAGCTGGCCAGCAGCCAGAGCACCACCGAGATGGCCATGATGATGCGGCCGGCCTCCCAGATGAAGGTTCTCACTTTTTCCCAAACCGTGAGTATGACGTTGCGCATCACGGGCGTGCGGTATTCCGGGAGTTCCAGCATCAGGAAGCTGCGCTCGTGGGTCTTCAGCACCAGTTTAAACACCAGGGCGGAAAGCAGGGCCGCCAGGATGCCCAGCAGGTAAAGGCCCATAAAGGCCAGGCCCTGAAGGTTGAAAACGCCGGCTACTACCGTCGATGGCACGACAAAGCCGATAAGGACCGTATAGACCGGAATGCGCGCCGAGCAGCTGATCAGCGGCGTCACCAGGATCGTGATCAGCCGCTCCTTCCAGTTGCTGATGGTGCGGGTGCTCATAATGGCCGGGATGGCGCAGGCGCCGCCGGAGATCAGGGCCACAATGCTCCGTCCGTTAAGGCCGAAAGCCTGCATCAGGCGGTCGAAGAGATAGGCGGCCCGGGCCATGTAGCCTACCTCTTCAAGCAGGGAGATCAGAAAGAAAAGGATAGCGATCTGGGGGATGAACACCAGAATGCCGCCCAGGCCGGCGAGGATGCCATCCGTCAGCAGGTTGGTGAACCAGCCCGGAGGAAGATGGCTGCGCGCCAGCTCTCCGGAGAAGGCAAAAAACTCCTCGATCAGGTCCATGGGGTAAGCCGCCCAGGAGAAAATAGCCTGAAATACCATCAGCATCAGCAAAAAGAAGATGATGGGCCCGGCCACCCGATGGGTCAGAACGGTATCCAGCTTTTCGGTGATCGTACGGGAAACAGAACGCACATTGCGCAGAGACCGCCGCACCATAGGGGTAAACTTGTCGTAGCGCTGCATGGTTTCATTGACCTGCGACTTCAGGGTTTCAAAACCATGAGAAGCGACGATGCCGGCGATCAGCCTGCGCTGAGCCTCCGTAAGGAAAGGAAGCCAAACATAATGATGGGCAGCCAGCAGCCCCTGGTATAAATTGGCGCCAGGAACAATATCCTGTACCGCCTCCGCCACCTGTTTCTCCTGGGGAGAAGGTTCATAGAACAGGGCGGGAGCCTGATAAGCGGGTATTTCACTGAGGCGCTGTAATTCATGCTTGAGCGCCTCAATGCCGAAACCCGTCCGGCCGCTAAGTTTAATAACCGGGATCTCCAGCCACTCGGAGATCACTTGTTCATCCACTTCTACGCCTTCTTTTTCCGCCACATCAGACATATTGAGGGCCAGGATGACCGGCAGCCCCAGGTCTCGGAGCTGGGTCAGCAGAAGAAGGTGCTTTTCCAGCTTGGTGACATCGGCGATGTAAACGGCCGCGTCCGGGTAATTCTCGTCTTCAGGGTTGGTTAACGACTGAACGACGATGCGCTCGTCGATGGAGGTAGGGTAAAAACTATACGTGCCCGGGAAATCAATGAGTTGAAAGTTGCGGCCCTCGGGCATACGGATCACCCCCAACTTCTTATCAACCGTTACCCCGGGAAAGTTGCCCACTTTTTGCCGCAGGCCAGTCAACTGGTTGAATACGGAAGACTTGCCACAGTTGGGGTTGCCCAGCAGCGCTACAGTAAAAGGCCGTGTTATTTGTTGTGTCTCCTGCTCCATTACTTCAATACCACGCTTGAAGCTTCTTCCATACGCAAGGCGATGTAGAGGTTGTCGACTTTGATGTACCACCCCCCGCCAAAAGGAGCCCTCCGCACCAGTTCCACCTGGCTGCCGGGAAGAATACCCATGGCCATTAGCTTCCCGCCAATACTGTCATTGGTGTAGTGAGAAACCACCTCTCCTACTCCCGGCTTTGCTTCTGAAAGCAGCTTATTGAATGTTACTGTAGCTACCACTCTTATTTTGATTTAATCTAAATATTCGCTCAAATTTAGCACCAAAATACCCCCCTTGCATAGAAATACCGGTGATAAAAATCACTGTAAGTAAAAAATTACCTAAGCCTTGGGAGATACTACCTACAATTAGGTATACAGCACTTATCCAAACAGGCCGCGGATCGGTTTTTCCCTTTTCCCCAACCAAAAAAACGCATTCTGAAGGGCCTTCAAAATCTACGATGGCCCCGTCATTTTTCCACAAATATACAAGCCGGAAAGCAAAAAGTTTATTTAGACTACATACAAATAAGCGAAAAAGCAAACAGGATTTATCCCGAAGGAAAAAATCCGGGATGAATCCTGTTCTAAACCGCCAGCTTCACGATTAAATCAATACTTCAGCAGATTAGCGATCGCCTGCCCCACCTTCTCAATGGAGGGGATCATCGTTTTTTCCAGCACTTCATTCAGGGGGATAGCAGGCATATTTTCCGAGCCGATGGTGCGCACCGGAGCGTCCAGGTGTTCAAAGCAATTCTCCTGGATGCGGGCTGCCACGCTCTGGGCGAAGGTGCTGTTGACCGGCTCTTCGGTGACGACCAGCGCACGGCCGTGGCGGCGGGCGGCTTCATAAACGGCCGCTTCGTCCAGCGGGTAGAGGGTGCGCAGGTCCAGGATCTCCACCCGGCCCGGATATTCCCGGGCGGCGTTGAGGGCCCAGTGTACGCCCATACCGTAGGTAACGACTACCATAGATTGCCCTTCCTCCACCGCTTCGGGGCTGGCCTCCAGGGCTACCCGGGCCTTGCCGAAGGGGATGACGTAGTCCTCGTCCGGAAGGATGGTCCGGGCGGCTTCCGTCCCCTTAACCTTCGACCAGTACAGGCCTTTATGTTCCAGGATGACCACCGGGTTGGGGTCATAGAAGGCGGACTTGATCAGCCCTTTCAGGTCTGCCCCCGTACTGGGGTAAGCGATCTTTATGCCCCGGATATTGGCCAGCACCGACTCCACACTGGAGGAGTGGTAGGGCCCGCCGCTGCCATAGGCGCCGATGGGTACCCGGATGACACAGCTCACCGGCCACTTCCCGTTGGATAGATAACAGGAACGGCTCACCTCGGTAAACAACTGGTTGAGGCCGGGCCAGATATAATCAGCAAACTGCACCTCCACAATGGGCTTGAGCCCGGCGGCGGACATGCCGACGGTACTGCCGATAATGAACGCCTCCTGAATGGGGGTATTGAAAACGCGCTCGTCCCCGAACTTTTTGGCCAGGGTGGCCGCTTCGCGGAACACGCCGCCCAGCCGGCCGCCGACGTCCTGCCCGTACAGCAGGCATTCCTTGTGTCTGCGCATCAGCTCTTCGACCGCAAACAGGGCGCTGTCGACCATGACGTGGGGTTCTCCCCCCGCCGGTTCCCGCTCCCCTTTTTCTTCTGTAATGGGAGTGGGGGCGAAATCGTGAGAGAAGAGGTCCTCGGGGCGGGGGTCTTCGGCAGCGCGCGCCGCCTCGAAGTCCTGTTTCACCACCTGGCGCACCTCCTCCTCTATCTGGCCGAGCTCCTCTTCGGTAAGCGCCTCATCATCCAGCAACTGGCCTCTGAGTACGGGGTAAGGGTCGCGCTGCCGGTGTTCCTCCAGGTCGTCGCGGTACCATTCTTTCCGCACTCCGGAGGTGTGGTGGTTGAGCAGGGGCACTTTGGCGTGGACCAGGAAGGGGCGGCGCTCCTTTCTCACTATACGGATCACCTCCTGCATGGTGAGAAAGCATTCGTAAAAGTCGCTGCCGTCGATGTTGCGCACGTCCAGGCCATGGAACCCCCGGGCGTACTCATCGGCATCCTGGGCGCGGGTCTCTTCCGCATTGGCGGAAATGTCCCAGCCGTTATCCTGGACGACGTAGATAATGGGCAGCTGCTTCAGGGCTGCCATCTGGAAGGCCTCCGCCACTTCTCCCTCGGTGACGGAAGCATCGCCGAGCGAGCACACGGCAACCGGCTTTTTATCGGCGCCATTCTCCGCCAGCGCCATTTTTTCTTTGTACTGGAGGCCCATAGCTACGCCTGTGGTGGGAATGGCCTGCATGCCGGTAGCGGAAGACTGGTGCGGTATTTTGGGCTTGTCCGGATCCCGGAGGCTGGGGTGAGCATAATAGGTGCGCCCTCCGGAGAAGGGGTCGTCGCGCTTGGCCATCAGCTGCAGCATGAGTTCGTAGGGCCGCATGCCGATGGACAGCAGCATGGCGTCATCGCGATAATAGGGCGCCAGGAAGTCCTGAGGAAGCAATTGCATGCCCACTGCCAGCTGTATGGCTTCGTGGCCGCGGGAGGTGGCGTGTACGTACTTGGAAACGAACTTGAAGTTTTCCTCATAAATTTCCGCCATGGCCTTGGCAGTCGCCATCAGGCGAAAAGCCTTCACTAGCACCTCTTTGGAAATTCTGGTCTTGGCTTTGATCATGGTTTGGTTAGGTTTTTACCCTCTTTCGGGTTCTGTAAAGGCATATCCTGTAATGAGAACAACAGGAAAAGGAACCGGGTTTGTACAATTCATCATTCCTCGGAAGGAAAATCCGGCAGCCGGTTCAGGTTCCTTACATAGCGTTCGTTATCGTAGGGTTTATTGTGTTTCATGACATTGAACATCTCGGCGGCCACGCACTGGGCGATGAGCACCCGGGCGTCGGCATCGGAGTAGCCTTCCTTTTTGAGGCGGTCCAGCGTTTGTTTAGCTTCCGGAGGGTCGTTGCTCTTCAGCTGGTTGTTGACGATCTCCAGGAACTGCCGTTTGAGTATTTCATTGGGTAGCATCAGGCTTTTTGTTTGAATTGGTTAATGGCCTTCACCGTAAAATCGGAGAGCACCAGCCGGCCGCTCATGGCGGCCCTTTCTTCCAGCAGGCTGCGCCAGTTTTCCGTACCGCTCCAGAAGGCCTCTTTCAGCAGGCGCATGGCTTCCGGGTTGGAAGACGCCAGCTTTTCCGCCAGATGGGCAATGTAGGCGTCCATCTGTTCGTCGGTCTCGAATACTTCGTTGAACAGGCCTTTTTCCTTGCCCCAGTGAGCGGTTTGCCATTCGGTGGCGTTGATGGCCAGGTGCGTCATGGCCGATTTGCCCATTTTGCGCTCTACGGCCGGCCCGACTACGAAGGGGCCGATGCCGATGGCCAGCTCGCTGAGCTTGACGGAGGCCCATTTGGTGGCGATGCAGTAGTCGGTAGCGGCGCAAAGGCCTACGCCCCCTCCCACCGCCTTGCCCTGTATGCGGCCGATGATGAACTTGGGGCACTCGCGCATGGCGTTGATGACGTTGGCGAAACCCATGAAAAAGCGCTTCCCGCTTTCGAAGTCCCCGATGGAGATCAGCTCGTCAAAACTCGCCCCGGCGCAGAAGGTACGCTCCCCTTCACTTCTAAGAATAATGACTTTGGCCGCCTCCTCCCGGCCAGCAGCCGTTATGGCGTCCGCCAGCTTCCCCAGCAGGCGGCCCGGAAGAGAGTTGTGGGCCGGGTGCCCGAAAGTAACGGTGGCCACCCCGTTCTCTACGACAGTGTTTACAGAACCTAATTTGGTTTTATCCGTCATTGGACTGAGAATTACGAATGAATGTTCGTTAGCAAAGATAAGGGTTTATAGGCAAACCTGACAAGTTTTCTACGTGGCTCCCACCTGAAACTTGTCAAGTTTGCCCGGCCGGCCATTCAACAATCTGACAATAGGGCCGTCTAACAATTGAACGAATCCGGCCATGGCTTCACCCCTTCTTCTCCTCCTTCATCAGCCCTCCGGTGATCATGTTAAAAATGGCGAGGATGATGGCGAAGATGATGGCCCACAGCAGGCCGTCGACCGAAAAGCCGGCGAGCAGCCAGTCGACCAGCAGCACCATCGCCCCGTTGATCACCAGCAGGAAAAGCCCCAGGGTGAGGATGGTGATGGGCAGGGTGAGGATGGTGAAAATGGGCCGGATGAAAAAGTTGACAATGCCCAGCAGCAGGGCCACCAGTATCGCCTCCAGGTAACCGGTAACAGCTACCCCGGGCAGGATCTGCGCCGCCAGGTACACCAGCAGGCCGTTGACAAGGAGGGAAATGAGAAATCGCATATGTTGTCTTTTGTTGGTTTCAGAAGCAGCTTAATAAGCCCGAACAGAGCCTTCGGCCGAATCGCCGAACCACGAATTTTACCCGGCTCCGAAGGAGACGGGCAACGAATCACGCCCGTCCTCTCCCGATAGTTATCGGGATCGGCCGGATAAAACTCCACCATTCACACCTTCACCCCCTCCTTCTCTCCCACCTCCCTTTTTTCGGAACCCTCCGGCCGGAACCGTTCAATATTCCGGATCATCCGGTTAAAGATAAGGAAATGGAACGGCAATACCAGATACCAGTAGAGGCGGCCGAACAGGCCGTACGGGCGAAAGGTGGCCTTCTGTTTGAGCACGTCCCTGCCGCCTTCTTCGGTGATGTGGAACTCCAGCCAGGCTTCCCCCGGCAGTTTCATCTCGGCGTACAGCAGCAGGCGCTTTTCTTCGTCGTCGGCCACCAGCACCCGCCAGAAATCCAGGGCGTCGCCGGCGGCGATGCGTTCCGGGTGGGTGCGGCCGCGCCGCAGGCCGATACCGCCCACCATCTTGTCGAGCAGGCCGCGCAGCTTCCACAGGAAGTTGCCGTAGTACCAGCCGCGCTCCCCGCCGATAGACATGACGTTCCTCCAGGCCTGCTCCACCGAGTTGTTTTCGACCGCCACCTGCTTCCTGTCTTCGAAACAACCGTGCTCGGGCACCTCTATATACTGGCTCAGGGAACCTTTCTCCGAGCTGGAGACCAGGGAGTCCTTCCAGCTGGAAACCACCATATTCTGCTGGATCTTGTCGAAGGCCAGCCGCACCGCTTCCTTGTAGGGTATGGGAGACAGCCCCAGTTTCTCCGACAGCCGGCTGTCGCGGCATACCACGTCTACCTTCATGCTGTTCACCAGGTTGACGGCCAATTCGTATGTAGTGGACGTAACGAAGTACAACCAGTAGGAGGACAGGCGGGGCGTCATGACCGGCACGGTGAAGATGTAGCGCTTCAGGCCGCGGACTTCGGCGTAGCCTTCCAGCATTTCCTTGTAGGTCAGCACTTCGCTGCATCCGATGTCGAAATTTTGGTTGTAGCAGTCTTCCCGCAACAGGACTCCGGTCAGGAACCGGATCACATCGCGGATGGCAACCGGCTGGCAAAGGGTATCGAGCCACCTGGGGGCCACCATGACGGGCAGTTTCTCCACCAGGTCCCGGATGATCTCAAAGGAGGCGCTGCCGGACCCGATGATGATGCCGGCCCGCAGGGCGGTGAGCGGCGCCCGGCTTTCGTGCAGGATCTGCTCCACCTGCAGGCGGGATTCCAGGTGGCTGGACAATTCGTCGTTATTCACGATGCCGGTGAGGTATATAATCTGTCGGCAGGAGGACTGTTCAATATAGCGCCGGAAATTCCACGCGGCCTTTTCCTCCAGCGGCTTGAAATCGCCAATGGAGGCCGACATGGAGTGGATGAGGTAATACGCTACGTCAAAATCAAGGGGCGCCGATTCCGTATCCACTTCTTCCAGGAAATCTACTTCGAAAACGGTTACGCGGCCTTTCCAGCCTCGCTTCAGCTGGTAGTTTGCCGCATTTCTGACGCAGCAGATGACTTCGTGGCCTTCTTCCAGGAGGACGGGCAGCAGCCGTTTGCCGATGTATCCGGTGGCGCCGGTGAGCAGGATGCGCATGTGATTGGTTTATGGGTTAAACGGCAGAGGGCTCTGAGTGTTCAGAAGGGAGGATAGAACGCGGATTTACACCGGTTAGGCGGATGACGCGGATAGAGGAGTAGAATAAAAGGAAAAGCCTGAATCTGAGCGCAGATACTCAGAAGTTCCCATCGCCCAAACGGCAGGCTCCCAGTTGGGAATCCTCATGACCCGCCAGATCCGTGGCATCCGTGTTCCATATTTATTGTCCTGAGAGGTTAAATGGAACACGGACTTGCACAGATTAGTCGAATGACGCGGGTTTAGGGGAGCATACCTGCGGACGCCACCTCTCATTTATCCTATTTCGAAAAGCCTTAATTATCTCCCAATGCCAGATCCTCCTGAAAGCCACCATTCTTTTCTATGGTTTGAGAATACCTTCCGTACGAATTCAGGTTCTTTTCCAAAATTCATCAGGAGGCCAACCTCTTTATCGGTTGCTTTCAAATAATTGACAAGCTGATTCTCATGATCCTTGCATAGTTCCCTGGATACCTTCAACTCTAGGATGATTTTATTCTCCACTATGATGTCGGCATAATAATCGCCAACCACCTCTCCCTCATAATGCACCCAGATTTTCTGCTGCTGCTCAACGAGAAACCCTCTCTTTCCCAGTTCGATCATCATAGCGTTCTCATATACCTTTTCGAGAAAGCCATACCCTAAAGTGTTGTAAACTATGTAAAAAGACTGGATAACTTCTCCGGAAAGTGCGCGGTGCAACATGATATGTAAATTTTGAAAGTGAATAATCAACTGCTCAGGTTGGTTATTTCTCTCCGCACACTCGAATCAGTAAAATAGGAAAAAAGCTCTTTACATACAACAACTCCTGAAGGAAGCATCCGCGTCAATCCGCGTTCCATCCCCACCTGGAGCCCCCACCCGCAAAAATCCGCCCAACCCGCGCCAATCCGCGTTCCATCCTCCCCTGCCCAAACCCACGAAAATCCGCGTTCCATCTCCCACGACAAGCGATCACGATGATCGCGCCACGAGGGCTTAACCCGCGAAAATCCGCCCAATCCGCCCCAATCCGCGTTCCATCCTCCACCAGGAGGCGCCCATCCGCGAAAATCCGCCACATCCGCGCCAATCCGCGTTCCATCTCCCCTGGCCAAGCCCACGAAAATCCGCGTTCCATCTTCCACAGCCCAGCGATCAAGATGATCGCGCCACGAGTATCCGCGTCCTATCCACCCTCCTGCTCCCGCATCTTCACCATCGTCAGTATCGTCCCGATGGCCACCGTCTCCCCTGTTTCATCGTACACATCCACCAGCCATTTGACGATGCCCTTGCGCACATCCTCCTCGTCGCGTTTCTCCTGGGCGATCTTTTCCTTGCAGCTGAACCGCACGCCGATCGTCATCCCGGCGTACACCGGTTTGGTGAAGCGAAAATCCTCGATGCCGTAGTTGAGCAGCACCGGCCCTTTCCTGCCGTCGACGAACAGGCCGGCCGCCTTGGACAGGATGTAGTAGCCGTGGGCCACCCGCTGTTCGAAGATGGTGCCTTCCAGGGAGGTGGCGTCCACGTGGGCGTAGAAATGGTCGCCGCTCACGTTGGCGAAGTTGATGATGTCCGCCTCGGTAACAGTATGTTTGGCGGTGATGAGCGTCTCGCCGACCTCCAGGTCTTCGAAGTGCTGGCGGAAGGGGTGGATGTCCTTTTCCTTGTAGCGGGCGCCCACCTGGTAGACATCGGTAACGGCTGTGATGAAGGTGGGGTGCCCCTGAACGGCGGTTCGTTGCAGGTAGTGTTTGACGCCGCGCACGCCGCCCATTTCCTCGCCCCCGCCGGCGCGGCCCGGCCCGCCATGGGTGAGCATGGGCATGGGCGAACCATGGCCGGTGCTCTCCTTGGCGCTCAGCTGGTTGAGGATGAGAATGCGGCCGTGGTAAGGCGCCGCCCCCAAAACAAAATTGCGGGCGATGCGCTCATTGGCCGTGGCGATGGTGCTTACCAGCGACCCTTTGCCCATATTGGCCAGCTCGATGGCCTCGCTCATCTTCTTGTAGGGAAGGATGGTGCTCACCGGGCCGAAAGCCTCGATGTGGTGCGTATTCTGCTTGTTGAAAGGATCGTCATTGACCAGGAGGATCGGGGAGAAAAAGGCGCCCTTCTCCTTTTGGGCGCCGGTGACCTCGAAGTTCTCCAGGTCGCCGTACACGATACGGCTCTCGCCGGCCAGTTCCTGCACCCGGCGGCGCACCTCCTCCACCTGGCTGCGGCTCACCAGCGACCCCATGCGGACGCCCTCTACCGAAGGGTCTCCGATGGTGGTTTGCTGCAGTTCCCGGCTCAGGGCCAGCTGCACGTCTTCCACCAATTCCTCCGGCACGATGATGCGGCGGATGGCCGTACACTTCTGCCCGCATTTGACGGTCATCTCCCGGCGCACCTCCTTGATGAACAAGTCGAAAGTGGGCTTGCCCGGCTCGGAGTCTTCCCCCAGAACGGCGGCATTGAGGCTGTCGGCCTCCATATTGAAGGGCACGGCATTCTCGATGATCTTGGGGTGGGCTTTGAGCATGCGGCCCGTCGAGGCCGAGCCGGTGAAGGTGACCACGTCCTGGGAAGTCACCGGCTCCAGGATGCCGTGGCCGCTGCCGCAGACCAGCTGCAGGGCGCCTTCCGGCAGGATGCCGGAGTTGACGATGTCGCGCACCATGGCTTCCGTGAGAAAGGACGTCAGCTCCGAAGGCTTGACGATAGCCGGCACGCCCGCCAGCAGGTTGACCGACAGCTTCTCCAGCATGCCCCAGATGGGGAAATTGAAAGCGTTGATGTGGATGGCCACGCCGTGCTTCGGCGCCATGATGTGATGGCCGATGAAGGTGCCCTCTTTGGACAGGTTAACGGGCTCGCCGTCCACATAAAAAGTTTTGTCCGGGAACTGGCGCCGCAGGCTGGCGTAGGCGAACAGCGTGCCGATGCCCCCGTCGATGTCGATCCAGCTGTCGCCTTTGGTGGCGCCGGTCTGGTAGCTGATGGGGTAGTATTTCTTGCGGATGTCGAACAGGTGGAGGGCCAGCTTTTTGAGCATGAGCCCCCGCTCGCGGAAGGTCATCTGCCGCAGGTTGGGGCCGCCCACCTCGCGGGCGTAGTGCATCATATCGGCGTAGTCGAGCCCTTCGCTGCCGCAGGTGGCGATCAGCTCACCGGTGATGGCATTATACTGGGGGATGCCTTCCCCTTCGTGAGGCGCCCACCGGCCCATGACAAAGTTGTGGAGGTTGTTGGACATATTCGTGTTGAAGTTCGTTCGATAAGGATCGTGGTGTTCGCTCCAAAAGTACGCATAAAGGGCCTCATTAACAAGAAGGAGAAATTTGGATGCTTTCCGTTTCCATCACATAGAATTAAACCGTAATTTGCATTCCCTCCCAAATACAGTAAATTTGAAAAGATGAAACCCCTTTCCTTTTCCGATAAAATGCGCGAGCTGATCAGCCAGGGCAAAACCGAATCCGCATTGGAGCAAACATCCCAATGGCTGCAGGGGCGCGACGACGACCTTTCCAACACCCTGCTGCTCCTCCAAAGCCAGTGGAACCAGAACAAGCGGAACGAGCGCATGGGCATCGT
>JAGFJE010000046.1 GCA_024103175.1 Phaeodactylibacter sp.
CCTCGACATCCGTTGTTCTCTTTTCTCCTCTCCTCACCTACCCTCCTACCGCTCACGACATCACTTTCCTTCACTCTCGTCCCCCCTCACCCTCCTTCCCTCTCTCCAACTTCCCCCACACACCAATCCCCCCTCCTCCACATCTCCCCCTACTCAAATTCCCCCCCCCTCCCAGCCTCCCCCTCCCCAAGTCTCCCCCTCTCCAAGTCTCCCCTTCCCCCCCTCTCGTCACATACAACTGCCAGGAATAGTACAAATTCTGGAAAAGGATATAGAAAATAGGCCCCAGGGCCGCCATGGGATGGATAAAGGTGAGCGCCAGCCAGATGCCGAACATGGTATTCTTCCTGCCCAGGGCCATGCCGGTTTCAATGGGTTTGTCTTTTCTGCCCATCCATTCGCCGAAGCGGAACTGGAAGAAGCACAGGGCGGCGGTGGCCAGCGCTATTTTCCCGGCAGTAAGGAGGGCCTGGCCGCCGCTCTCTTGGATAAAAGCGGAAGCCCCGGCGGAGGCGATAAATACATTGGCCAGGAAAAGGGCGAAGGCGGCTGCCGAATGGCGCATGATCCAGGCGGCTGCCGGGGGGCTTATCCACCGCAGGGCAAGGCTGAGAAACAGGGGGATAAAGATGAGGGCGAATACCGGGCCGGCGACGTCGATTACGGCCACGGAAGCTTCCCGGCCTGCCACCCAGGGCAGCGACAGGGGGAGCAACAAAGCGACAATGGTGCTGGTCAGCAGGACGGAAGTGGTAACATAGGCTACTTCCCGGCGCAGGAAGAGGGTAATGGCCGGAGCGGCGGCGGCAGTAGGGGCGGCGGCAATGGCAAAAAGGGCAAGCGCCATGTCTCTGTCCAGCGGGGAAACCGCCACAAAAAGCAGAAGGGGAAGGGCCAGGTTGATGCCCAGCACCTGAAAATGGGCCCACTGCAGCAGTTGCCACGAAATGCGGACGCTGAGGAACGCCAGGAAAAGCATAACCATGAGGTTATACTTGATGATGAAAGAGAATTGCCCGGCTTCGGGCAGGAGTACGCCAAGCCCGATGGCCCCTAATATCGCGATGCTGCGCCTCACTTATTCCAGGCCTTTGAGGATCTTTTGCTGGCGGTTGCTGAAATTTAAAGCCTCAAAGAGGGTCAGGGAAAGGGCCTCTTCCAGGTTGCCGTAGGCGTCGTTGTAGTCTTTCTGGCTTCGGCGAATCACTTCCAGGGCTTCTTCCCGGCCGTAGGTATGGGTTATTTCGCACTTGGGCTGTTCTCCCGGCAATTGTTTGTAAGTGAGAAAGTAGTGCTTCAGGCGATTGATGACATTGACGGGGATGTCATTGATGTCGGCCCAATTCCCATAGACCTCATCCTTTTCCAGTACAGCAATGATCTTATCATCGGCCTCGCCCCCGTCTATCATTCGGAAACCCCCGATGGGAATGGCCCGCACGATGATGTTGCCGTGGGTGACCTCCCGCTCGGTAAGCACACAGATATCCAGGGGGTCGTCATCTCCGATGATGCCTTCCCTGCCCGTTTGCTCCCGGCAGTAGGCCGCCACTTCTTCTTTGCAGTACGTCTGTGGAATAAAACCATAAAGCGCCGGAACGATGTTGGAGAATTTCTGAGGGCGGTCGATCTTCAGGTACCCGGTTATTTTATCCACCTCGTATTTGACAGTGTCGGAAGGAATGACTTCAATAAAAGTCGTAACGGTTTCCGGCGCTTCTTTCCCGATCGGTATGCCGTGCCACGGGTGAGACGTATAGCGAAGCCCAATCATCTTCCATAACTTGTAAAAAGCTTCCTGGCTCATATTTTTTTCGTGTTGCGATGAATCGGCTCAAAGTTAAGGGAAAACAACAGGCAATGCCAAGGCCGGCCCCTACTCATACCAAGGAAAGAACAGGGAAGGCAACAAAATCTCCTCTCTGCCCTTTCAGAAAGAAAGCCGGCAGGCCCGAAAGTATGGAAAAAGCTAAGTAACGATTAAAAGCGAAATTTTTTAATCTTCATCATCCACATCCACTTCGATGTGCGACCACCGGATACCCTTCTCGATCTTGTAGGCGCAGTTCTCGCTCACCCCAAATTTACGGGCGATGATTTTGCGCTTGGTTTTGCCGCGCAACAGCATCTTCTTCATAAGGCGGACCTGGGTCTCCGTCAGCTTGTAGTTCTTGGTGCGGGCAGGCCTTCCCTTGTGGTGCGGGTTCTTCTTCTGATACTCCTTCCACTCCTCTTCCGTTGCCCATTTGAGGTTATTCACCTTGTTATTGGCTTTGTCATAGTCGATGTGGAGGATGTACTCGTGCTCTTCTGAAGGCTTCCCCAGGAAATTTTCGGCAACAAAACGGTGGATATAAATAATCCCCGTGCTGTTGTCCTTCAGTTTTTGGTTGAGCATGATCAGGCCTCCTCGGGCCTTGGCTCCTTTCAGCAACCTTTCTCGTTTGGTAGCTTTGTCTACACTTTTGATCCTGCCGAAATTGGAAATGTGATAATCACAATTTTTGGTAGGCCTGCCAAAATCGACTTTTTGCCATTGCTCGTTCCAAAAGGCCTTTACCGCTTGATCCTTTTCAACAGGATTTTTTACAGTTTGATTTTGCATAACGCTCTCTATGTATATTTAATTTGTTTATACGATTCCCTTCAGGGAATTGTTACATGCGCTGTGTTAGTGAAATTGTGTTTTTTTCGATACAGTAAAATTTCAGGCCAATCCCATCACTTTTCTGAGGTTTCCGATAATAAATAAACGCTTTTAATAACCGAAGCATTTTGCCGGCTATCCCATTGTTTTGTCAAAACTGACGAATGAGAGGGCTCTTCGGGGCGCCATATCGGCATACAGCACATTAAAGCAACTTCTATCCTGTAGTTGTGTCGTTGGGTTTTTAGTCAATAGCGCAAAGGGAGTGGGAGACAGCCTCGAAAAAAATGTACCCTGGCTTCTCACATCCTGGGAAGTGCTGCGATGTCACTCGATTAGAATCGCGCTGTATACAACAAGATGTCATCAAATTATGAAATTTCCATCCTTACAGGCGAATTTAGCGTAAAATTAACACTTTTCTTTAAAGTATGCTGGAAAAGCTCTGGTAAATTTGATTTTTCATGCCTTTTTTCATATTCGCGTCAGCTAACTGGCTGATAACCTTTCCCTGAATGGGCTCGGGAGCCGGTTAAGGGGTTCAGGAAACCGGACTTTTGCTAGCACTAGTGCGCCGGGAACGAAATTCTTAAACAATTCTTTGGACTCTTTTCCGCCCATGCTGCGTTGCTCCTTCCTTCCGTAGCTCCGGCTATGGGCGGTCGTCGCGTCTTGCCTGGCCGAAAAATAGCCTCAAATTATTGATCAACAACTTCGTTCCCGGCGCACTAGTGCCTTCGGAACGAAGTTCCGGAGGCACCAGGAGCTGCTGTCGGATGTCCGTTGTTGGCCTCGCGGCCCGGAGCTGCCTCCTGCCGGCCAACAGACAACAAACAACCTGCCAATCCGTTCCAACGGATCGCCGTTCTCCCGGGGCAACCTCACTTCTTCTTCACCGAACCGGAGCCGGCGATACTGCTTTCGACCTCCGGCTCTCCCAGATAATACACATCACCGGAGCCGGCGATGCTGGCTTCCAGGCTTTCCGTGGCGTCAATGGTGCAATCTCCGGAGCCGGCGATGCTGACTTCGGCCGTTTTAGTGGACAGCTTGTCTGCTTTGACACTTCCGGAGCCCATGATGTTGACTTCGACGGCCTCGGCCGTTCCTTCCAGCTGAATGTCTCCGGAACCGGCGATGCTGACATCGATGTAGCCGGCTTCCAGGCGGAGTTTTACATTGCCGGAACCGGCGATGTTTACCTCGGTATTTTCTCCTCCCGTAAATGCGGTTTCCCCGATGACATCTCCCGAACCGGCGATATTCAACCCGGTAAGCGCGGGCATGGTGATATAAAACTTCAGGCTTTCATAGCTGCTTACCGATTTGTCGAAGCCGAGCTGGAGTGTTTCGCCGCTCACCTCGGCCTTCAGGTTGTCTATGATGTTCTGATGGCTTTCCACTTTTACGGCCCAGCCCTCGCCCTGGCTCAGGTAAACCTCTCCGGAGGTGGCGAAGTCGATGGCATTGAACCCTTCCACTTTCAGCTCCTTGGTAGTGATCGGGCCTTCGCCCTTGATGCCCTGCCCGAAGAAGGAGCCTCCGTCATAGTCCGTAATGCAGGCTGAGAAAAGCAGAGAAAAGAGAATGGAAAAAGTGATGATGTGGTTTTTCATAATTCGATATGGAGTTAATTGACAAAAGTGGTGGTAAAATAAACGGCTGCAGCCTCTTTTTCAAAAGAAAAAGATAAACCGGGGCGCTTTCTCGGCCAAGCTTTTTTTCGGAAAACCTGCATCCTTTGGGCCGCCCCTTCGTAATAGTACAAAAAACCATTTCCAGGCTTGGTATCCCCTCCGGCCGGGCCTATATTTGTTTCGAAATTGAAAACAGTATGATCAAGAAGCCCGTTTTTTACCTTTTTCCCGTCCTGGCCCTCCTGAGCTTTGCGGGTTGCAGCGAGCTGGGCGTCGGCCCGGCCAAAGACTTCCAGAACCTGCCTACCTACGTGGAGAAGGGGATCAATGTAGTCGTGGAGATCCCGGCGGGAACGAACCACAAGATAGAGTACGATAAGGAAAAAAAGGAGTTCGTGGTAGACCAGCGCAACGGCAAAGACCGCATCATTGATTTTTTGCCCTACCCGGGAAATTATGGCTTTATCCCTTCCACCTATATGGACCCCTCGGTGGGAGGAGACGGCGACGCCCTCGATGTGCTGGTCATTGGGGAAACACTTCCTACCGGAACGGTCATTCCCGTTAAGCCCATTGCCATGCTGAAGCTGCTCGATGAAGGAGAAGAGGATACCAAGATCATTGCCGTGCCCGCCGACACCAAGCTGCGGGTAATGAAGGCCACCGATTTTCAGGATTTCAGCATTGCCTACGACGGGGCCAAGCACATCATCGAAAACTGGTTTCTGTACTACGACGGGTTGGGCACTGCCGAATTCAAGGGGTGGGAAGACGGCCAGCACGCTATGCATGAGATCGAAAAATGGGCAGTAAATAAAGAACCCGCCGATGCCGCCGCTACTGGAAACTAGGCGAATGATCCTTCGGGCTCCGAAGAACAGCGACCTGAACCACATCTACCGGTTGGGGGCCAACCCCAACGTTATGCGGTATATCACCCGGGGGCGGCCCCAGGCCTTTCAGGATGCCCGGGAGGACCTCTGGCGCCGCAAGCGGACCGCTCGCCGCCGCCTGGGATACTGGGTCGCTGAAGAACGCGGCTCGGGGGCCTTCATCGGCTGGATGGCCCTGAAACAGGGGGGAAGTGGGCACGAGGCGGAACTCGGCTACCGCTTCCTGGAAGAACAATGGGGAAAAGGCTTCGCCACCGAAGGCAGCCGCGAGATCCTGGAATATGCCTTCCGGGAACTGAAACTGGAAAAGGTCATCGCGGTGGCCATGGAAGAAAACCGGGCCTCCACCCGCGTTATGGAAAAGCTGGGGATGTCTTTCAGCGGCCATACCCGGGATTATGATACCCGCTGTGTACGATATGAAATAAGCCGCCGCCGTTTTGAACAGCTTCAGCCGGCAGGGTTAATAAAAAACTGAACCGGTTTCAACCTTTAGCCCTTCGGCCATGTTGATTGGGTTGTATGTTGAAGGCAAAAACCAGGTCTATAGCATGAAACCACCCACTGTCGACTACTCCGAGAAATGCCCCCTCTACCATTCTATTCAATCCTTATTTTCTCCTTCAGAGTCGAGGGATGTGAGCCTGCCTCCGGCAGCATCGCCGGTTTCCGCTCCCCTCCGGGCGCTGTCGGCCCCGGGTTTTGAACTTGCCGTTTACCGCACGGCCAGCAGCCTGCCTGAATACTGGGACAGCCTTCTTCCCGATAGCCAGCAGGTGATGGGCCGCGCCTACCTGAGGGCGCAAGAGCAGGCTCCGGCAGAGGGCATGGGCTATGCTTACCTGCTGTTCTATAAAGATAAAACGGCGGTGGGCCTGGCTGCCTGCCAACTGATGGAATTCCGTGCCCTGCGCCAGATACAGTCGCTTCAGCAGGCGCCTGAGGGCAGTGCTGCGGGGCGGCTGTGGCACTCCGTAAAACGGGCTATCGCCCGCCGCCTCAATTACAAACTCATCATTTGCGGAGCCACCCAGTTTACCGGGCAGCATGCCTTTGTCTTTACTCCCGGCCGGGTAGAAAACGGGCAGGCAATGGCCCTGCTCGACGAAGGGTTGCAGTTGCTGGCCGGCTCTTTGAGCGAAGAAGGGTGGCGCGCCGGCGGCATCATGGTTAAAGACCTGGAAGGCGGGCATCCGCCATTCCTCCGCTCCCTCGAAGGCATGGGCTATTCGGCTTTCCCCTTTCAACCCAATATGATCCTGCCCCTCCGCCCCGAATGGCTTACTTTTGACGATTACCTCGAAGCCATGGTGTCCAAATACCGCGTCCGGGCCAGAAGAGCCTTTAAAAAAGGGAAAGGCCTGGTGGTGAAGGAAATGGATGAGGAAAGCTTATCCCTTCACCAGGAGGCCGTCTACCGCCTTTACAACGAAATTGCCGAGCGGGCGGATTTCAACATGCTGACGTTGCCCAAAGGGTACTTCCCGGCGCTCAAACAGGCAATGCCTGATCAGTTCCGGGTTTTCGGCTATTACCATAAAGGAGAGTTGGTGGGCTTCTGCTCGACTCTTGGCAACGGCCCGGAAATGGAGGCCCACTTCATCGGCTTCGAACCGGAAGCCAACCGGGAGCACCAGCTGTACCTCAATATGCTCTACGATATGGTGCGCATTGGCATCGAAGAGGAAAGGGCGGAAAAGATCGTCTTTTCCCGGACGGCAATGGAGATCAAAAGCTCTGTTGGCGCCGAACCCCTGAAAATGTATGTGGCTCTCCGCCACCTCAGCCCCGCCCTCAACCGCCTGCTGCCCTTCCTGGTCCGCTGGCTGGAGCCCAGGGAGGAAGGGTGGGTGCAGCGGCATCCGTTTGGGGAGTAGTGGTTGATTGGGTTGATTAAGTTGATTGGTTGATTAAGTTGATTGGTTGATTTAGTTGATTGGGGTGATTTAGTGGATTGGTTGATTGGGTTCCCCAGCCCCAATCAACCAATCAACCAATAACCCAATCCACCAATCCACCAATCAACCAATCAACCAATCAACCCCTACGCAAACTTCTTCCTCCTCAGCCGTATGGTATACCCCTCTTCCCCTTTTTCAATATCCAGTTCCGCTTTGATGCGCCGGGCGCGCATGGCGAGGTTGGCCAGCCCCTGGCCGGTTTTCCTTCCGTTGACCCTTTCCTTTTGAGGAGAGGCCTTCCCGTTGTCCTTAATGATCATGGTAAAGTGCTGGCCGTCATTTTTGAGGGTGATGTTGACTTTGGTGGCCGAGGAGTGCTTGGCGATATTGTTGATCGCCTCCTTGAAGATAAAGTAGAGGTTTTGCCGCAGGGTGACCGGTATTTTCTTCTGCCGTTCCAGTTTGCTGATGTGCATCTGGTAGACGATGTTCAGGGGGATCAGCATTTCGTCGGCGTGTTCGCGCATGCGGTGGAGGAGGTCTTCCACTTTGTCTTTGCGGGAATCGATGGACCAGATCACGTCGCTCATTTTGGACATGGCCTTTCGGCTCACCTCGCCGATCTGTTTCAGCCGTTCGCGGCTTTTTTCCTCGGTGATCTGCATCTGAAGCACATCGGTTTGCATGGCGATGCCGGAGAGCAGCCCGCTGAGTTCGTCGTGGAGGTCGCTGGAGATCTTGGTGCGCAGGCGTTCGACCTGCAGGCGTTGTTCCAGCCGGTTCTGGAAGATGACGTAGGCGATGGCCGAGCCGGCGGCGATACAGAGGAGGATGAACCAGATGGTCTGGGTGAAGGCGGGCTTCATCCGGATGGGGATGGCCAGTTCTTCATTGCTCCAGTTTCCGTTGGCGTCCGCTCCCTTGATGTGGAGGGTATAGGTGCCGGGAGGCAGCTTGTTGAGGCGGAGGTTGGGGCTGCCGCCCTGGTATACCCACTGGTTGTCGTAGCCTTCCAGCCAGGTTTTGAACTGGTTTCGGCGCGGGCTGGTGAAGGTGGGCAGCATGAAGTGGATCGTAAAATAGCTGTCGCTCGGATTGATGACGAGCTCTTCTATGTCTGAGAGGTTATTGTCCTGAACGATAGTGCTGTCCTGCTTGGAATTGTACCGGGTGATCTTGGTAAGGACCACCGGCGGGGTGGATTCGCTCACCAGCAGATCCTCATTGTAGAAAGCATTGATCCCATTGACGCCGCCGAAATAATAACGGCCGTTTTGGCCGCGGTAGTAGGAAAACCGGTTGAACTCGTCGTGGGTCAAACCATCTACCGAATAAAAATTGCGGAAGACTAACCGCTGGGGGTCGAAGAACGACAGGCCGTTGTAGGTGCTGATCCAGTAGGTGCCGTCCCCGCCGGAGACGATACCGCAGACCGTATTGCTGGCCAGGCCGTCCTTGCGGCTGTAGTGCAGGAATTCCCCCGTATGGGGGTCGAGGATATTCAGGCCATTGGTGGTGCCGACCCAGATCCGCCCCTGTTCATCTTCGTGCAGGACGTAGACGATGTCGCTGGCCAGGCCGTTTTTCTGGCCTTTCATTGCGCGGTAGGTTTTTGCCTGCCCTTTTTCGCGGTTGATCTGGTACAGGCCGTTTTCCGTTCCCGCCCACAGGGTGCCGTCGCTGGCCTCCATAATGAAGTTGGGCGTTGCATTGCGCAGAGGATTATTGCCTTCCTTGTCCTCGTAGGGGAGGAAGCTTTCTACCTGGGGGTCGAACTGCAGGAGCTTCCCCTTGGAGTTGGTGGGCTGGGTGCACAGCCAGATCACGCCGTACTGGTCCATCGTCATGGCGTTGAACCGGTAGGGGTATTCAAAAGTCCTCAGGTTACACGATTCGATATTGTACTTGTGGAGGCGGCCTCCTTCCGAATTGGAGCTTTCGCAGGAGTAGAACCAGAGGTTGCCGTCGTCATCCAGGTGGAGGCTGCCGGTGCAGGCGATATCTATCGGTTTGCCGGTTTCCGGGTCCAGCAGTTGGAGGGTGTCCAGGAATCCGGTAAGCTGGTCCAGTTGGTACAGGTGGTTGACCTCCCGCAGGAAATAGATGAACCGTTCTTGGTCGCCCGTAATTCCCCGCATGACGGGCCCCCGGCGGTCCTGGCTAAGGTCTTCGGCCAGATAGGCATCGATCTTGGACTGGCGGTTCTGGACGATCTTCAGGCCCGTGTCGATACCCAGGAAGATCGTTCGGAAGAAATCCCGGCTGAACAAACTGACGATGTAGCGGCTGGTAGAGAGCAGATAATCAAAGTTGAAAAGCTGCCCGTCGGCCCGGATACAGGACAGGCCCTGCAGGGGGTATTCTTCATTAGCCCGGGCCGGCCGGCTGACCAGGAGGTTGCCGTTTTCGTCTTCCCAGATGGCATTGTAATACCCCGATTCATCCAGCCCCGGGAAAGGTTCAAAAAGGAGGCTTTCGGTATTGTACAGGTAAACGCCGGGCTGGCCCTGCAGGGAAAGCAAAACCCGCCCCTGCCGGTCGAGGTGGATAAAGTGGGCGGAGCCTGGATAACTGCCCTGGAAGTCGGGGGTATAAAAATCTTCAATGCCAAAGCGTTTCACCAGTTGGCCGGAGCTGGAAATGTGGCGAAGGCCCATCTCGCTGTCGTTGAGCAGGAAATCGCCGTTGGGAAACTGAATGAGATGGACGGCAACGCTGGGTTGCAGGTGCTTTTCCGTGATGCTGATAACCTCCTGGAATTGGTTGTCGCCGATGTACTGATAAATATTGGAAGCCGTTTCGCTGATGGAGAGCACCAGTATTTCTCCTTTGGGGTTGACCATTACCAGGCGGGGAAACCCTTCGATACCATATTCGGGGAGTAGTTTTACCGTAGTCAGTTCCAGCGTCTCGGGGTCGAGGAGGTCAAAAAGGCCGTAGGTCGTCCGGTAAGTAATAACGATCCGGCCCTCCTTGTCCAGGTCGAGTTTACGGATATTGGAATCGGAGAGTTGGTGCCGGTTGTCCGGGTGGTTGTTGAAGACGATGAACTCGTAACCGTCGAAGCGGTTCAGGCCGTTCTGGGTGGCCAGCCAGATGAGGCCCCGCTGGCTTTGTACAATGTCCGTAACCAAACGGTCGGAAAGCCCGTCGTTTACCGAATAGTATTCTACCGGCAGGCCATTGGAATAGGCCAACTGTGCTGTCAGCGGTGTGGACAGCAGAAAACAAAACAGGCAGAGGCTACGTGCGTACAGCCCTACCTTTACTTCCCTTATTCCTTGAAGCGCTTTTACATACCCCATGGGCCCAGATGCCACTTAAATGTCGAAAAAAATGCTACCTGAACGGCAAGTTATTAAAAATCAGAGAGTAAATCACGTTTACCCCTAAATTTCGCCGTCGAGTTTTTTGCGAATGACTTCTGCTTTGCTGTTGACCTGCAGTTTTCTGTAGATCTTTTTGATGTGGTCCCGCACGGTTTCCACCGAGATCATATACTGGTCGGCGATCATCTTGTAGCTCAGGCCGTCCACCAGGCCGTTGACGATCTGCTGCTGCCGGCCGGTCAGCGCCTGGCTGTCCCCCTTTTCTTGTTTGGGCGCAAAATGGTTGATCACCTTGCGGGCAATACTGGGCGACATGTATGACCCACCCCGGTTAACTGTCAGGATGGCTTCCTTGATGACAGGCAGGCCGGAACGCTTGAGGAGGTAGGAATCCGCCCCGGCGCAAAGGGCTTTGAAAATGCGCTCCGAATCGTCATAAGCGGTGAGCATGATGATGTCGATCTCGGGGCGCAGCCCCTTCAGCAGGCGAATGCCTTCCAGGCCCGACATGCCGGGCAGGCCAATGTCGAGCAATATGGTGTCCAGCGGCATATTGGGCTTTAGCTCTTCCATAAATGCTTCAACCGAATCCCGGGACAGGATGGGCTCGATCTCCGGCTGCGCTCCGAAATAGATCTCCAGATTTTCCCGGACCATAGGCTCGTCTTCGATAATGCCGAGGTAGATCATGACAGTTGGTATTCTTTTGTTTTTCTCACTCCCTAATTTTTACCCGCCTTTTCCTGAAAGATAGAAAAAATCCTGAAATGGGCCGCGCCCGTATTCCCATTCTTGCCTTTCCGGATAAACTTCACCATCGGCTACCCGTCTAACGTTGGACAAGCTCGTACATCGTACACGCCTGTGGGCCCCCATTGGCCCCGTACATCGTACACGCACCCGAAGCTTTTTGTCCAACCCTAGACGGATGCCCTCACCATCCATAACGGCCTCGTTTTTGACTTTCGTGCAGCCGAATAGCGCAAAATTTGCCAAAGAACCATTATTTTTACGGTGCTCCGTGATTGGTGGCTCTTTACCTTTGCCATTTGCAATAAAATTTCGATTTTCACGGGCAGCCTTTAAAATCATTAAAAGAGAAAAGAAATTTCCAAATATGTTGCGTACTAAAATTGCCGGCATCGGCTACTACGTCCCGGAAAAAGTAGTGACCAACCATGACCTCACCAAGGTGATGGACACTACCGATGAGTGGATACAGGAAAGAACCGGCATTGTAGAGCGGCGCTACGGTAAGAAACACGAGGAGACCACCACTACCATGGCCGCCCGCGCTGCGGAAGTGGCTATCGAAAGGGCGGGCATCAGTAAAGAAGACATTGACTTTATCATCTTCGCCACCCTCAGCCCTGATTTTTATTTCCCCGGATGCGGCGTGTTGCTGCAGCGGGAGCTGGGCATCACCAATTCCGAAGCCGGAGCGTTGGACATCCGCAACCAGTGCTCCGGCTTTGTCTACGGCCTGTCGGTTGGCGACCAGTTCGTGCGCTCGGGCATGTACAAGAACATCCTGCTGGTAGGCTCGGAAATGCACTCCATGGGGCTGGATTTCAGCACCCGCGGCCGCAATGTGACCGTCATTTTTGGCGATGGGGCCGGAGCTGTGATCCTGCAACCGACGGAAGAAGAAGGCCGGGGGATATTGTCCACTGCCCTGCATTCCGACGGCACCTACGCCGAGAAGCTGGCCTTCGTCTGTCCCGGCGCACATGGGGGGTACCACGATAAATATATAGAGGAAACGCCGGACTACGGCTTTCCGGATGTGGAATACGGGGAGATGTTCATCACCGAGCGTATGATGGAAACGGGCATGTTATTCCCCAATATGGAAGGCCAGTTCGTCTTCAAAATGGCGGTTCAGAAATTTCCGGAGGTCATCCTCGAAACCCTGGACAAGGCCGGCCTGAAAAAGGAGGACATCAACATGCTGATCCCGCACCAGGCCAACCTGCGCATCAGCCAGTTCGTGCAGCGAAGGATGGGCCTGAGAGACGACCAGATATGGAACAACATCCAGAAGTTCGGCAATACCACGGCGGCCTCGATCCCCATCGCCTTATGTGAGGCGGTGGAAGCCGGGGCTGTTAAAAAAGGCGATGTCGTCTGCCTGGCGGCCTTCGGCAGCGGCTTTACCTGGGGCGGAGCGGTGATCCGCTGGTAGAATATAGTTTTAGGAAGTTTTATTAACTTTTTCATAGCACATTTATTTGGCCCCGCCACTTGTGGCGGGGATTTTTTTTCGGACGGGCTTCCCCGTCTTCTCCCAACATTTGTCAGGATCGGCCGGGTAAACTTTAGGTGGCCCGCAATGCAAAATCCCACCATCCGGGAAAATAAGGCGCCGCCTCAGGCGGTTATTGAAGTAAAAGAACAGAACAGATCATGAAGGGAAAAATGTGGTTTTCGCTGCTGGCCTTGTCTTTGCTGGCGGCTATGCATACCCAGGCACAAAAACCTCCGGAAACGGAAAGCGAATTTGACGAAGGCTACCAGCGCCGCATCCAGATGGATTACATCGATGGGGTTTACATTCCCCAGGATCTCTCCGATGCCCTTGTACAACTCAACCAACTGACGGACCGGGAGGCGAAAGCCCGCTTTAAAGCTGCCGATGAAGAAGAGGCCATCCGCAAACTCCACTTTAGCCTCGGCCGCTGGATCACCCTCAACTGGGGTTTCTATGAAGGCTCCCGCTTGTCACATTCCCTGAAGGGTATGGGCATCTACCACCCCGATTATATGGCCCAGTTCCTCATCCGCTCCTTTCACCGCAGCCTCAATGGCCGCCCCATTGACGTGAAAGGCCAGTTGGAAGCCATCGCCACCCAACAGGGACAGGACCGCATGAAGCGCATCCAGCAGGGCGCCATCCTCTACCAGGAAACGAGGAAAGCGAAAAAGGATACGGTCGAGCGGTAAGGGGGAGCGCCGGATGGTTAAGATTGGTAGATGGCCAGATGGTTGGCCAGTCCTCTAACCAAACAGCCATCCAACCATTTTCACTCCATCAACTCGTCCAGTCTGATCTTCTGAAAAACCAGGTCTGCCTGGCTGCCCTCGTACAGGATTCCGATGGTATTTTCATCAATGCTCGTCAGGCAGGAATACCCCCGGCCTGTTCCCTCATCGATTAAAGTATGGTACTTTTCCGGCCAGGACATTCCTTCGTCATCGCTGATCTTTATGGTCATATTGTGGCGGGTATATTGATCGGCAGGATTGGAGAACAGCAAGAGTTTTTTTCCACTTTCTTCCAGGAAATGGCTGGCCAGGCTGGCCATGCATACGGGTTCGGGCAGCGCTTTGCGGGAGGTGGGGTGTTCCGTCCAGGTACGCCCCATGTCCGTGGTGGTGGCCACCGAGCGGGCGCCGGTGCCGTTCGGGCCGCCCGGGCCGCTGCCCCGGTTATCGCGCATGTTGAGCATGAGCGTCCCGCCGGATAGTTCCACTACCTGGGCTTCCGTGGTGTTGGACTTGGCTCCCGTTCCGGCCCTCCAGGTTTCGCCCCGGTCCTGGCTGTAGATGATGGTGGAGTGGGGCATTTGCTCCCCGTCTTTGAACTGGGCGGGAAAAACCAGCGTGCCGTCTTCCATGGTAATGCCCTTACCCGGCCCCTGAAGAACGAGATACCACTTCGGGCTCTTGATCTGGGCCGTGATATTGATGGGGGGCGACCAGGTGAGGCCGTCATCCGTACTTTTGGACAGCATCAACTGCCCTGTTTCTTCCGGGCTCATTCCGGGTTGAGAGGCCCACCAGGTGCGCTCGCCGGGATGCCTGTGGGCCCACAGGGCGGCCACCCATATCGTGTTCGTCTGCCGGTCGGCCAGCACGGCAGGGTCGCCGATACCGTTCTGGCCCTCCGGCAGGCCGCCCCATTCTCCCATATCCATGATGACTTTCATGGGTTCCCAGGTTTGTCCGCCGTCGGTACTTCGGATCATGCCGATGTCCACATCCGCCTGCAGGTCAACGGCGCTGTTGTACCGGATATCATACACGGCGATGAGCGTTCCCTGATTGGTCGTCACCAGGCCGGGGATGCGGTACGTATCCACCCCGTCGTCGTTGTGTTGCCGCAGCGCATGGCCCAGCCTTTTCAGGGTAGGGCGCTCCTGAGAAGGAACGGCAAGGGTTTCTTTGCCCATATCCACCGCAGTAGCTACCGCAGCAACTTTGTGAAGCAGATCCGCCGTTTCGTTGACGGAGAGCGACAGCCAGAAGTAGTTGTCGCCCGGTTTCAGTTGCTGGCTGCCGGCTATTGAAAGCTCCTCAGTGCTGGCAGAAGCTTCCCCGAAAAGCGCCTCATCGGAGAAATCCGGTGAACCGGAGGTGTAGAACACCTGGGCCGAAGCGATATCTTCAAGGCGGGTAGTTCCGTCGAGGCTGGCGTGGATGGCGGTAACCTCAGGCGCTTCTTCCGTTTCCGGCACATGGATGTTGACCCGGAATACCGGATTGTATTCCTTGCCGATAAGCACCGGGAATATCGGGGAATAACCCTCTAACTGAAAGGCCGTCGTACCTTCGGTGGTTAAAGCTTTTTTCTGGTTGCAACCCGGGAAGATCAGAAGGGGTATGGCAATGAGGAATAATGCAATTTCTTTCATGGTTCTATTTTTTAATGTAAGAACTTATCAGTTCGGCCCATAGGCGGTATCCGTTTCCATTCAGGTGCAAACCGTCATTGGTGAGGGAAGACTTGAGCTTGCCTTCGCCGTTGGCAAAAGCAGCATGGAGGCCGATAAATGTCACATTGGGCCCTTCCATCTTTGCCAGCTCCCGGTTGACGGACAGGATGGCTTCCCCCTTGTCGGTGTGTCCCGGGAACATTCCAAAGGCATCATTGACCGGGAGCAGGCTTTGCAGATAGATCTCCGTTTCCGGAGAAGCCTCCCGGATACGTTGAACGGTGAGCCGGGTATTGTCAACTACCTCTTCTGCCGGCAGTCCCCGGGCGAGGTCGTTGACGCCGATCATGAGAAAAATTTTGTCCGGTTTGGATTCTACGGCCTCTTCCAGCCGGCCCAGTACGCCCCGGGTAACATCTCCGCTGATCCCCCTGTTCTTGATCTTCTTATTGCCGAACATCTCGCTCCATTCACATCCGTCCGTGATGCTGTCGCCGAGGAAAATGATCTCCTGCTCGTCATTGGGCAACTGCTCGAAGTGCGACTTTTTCTGGTAGTAATAGGTGGAAAACCCTTCGGGGTTAGTGGAAAACCGCAGCCCCTCCATGTTCAGGGGAACAAAAGTGAACATCCAGTTTTGATAGCCGGTAGAGCCGGGGATCTTGGCCACGATCTTGTTCCAGCCTTTTTTCAGCGGGACTTCTGCCGGTTCGCGGGTCCAGTAGAGCTCCTCCTGGCGCCATGGTATTTCCTGTTCTTCGGGTGTTCCCCAGCCATCGGTTTTGGTGGGCCTCCACCCCGGGTTTTCCCAGATGGGCGGCGGCAGGGCTTCGTCATTGATCCACACTGCTCCGCCACTGGGGTCCCATTCGCCCTGTTTCGGAATACCGGTGTAGGTCCGGTTAGCCCTTAGGGGTGTTTCGAAGCCGATCCATGTGCTCATCTTCCTTGCCTTGGCCGAGTGGATGTAGGTGAGGGCGTAATAGGTTTGGCCCGGTTGGGCATCGGGGTAATAGCCGCCCTGCCTGAACCGGTCTCTGATGACGAGCGTGTTTCCGGCGGCTTCCTTCCAGCCCGGTGTTTTGCCCTGGTAAGTATATTGTTCTCTGGGGTCGCCGGCGAGCAGGTTGCCGTCGTGGGGGCCGAAAGGCCCGATGAGCTTCCATTCTTTATCGCTTTGAAGGAAATACTGAAAAGGTTCGTGGTTGAAGAATTTGTGTTTATGGGCTACGAGCATATTCTCAAAGGCGGAGAAGTAACGGAAAGCTTCGCTGTTCTTCGGTGGCAATATCGTATAGTAGCTTTCGGGCGCCTGGAGGACGTCTGCTGTCCAGGTGGCCCAGGCGTAGGTGAGCATAGAGGGATAGACGGGGTTTTGCCGAAAGGCATCCGCTTCGTTGTCCAGGTTGACGTCGGGCCAGAAGCAGAGGATCCCTCCGATCACTTCATTGCCGGAGGGGTAGCCGATGGGCTTGAAGAAGAGCCGCAGCACCTGGGCCATGGGTTCTCCGTTGTTGACGTAGTTGTTCCAGGAATCGATCTCCTGATAGTTGCCTTTTTCCAGGTGCCGGCCCTGCCAGGTCTGGCGGATGACGTCGTCTTCGGCATTCAGGCCGGGGTTCCAGATAACTACCTTCCTGCCATTGGCTTCACAGATGCCGGCCATTCGGGAAATAAACTCCTCCGGATTGTCGATCCTCACTTCGTCGGACCCTATATGAATGATGGGGCAGTCTGCTTTGGGGATCTCGGCAAATAATTCCTCCAGAACGTTTTCGAGGATTTCCATGCCTTCCTCCGATTCCATCTTTACCCCCATCGCCTTTGTAAAAGAATCGCTATGGCCCGGCATATCAATCTCCGGAATAATAGTAATGTGCCGCTCCCGGGCGTAGTTGATCAATTCCCGGATATCGTCGTAGGAGTAGAACTTCCCCGGGTCGCGGGTGGGGCGGTGGTTAGCGGCGTCGGTGAGCTGGGGATACCGCTTGCTTTCGATCCGCCAGGCCGGCCGGTCGGTGAGGTGCCAGTGGAAGGTATTCAGCTTGTACTGCGATAGGATGTCCATCTGCTTTTTCAGGGATTCCAGGCTTTGAAAATTGCGGCCTACATCGATCATGAACCCCCGCACCGGATAGGCCGGCCAGTCACTGATGGTGCAAATGGGCAGGAGTAGGTTTTCACCTTCTTTTCTGATCAGCTGCCTGAGGGTTTGCAGGGCATAGAAGCGGCCGGTCCCGGCGGAAGCCGTTATTTCGATACCCTTTCGGGAAATTGCCAACTGATAGGCTTCCGGGCCCGGGCTGTCGTCGGCTTTGAACCGGATCGCCAGGCCTTTCTCCGGGTTTTCGCTGAGGCCATAAAAGCGGATGATGCTTTTCCAGCTCCGGATCGAAGAGGGGGGCAGAGCCTCCGCTTCGGCCAGATATAAGCCCGAAAGCTCCAGGTACTCTCCTTCCCAGCTCAATTCCTGCGGGAAAGGGATCAGTTCGGCCGGAGCGTTGTCCAGTTGTTCTGTGCTGAACTTCGATTCAAATGAGGCTTCTTTCTGTGCCGGCGCTGTAGTGGTGAACAGCAGGTACAGGGCAAGGAGCAAAATAGTATTCTTTTCCATCTGGGCCGATATTATAATTTACTGCAAAACTCAAAAAAGCCGATCCCCTCTAATTCCTTCTTCAGGGCGCTGATGTCTTCTTCCGAAGGAGAAGAGACCGGTGGGCGAAACCAGCCGCAATCCAGCCCGATCAGTTTCATGAAGGCCTTACCGGCGCCGACGCCGCCGTATTTCACCAGAAGCGCGACCATTCTGACGGCAGACTGCTGCAGGCGTTCGGCTTCAGCCAGGTTCTTGTTTCGGAAGGCATCGATGATGCTGTTGTACAGGGGGGCGGCATAGTTATAGGTGCTTCCGACGGCTCCCTCAGCCCCGGCGGCCAGGCCGGAAAGCAGGGCTTCATCTACTCCCCACAGTATATCGTATTTGCCGTCCCTGAACATCCGGCAGGTGTGGAAATCCATGATATCGTGGGCCGTGTATTTAATGCCCGCCAGGTTGGGGACCTGATCCTCAGCGAGGGCCAGGAAGCTGGCCATGGAAAAGTGCCCGCCGGTAAGCGCCGGGATGTGGTAATAGTAAAAAGGCATTTCCGGAACGGTATCGGCCACCAGTTTGCAGAATTCCACTAACCGGCCCACGCTTCCCGGCCGGAAATAAAAGGGGCAGAGGATGGATATGCCGTCGAGCCCGCAATTCCGGGCGTGAAGCGCCAGTTGCTGCATCTCTTTCAGGCAGGTGCCGCCCAGCATGAACAAGGCCTTCAACTTGTCGCCTTTTGCTTTGCCCCACTTTTCCATCACCTGTATTTTTTCTTCGAAAGTCAGGGAAACCCCCTCTCCGGTGGAGCCGCAGATGAAAGCGCCCACCACCCCGTTCTTTTCATACAGGCGGGCCAGCGTTTCGATCTTGTCCGGCGCCAGTTCTCCCTGAGCATCCATGGGGGTGAAGGGAGCGGCTACCAGTCCTCTAAGTTTTTCCATTTTCTTTATTGTTTTTGAGTCCGGAATACGTAAGCGCTATTTTACCTTTTTCCTGGCCGCCGGCAATGAGGCTCGCCATCCAGCCGATGAGGATACTCAAGAACATGCCGGTAAAGGCGTACATCAGCAGGTGTATGCTGGTATGTTCCTTGATCAGGTATTGGAGGATACCGCTGGCCAGCAGTCCGATCAGTGCTCCCGGCCCATTGGCCTTCTTACTGAAAATGCCGAGCAGGAAGATGCCTCCCAGGCCGCCGGCAAACAGGCCGACGATCATGTTGAACTGGTCCCAAAGGGAGGAGATGCCCCAGGAGGCCATCATCAGGGCCAGGCCGGTGCCGATGATCCCCACCAGGATAGTAATGCCGCGGGCCGTTTTCAGGTAAGCAGATTCGCTTTTTACCGGGCGCAGGCGGCGCAGGAAATCGGTGGTAACGACGGTGGCCATGGAGTTCATGCTGCTGTCCAGGCTGGACATGGAAGCGGCGAAGACGGCGGCGATCAGCAGGCCGGAGACTCCCGGTGGAAGGCTGTTGACGATGAACCAGGGAAAGATCGCATCGGTCTTATCCAGGGCGGGGTTCAGCAGCTCCGGGTTCGACCGGTAGTAGACGAACAGGAGCGTGCCGAGAGAGAAAAAGATCAGGGTGGCGGGCAGGGTCAGCCAGGCGCCCGTCATGATGCCTTTGGCTGCGCTCTTTTCATCCTTGGTGGTCAGGTAGCGTTGTACGACGGTCTGGTCGCTGCCGTATGTCACCAGGTTTGTCGTCAGCCCGCCGATCACTACAACCCACAGCGTCGGGTTGGAGAAAGACAGGTTCAGGTCGAGGATCTTCATTTTGTCGTACTGGGCGATGTAGGTGGAGACCTCATGCCCGTCCAGGCTGAAATAGAGCAGGACCAGCGACAACAGGGCGCCGCCGAGCAGCACGACGACCTGCAGCACATCCGTCCAGATCACCGCTTCAATTCCGCCCATTACGGTATAGAAGATACTCAGGATGCCCATGGTCAGAATACAGACATTCACATCGATCCCGGTGACGACAGATAAGGCCAGGGAGGGGAGCAGGAGTACGATCCCCAGCCGGCCCAGCTGAAGAAAGATATACATGGTGCTGCCTACCAGGCGGGTGGGCAGGTTGAAGCGCAGTTCCAGGTATTCGTAGGCAGTAGTGAGGTTGAACCGGCGGTAGAATGGCAGAAAAACGCGAATGATGAACGGGGCGATCATGATGATGGTCATCATCAGGAAGAAGTACAGCCAGTCGGTCGCGAAGGTCTTCGCCGGTATAGCCATAAAGGTGATCGCACTGAGCTGGGTGCCGAAAATACTCAGGCCGGCGGCCCACCAGGGGATACGGTTGCCTCCTTTGAAAAAATCATCGGTGCTGTGCTGGTTCTTGGAAAAGAAAAAGCCAAGGGCGACCAGCAGGGCCAGGTAAATGAACAGGATCAGGTAATTCAAAAAGCCGAAAGCATCCTTGTGGGAGAGCTCCACGGCCATTATCCTGGGGGTGCGAACGCCGGGAGCTACCTCCCCGGTAGGAATGACGATGTTGTTGCCCCACTTCAGGGCAGTGGTCGTTACCTGGCTTCCGGACGGAAGGACGCTCATGCGGGCCCACGTCTGAGTGATGGTGTGGAAGGCCCAGATGTTTCTGGAAAAACCGGGGTGGTTCTGCAGGATATCGTTCCGCTGTGCGATCAGCTGCCGGCGCCGGGCGCCGTCTTTTTCCGCTTCAATATCGGCTCCCAGCCTTTCGAGCCGGTTGAACGTCCTGCCGTCGTCACCTCCGAATAACATGATGTGGTTGGCGCCCACCGCCACGGCCGTTCCTGCCGCGAGGGTGAACCTGCCGGCCTCGCTCTCGGGCCGGATTTCGATCCAGCTGTTCGTCTTCGGGTGGTACGCCCAGGTGTCGGTGAGCAGGGTGCTGGTGTCCTTCGTTCCCCGGAAACGCCCTTTCATGAGGTAAAAACAATTGTCCTCCCCATCGTTCTGCACGGCGCCGAACGCATGGGTGCGGGGTGCGCCGCCCCATGGCGGCAGGATCTGCCATCCCGCTTCCGGGGCCGACAGGTCGAGGCTCCAAAAGTGCTTGCTGCTGTCGGCATCCAGGCTTCCGGCGACGTAGATCCTGTTCTCTATTTTTCCGCCGCACATGTTGGCCATTGGCATGGGCAGCGGTGGCAGGGGAGACGTGGTGGCCTTCTTGTTTTCGGGGTCCCACCTCAGGAGGAAAGCATCGTCCAGGAGCTGCTCTCCGTCCATCCCGCCCAGGCAGGCCAACCCGTCTCCGGTTTCGATGGCCAGCCCGTAGGCAGCCTTTTGGGGCAGAGCGAATGCCTGGCCATCAAACCACTGATAGCTGCCGTCCTCTTTTTTTTCCAGGATGTAAATGTCCCGGTGATACACCTTTTCTCCGCCTTCCCATACCGCCGCCCCGGGGAAGTTGGCGCCGCCGGCAATGATCAGGGCATCGTTGTGGATGCCGATGAAGGCTCCGGCTATTCCCGGCTGGACGGCTTTTCCGGTGGCGGGCGGGATGAAGGCCAGCTCTTTCCATTCAAAATTGACGAAGGGGTTGTCTTCGTACGCCTGAATATTGTTGAGGAAAAGCACGAGAAAGCAGGGCAGTAGAATATATTTCATCAACTTTTTTTTTGCTGTTAATGTTAGGAAAAGGCGATCGTTTCAAATGTCTCCCGGCATTGGTATATCGCTGCTGGTAAATGCCAGCAACCGTTCCCTTTCCATCGTTTCCAAAATGCAGATTATTTTTTCATCGGGCCACCCGGTTTGGATCAAAGAAGGTTGTCATTTGTCTTTGACGGTTCTGTTCGTCTCAGGGGCCGGGCCGGATCGTCTCAATGGCCGCCATGAGACTATTCAACCAGCCCTTTGAGACGATTGAAACACCCCGATACATTTCAGCCCCATCTTCGATAATCCTGGCCCCCTCCGCCTTTACATTTTTCCCAATCTTGGTGTACGGTGCAAATTTCACTTTCATTTTTCTCTAAACCTAATTTGTTATGAAGAGGCATATTTCTACCACTAATACCCGGCTGTTCGTATTCAGGCAGTTGGTATTGAGCATCTTACTGATGCTCGGGTTTACCGCCGAAGCCAATACCCCGCCCGGAGGGCAGGCGGTTGGTGTTTCCGGTACAGTGACTTCCGCTACCGACGGGCTGCCGCTGGTCGGCGCTTCGGTCCTGGTCAAAGGCACTTCTACCGGGACGATCACGGATATTGACGGCGCTTACGCTATCGAGGCGCCCGGCGCAAACGATACGCTGATCTTTTCTTACGTAGGGTTTGTATCCCAGGAAGTGCCGGTGGCCGGAAGAAACGTCATCGATGTCGCTCTTCGGGAAGATGCGGCCCAGTTGAATGAGGTCGTCGTCATCGGTTATGGCACGCAGTCGAGGAAAATGCTGACCAGTTCTATTGCATCAGTAGATGCCGAAGAGATTCAGGACCTGCAGATCACCACCCTGGAAGGCGTGATGCAGGGCCGGGCTGCCGGGGTCAGTATCCAGACGGCCAACGGCCAGCCGGGCGCTCCGCCCAGTATACGGATACGGGGCGGCTCCTCCCTGCAGGGAAACAATGAGCCCCTGTTCATTATCGATGGTGTCCAGCGTTCTTCTGAGGATTTCAACCCGGAGGACGTGGCTTCCATTGAAATACTCAAAGACGCTTCGGCTACAGCTATCTACGGCGCCCGGGCATCCAATGGCGTGGTGCTGGTGACCACCAAGTCCGGAAAAACCGGAAAAGCGAATTTCAACGCAAGTTACCGGACCACCTGGACGTCCCTGCAAAACCGGCTGGACCTGCTGGGCAGCCGGGATTATATCGAGATCGAGCGCATCGGCCTGACCCGTTCTTTCCTGAATGAAAACAGCGCCTTTGGCGTTGGCTCCAATGCTACGGGCATCGGCAACCCTCCCGATGGCAACTTCACCCTGAGGGCGCTGGCACCGGGCGAATCTGTACCGGCAGGATACGAGTCCATGGCCGACCCGGTGACCGGCCAGACCCTGATATTCCAGGATGTCGATTGGCAGGATGTGGCCTACCGCAACACCCGGGTCGATAACGTCCATTTCTCGGTAGATGGCGGAAGAGACCGGCTGAATTACTACCTGGGGTCTTCCTACCTGGCTCAGGAAGGGATCGCCAAAGGGACTTCCTACGACCGCTTCAGCCTCCAGTCTAATGTAGATTTTCAACTGTCGGACAAACTGAATATCGGGACGAATGTGAACTTTACCCGGAGCCTTTCCGATGAGCCTTTCAACTCCAGTATCCTTTTCGGCCGCGCCGCCAGGCTGGCCCCCACCACCCGGAGGTTCAATGAGGACGGGACGGTGGCGCCGGGCTCCAGCTCGGGCCTGCCCAACCCGGAATGGTATGCATCGACGTTCCTGAATTCGTCGGCGCGCAACAAGCTGAACCTGGGGGCTTCCCTCCAGTACAATATTACCGAAAACCTGGTGGCTACCGGAAGGCTCAATTACTTCATAGACCAGGATACCCGGGAAGCTTTTGTCCTGGCCAACCAGTTGACTTCCGCCCGGGATGCTTCCGTCAATTTCCTGGAAAGCAGGCTGCTCCAGTTCGAGGGGACGCTGAAATACTTCCGAACCTTTGGCGACAACAACCTCTCCCTGCTGCTGGGAGGGTCGAACCTCAATACGGATTATTTTACCTTTTCAGCTTCCGGACAGGGAGGGCCCACCAATTCCATCCGGACCCTCAATGCTTCCCCGGTGATCAACAACGCCTCCTCATTCAAGTCGCAGGACAAGCTGATCGGGTATTTCGGGCGGGTGTCTTATGATTTTGCCCAGCGTTACCTGCTTTCCGCAACACTGAGAAGGGATGGCTCTTCCCGCTTCGGTTCTGATAACCAGATCGGTTACTTCCCCAGTGTATCCGCCGGTTGGAGGATCTCGGACGAAGGGTTTTTCTTCATCCCCGGGGTATCGGACTTTAAGCTCAGGGCCAGCTGGGGGCAAACGGCCAATAACGACTTCGGTAGTCCCGGCGACCTCAACCGCTTCTTCCTCTCCCAGGGGGTTGTTGACGCCACCCTTACCTACAACGGCCAGGCCGCTGCCCGGGCCACCCAGTTGCCCAACCCCAACCTGGGCTGGGAGACCACCACCCAGTCCAACTTCGGGATCGACCTGGCCCTGTTCGACAACCGCGTGCTGTTGATCGCCGATTACTACCGGAAAGTGACTTCCGACCTGCTGTTCAGCAACCCCTTGCCCAATACCTCGGGCTTCGGTTCCATTACCCAGAACATCGGGAAGGTTGAATTCACAGGAACGGAATTATCCATCTCCACTGACAATATCGCTTCCGGAGACTTCAGATGGACTACGGATTTCAACATCTCCTTTACCAGCAATGAAGTGCTGGAGCTGCCGGATAACGGCCGCGACCGAAATCGCATCGGAGGTTTTGAACGCTCCGACGGAACCGGCATAGGCGGTGTGGCTGAGGGCGAACCCCTGCGCCAGATCGTCGGGTGGCAATTCCTCGGGGTGTATTCCACCACAGCGGAAGCCGAGGAGGACGGCCTGTTCGTCGAATTTGCCAATGACCGCACCGGCAGCAACGGGATCGATTACCGAAACCGGGTCGGCGGCGATGTGAAATGGGAAGACGTCAACGGGGACAAGATCATCAACAACGATGACCTTCGGGTACTCGGGTATGCCAACCCGAATATCTTCGGCGGTTTCGGCAACACCTTCAGTTATAAAGGGCTGGAGCTCTATGTATTCCTGGATATGGGGCTGGGGCACCACATCTACAACAGCAACCGGGCGCGGATGAACAGTAACTCCCAGGGCAATATCAACGGCACCGAAGACCTGCTCCGGGCATGGAACAATGAGGGAGATGTGACGGACGTGCCGCGTTTCATATTCTTCGATTTTGGCAATGCCCGCAACCACGACGTGCTCGGTTTCGGAAGCACCACCGGCGATGGAGGCCTGGCCGAAAGGGGCAGCAGCCTGTATACCGAAAAGGGCGACTACCTGGCGGTCAGGACGATCAGGCTGTCTTACTCCCTGCCCCGGAACCTCGTCCAGGGATGGGGCCTGAGGTCCGTCAAGGCATACCTGCTGGGGCAGAACCTGCATTATTTTACCGAGTACAGAGGGTATAACCCGGAAGTAGGAGCGCTCGACCTGGGGTTGTACCCCCTGTTCAGAAGTTTCTCCGTTGGATTGAACGTAGGATTTTAATCAGACCAAAAAAAGACTATCATGAAAAATATACTCACCTTATTTTCAGCCATGGCCCTGATTTTTCTTTCGGCCTGTGACGATGACCTGCTGCTGACTCCTCCGAGCAGCCTCTCCGTAGAGAGTTTCTTTAAAAGTGAGGAAGATGCCCAAAGCGCGGTCAATGGTATGTACGCTCAAATGAGGAACGTCGCCAACAGCATATACCTTTATGGTGACTGGAGAGGAGACCATACTGAACAAACCGACCTGGGGACCGGCAGCGATGTGATCCGGAACGAACTGAAGGATGACGTCGGGGGAACAGACTGGGGCGCTTTTTACGCTTTGATCAATGACGCCAACCTGATCATCAGGCTGGTGCCGGATATTGAATTTGTAGACGAGGGCAAGAAAAACGACCTGCTGGCTCAGGCATATTTCGTGCGGGCCTGGGCCTACTACCAGGTCGTTCGTATCTGGGGTGATGCTCCTCTGCTGACCGAAGGTTTCCTTTCTCCTGATCAGGAAGGCATTGTGCCCGGCCAGAGGGACCCCGCCGCCCAGATCTTCTCGCAGGTCAAGGCCGACCTGGAATCGGCGCTCGACCATTTCGCCGGCGATGGCATCAGCAGCCGCTATGCTGTTTCGAAGCCGGCTGCCAACACCCTCAAGGCCGATGTGTATCTCTGGACCGCCAAGCGGGAAGGCGGAGGCGCCGCCGACCTCAACACGGCCCTGGAAGCCGTCAACCAGGTGATTGGCCATCCGGACCTGGAACTGGCGCCTTTTACGGCCCTTTTTAGGACGACCACTGCCACCGGGGCGGATATTCTTTCCATGTACCGAGACGTGATCGAGCCCGGATACCAGCCCTGGTACCGAAATTATATGCTACAGATCCAGAATTACGTTTCCCTTTCTGACGAAGACAAGGCAAGGATACCGCTTATGGTGGGCGGCGCCCGTTTCTATGCTCCGACTCAGATACTGAAGGATCAGTTTGCGGAGAATGCCGCCCTGGGCAATGGGCAGGAGGATATTCGCCTGCCCATCACCGTCCTGGATTATGATTTCAATAACGAACAGCGGGCTCACCTGGTGAAATTCATTGGTGATCCGGGTATTGAAGCCAATGAATACACGGATGACCATAAACTATACCGCTACGCGGATGCGATCCTGATGCGGGCGGAGATACAGAATGCACTGGGCAAACCCGATGATGCAGTCGCCGACCTCAATATGACCCGCAACCGGGCCGGTATCGGTGACTATGAAGGAGGAATGTCTCAGGAGGAGGTGGATGACGCCATTCTTCTGGAAAGGGCAGTCGAGTTTGCTTTTGAGGCAAAAAGGTGGTGGGACCTGGTTCGCTTTGATAAGGCGTATGAACTCGTCCCGAGCCTCATCGGCCGGGAAGGCGAACAGCCCATCCTATGGCCGATCTCACAGAACACCATGGCGCTGAACCCGAACCTGCAACAGACGCCGGGGTATTAGCAATTTGTCAATTAAATGCTGTGACAAATTTTTCTGAGGTTAGACTTGACAAGTTTCCCGCAGGCGCATCGCTGAAAACTTGTCAAGTCTTTCCTGGAGTTACAAAACTTAATTTGGAGTCAAAAGTTTCATACATTGCCTTTTTGCGGAGGGGATCAGGGTTCCCCTCTTTTTCGTTTTTCGGAGGGGCAAGTTTTAGGCGGCCCCTCATTTCCTATTCCTATTCGATTAAAATACAGGTCGATATGCATCGATTCACCATGCGCTTATTTTTTTGCCTTCTGGCCGGGCTTTCCTTTCCGGCAGGCGCCTGGGCCCAGGTGGAACTGCCCGAAATATTCAGCCATCACATGGTGCTGCAGAGAGGCCTGCCCATTCCGGTGTGGGGAACGGCCGTCAGCGGGGCGTCCCTGGAGTTGTCTCTTGGCCAGTATTTGGCCAGTACGAAGGCCGGCCAATCCGGGAACTGGCGGGCCACCCTACCTCCGATGCAGGCCGGCGGGCCGTACGAACTGGCCATCCGGTCGGAAGGGGAAACCATCCGGCTGGAAGACATTTACATCGGGGAAGTGTGGCTCTGCTCCGGCCAGTCGAATATGGAGTGGCCGCTGGAGAAATGCGCGACAGGACCCGAAGAGATCCCGCAGGCAGGCAGGCCGCTTCTCCGCTTTTTCCAGATGAAAAAGAAGCATCCCCTCGACGATACACCGTTCAGTGACAGCCAGCTGGGCGCCTTTACCAAAGGGGCGTTCTTTCATCCGGCAAAATGGGAGCGCTGCACTCCGGAAACGGCGGCGCCCTTTTCCGGAGTGGCCTATTTCTTTGGTAAGGCCCTGCAGGATTCCCTGAAAATGGCCGTCGGCCTGGTCCTGAACGCCGTGGGCGGATCGCCCGCCCAGTCGTGGATCAGTGAAGCGGCGCTGGCGGCCCACCCCCAGTTGGAATTCCTCGTCAACCTGCCCCCCGGCAAAAGCTGGCTGGAACTGGAAGGTATTCACCCCTGGCTGGCTGTCCGGGCCCGGGAGAACTGGGCCGGCTGGAAAGGCACGGAAGGAGAGCCGGCCTTGCCGGGCCATCCTTTCGCGCCTTCCTATTTATATGAGAATGCCATTAAGCCCATTGCGCCTTACGCCATTCGCGGAGCGACATGGTACCAGGGCGAATCGAATGCTACGCATCCCGGATCCTATTTTGCCATGATGGAAGCGATGCTCGCTTGCTGGCGGCGCCTATGGGGGCAGGGAGATTTTCCGTTCCTCTTTGTCCAGTTGCCGGCGATTGGCAACCGCAGCCTGTGGCCGGAATTCCGGGAAGCCCAGGGCCATTGCCTGTCTCTGCCGAATACGGGAATGGTAGTGGCCATTGACGAGGGCCACCCGACGGACGTACATCCCAGAGAAAAGAAAGTGATCGGGCAACGCCTCGCCGGCCTGGCGCTCGCCAGGGCTTATGGCAGGGACATCCTGACGGAAAGCCCTGTCCTGGCCGCTGCAGAATGCAGTTGGGAAAACCGCCAGGCCACGCTTTTTTTCAGGAATACCGGAGACGGCCTGAAAACAGCGGATGGAAAAGCGCCGGAAGGTTTCACCTTTCAGGGATACACCACAGGAGGGGCGGCCGAAACGATCCTCCTCCCTGAAAAGATAATCATTGAGAAAAATACGGTGAAACTCACCTGGCCTGACGGTTTTTTGCCCGTCATGGTGAAATATGGCTGGGCTCCCGCTCCGGTGAATAACATGGCCAACAGCGCGGGCCTGCCCATAGCCCCTTTTCGGGCCCCGTTGCCGGGAAATAACTGATGGCTAAATGTTTTCCGTAAATATTTGCGGCGCCGCCGGTTAAATTATCCGGAAGGAGTATTGGTGGAAAGCCCATTTTTTTCTTTATTTCATAATCAGGACTACTAGTATATGAAACGAAGAAAGAAAAAATGAGTTGCCGGGCCCTTTTTCTGGTTTTTTTCATCCTTCCGGGAGTTGCGTTCTCCCAGGGGCGCTTCATCAAGTTTGACCGGATGACGACCAAGAGCGGGCTTCCGCAGGAGCACGTTTCTTCCATCGCTCAGGACCACAACGGCTTCCTGTGGCTCGGGATGGAGTTTGGCCTGGCGCGTTATGACGGCTATTCCTTCAAGACGTACAGGAACGACCCCAACGACTCCACCAGCATCAGCAGCAATATCATCCGTGCGCTTTTTATTGACGAGCAAGGTTATATCTGGATCGGGACGGACGGCGGCGGCGTTTGCCGCTTCGATCCAAGGAAAGAACAATTTACCTCCTTTAAACACGAACCGGATAACCCCAACAGCCTGAGTGGCAACCGGGTATACAGTATTGCGGCTGACCGGGATGGCAACATCTGGGCCGCCACTCTGACCAAGGGCCTGAACCGGATAAGCTTCAGCCCCACCGGCGATGGCCAATGTAACGTTTCCAATCCTTGTTTTACCCGCTTTCGTTATGACCCGAACGTGCCGAACAGCCTCTCTGACGATAATGTATGGACGATCCTCATCGACGACAGGAACCGGCTCTGGGCGGGAACAGCTTCCGCCGGCCTGAACATGCTGGACCTCAATGGCCCGATCGATGAGAATGCTTCCTTCAGGCGGTATCAGCAAGATCCCGGCGACCCTTTCAGTATCAGCAGCAATGCCATTAAATCCCTGTATAAGGACAGCCGGGGCGCCCTCTGGGTAGGCACGGAATTCAAGGGCCTGAACCGCTTTGATGACGCGGAAGGGAAATTTTACTACTACGAGTTCCGGCAGCGGGACCCACACAGCTTAAGCCACAACCACGTATCCTGTATACTGGAAGATAAGAACGGTGTTTTCTGGCTGGGCACCAACGGAGGAGGGATCAATATCTTCGACCGGGAAAAAGAAATCTTTTACCCCTTCACCGAAACACCCGGCGACCCGTACTGCCTGAACGGACAACTGGTCAACACCATCTTTCAAAGCAGTTCGGGGGTCCTCTGGATCGGGATGGCCAATAAGGGCCTGAACTGGATCGACCCTCAGAAGCAGCAGTTTCAGCACTATTACTCCATAGCCGGGAAAGCAGACGGCCTGAGCGGCAACCTGGTCAAAGCCATTTATGAAAGCCGCGATGGCGAAATATGGGTAGGCACCTACAGCGGGGGGCTGAACCATTTTGACCCGGAAACGGAAGTATTTACCCATTATCTGCAGGACAATGCCGCCAGTAATAATGTCCAGCGCATCTTTGAGGACAGGGAGGGGCGTTTCTGGGTGGGTACGGATGGAGGCGGCCTCTTCCTATTCGGCCGCCAAACCGGAACCTTCTCCGGTTTCAATCGCGGCGCCTCCGGGACCAAGCTCTCCGGCAAGGCGGTCTGGGCAATCGAGCAGGACCTGAACGGCAACCTCTGGATCGGCACCGCCGATGGAGGGCTTAACCGTTTCGATTGGGAAACGCGCCAGTTCCGGCAATTCCGCTTTGACCCCAATGACCCTCACAGCATCAACAGCAATGACGTCAGGGCTTTATTCCTCGATCACCTCGGCGTTTTATGGGTAGGCACCTACGGCGGCGGCCTGAACCGCTATAACCCGGTTGAGGAGTCCTTTAGCCACTATCGAACCATCCCCGGGGATTCCACCAGCATCAGCAACGACATAATTACTGATATCTTTGAATCGTCGAAGGACGGCCAGTTGTGGATCGGCACTTTCGGCGGCGGCCTGAATCGCTTTGACCGGCTGACGGGAGCCTTTACCGCTTACCGGGAAAAACACGGCCTGGCCAATGATGTGGTGAAAAGCATAGAGGAAGATATGGAGGGCAACCTTTGGATAGGAACCCTGAAAGGCATCAGCAAGTTTGGCCCTGAAACCGGGACGTTCGTCAATTACTCCATCAGCGACGGTTTACAGGGCTACGGGTTCAACCTGGGCGCTTCCTGCCAGGCGAAGGATAGCGTGCTGTATTTCGGCGGGACCAACGGCTTCAACCGCTTCTTTCCGGATAAGATCAATAAATTGCCCAATGATAAATATCCCTGCCTGATCACCGACCTGAAGATTTTTAACCGGTCTATCCAGCCCGGGGAGGTCATCCGGAAAAAGGTCATTCTGGAAAAGGCCATCCACGAGCTCTCGGCCATTACGATTCCCTATTTCATCGATGACTTCGCCTTCGAATTTGTCGCGCCCAACTTTGAAGGAGCCGAGAAGATCAAGTATGCCTATCAGCTGGAAGGCGCCAACGAACAATGGCAGTACACGAATGCCAACCGCCGCTATGCCGCCTATACCAGCCTGCCCCCCGGCGACTATGTTTTTAAGGTGCGGGCAACCGATAAAGAAGGCGTATGGAACGGCGAGGTCACGGAGTTGAAGGTGGAGATCCTTCCCGCTCCCTGGGAAACCTTTTGGGCCTACCTTTTGTACGCCCTGTTGTTGGGCGGGGCGGTTTTCTTCATCCGCCGCCATAAGGCCGGCCGCATACGCCTGCTCAACGAACTCAAACTGGAACGGCTGGAGCGCCAGAAGACCCGTGAATTAAATGAGATGAAGCTTCAATTCTTTACCAATATTTCCCATGAGATCCGGACGCCGCTGACCCTTATCCTGGGGCCGATCCGGGAACTGATCGCTTCGGGAGAGGGGGGAAGGGAAGTGCGCAACCAATTGCACAACATCAACCGAAACGCCAACCGCCTGCTCCTCCTGGTCAACCAGCTGCTGGAATTCAGGGAGCAGGAGGCCGGCCATACCAAAATGCAGGTGGCCAAGGGAGACCTGGTAAAATTCATCTCGGAAACCATCCTTTCTTTTAAAGAGGCCGCCAAGCAGCGGAATATTGACTTTTCCTTCACGCACAACCGCGATGCCATCATGCTCTGGTATGACAACGACCTGATGGAAAAGGTTTTTTTCAACCTCCTGTCCAATGCGTTCAAGTTTACACCGGACGGAGGTAAGGTGGCCGTTCACGCCATATTGCGGGAAGAAAGCGCCGAGGTCGTGGTCGAAGATAACGGCAGGGGTATCGAACAGAAGGACCTGCCCTTCATTTTTGACCGCTTTTACAAGTTCAATAAGGATTACCCCGGCAACTACCTGGGCAGCGGCATCGGGCTGGCCCTGGTCAAAGGCCTGGTGAAATTGCACCACGGAGATATCCGTGTGGAAAGCACCCCCCATGAGTTTACGCGCTTTACCATCAGCTTGCCTACAGGGGTGAAGCACTTCAGGGATGAAGATATCGTATCCGGGCATAAGGATAGTGAAGATGCGGCACACTACCGGATCGGCCGGCAGGAAGACTTTGAAGAAGCTGCCATTGCGCCGGCTGCCTCTGCAGATGCGCCGGAATTGCTGATTATTGAGGATAACGATGACATCAGGAACTACCTCAGGAAGATCTTTACTCCGGAGTATCGCATCCGGGAAGCCTTGAACGGGAAGCAGGGGTGGGACCTGGCCATGCGTTACCTGCCCGCCCTCATTATCTCTGACATCATGATGCCGGAAATGGACGGCATCGCCCTCTGTAAAAAACTGAAAACAACGCTGGAAACCAGCCACATTCCCATTATCCTTCTCACCGCCAGGACTTCCCTTGTGTTTCAGGCCGAAGGCCTCGAAACGGGGGCCGACGACTACATTACCAAACCGTTCAACCCCAGGTTGCTGAAGTTGAGAGCTCAGAACCTGATACATTCGAGAAAGCGGCTGCGGGAAAAGTTTGGCCGCCCGGTGTCCATCGAGCCCCATGAGGTTACCATTACCACTCCGGACCAGGACCTGCTGCAACGGGCCATACAGGCAGTTGAAAAACACATGGATGATTCGAGCTTTGACGTCAATACGTTGGCCCGGGAGATCGGTATCAGCCGGCCGGTCCTTTACCGCAAATTACCTGCCATCACCGACCAGACCCCCAATGAGTTCATCCGAATCGTCCGCCTGAAAAGGGCCGCTCAGATCCTGGATCAGGCGGACCTGGCCGTTTCGGATGTTTGTTACAGAACGGGCTTCAAGACGCCCGAATATTTCAGCAAGTGCTTCCGGGAGTTCTTCGGGGTCCTGCCTTCCGAATATGCCCGCCAGAAAAAATGAGGCCCGCAGTAGTCACTCCCTCCTTGGTGTATAGAATATAATGACCTGAACAATAATCCCTATGAAAACAAGCATGATCAATTCCAGCTTAGAGAAAAGTTTCGTCCTGTCCAGAGATTCCTGAGCTTCCTTTCTCAGGCGGCCTCCTTCATTCAGTTGAATTTCCGAAAGGCCGTCCAGGCTCCTGAGCACCATATCGAGCTTCTGTTTATACTGGCCGGTTTCGTCCTTACTCCGGCCAGTATCGGATATTGCGGCCAACTGCGCTTCCAGGTCCTTGAGCTCTTCGTCCTTTTCCCGCAGCAACCGGAATACCTGGGCTTCCTTGGTGGTTAGCGTTGTTGTCGAAAATCGACCGATGTACTCATCGATCTGGCGGTTAATGTCTTTCAGGCTTTCCGCTGTAACCGAACCGAGGATCTCTTCGTATTTTTGGTGATACAGGCTGCTGAGCTGGTAAATGTAGTGTTGTGCTACGATCCTGTCTTCGTAAACGGAGTTCATGATGTGTTGAACATTTTCAAAGTGGTGTTTGTCCAGGCGATTGGTAGCATAGATCAACAAGAAGACAATTATCAGCGATCCGGCTGTTCTAAACTTTCCAAGAAGGTTGTGTTTTGCCATGTAGGTTATTTTTTGGCTCTGCTTTTCATTACAGTGTAAATTAAGTTCTTTTACACCCCCTCGCAGCCCTCTAACTCTCTAAAGGGAGAACCCCTTCCCGCAAAACCAATCTTATTGTTAATTGCGGGTGGCAGCTACTCTTTTAGGAGGCTGGGAGGCGGCGCAGGCAGTATAAATTTTTTTAAATTACAGTGTATTCACTGGACTTTGGACGTGCAACCAATTTAAGTCGGAAGTGCGACCGTCTGGTCAGCCGGTTAAAAAGTCGGAAGTCGGAATAGGGCTCTAAATGGGCGCAAAACGCCTGCTTTTACTCCGTCAGTCGCTTCGCTCGTGTCCGACTTCCGACTTCCGATTTTCGCCTTCGACGCCGGAACGTCCAAAGTCCAGAGTGTATTCATTCCCTTGAAGATAATAAGTTTACATCAGAAAAAATTGTTCATGCCGAAGATCTGGCGTTTTCGCCACCGGGATATTTCTCACCCTGGCAGGAAGGATAGCGAAAGGGGAAGTATTTCCAATGGGGCCTTTCGGGAGATCGGGGCTATGCCCCGGGCATCTGTCAGCCGATGAACGCGTTTAAATGTTCGGCCACCTCATCTGCACATTCCCATTGAGCAAAATGGCCGCATTCAGGGAGGAGTACCAGGCGGCTGTTGTTGATCCGTTCGGCGCCATTAAGGGCTACGAGTTTGGTGGAGAGGGTGGGGTTGATCATGCGGTTGGGGATGAGCTGGTCTTTTTCCCCGTAAATGACCAGGGTGGGGTGCTGCAATTCCGGCAGGCGGTGAAATACCGGTTCGTCCAGCATGCTGACCACACACTGGGGGATGAGCTGGCAGTAGTAATCAAACTCGGGGGAGTGGCGCAGGGCCAGCCGCTCGTCAATAAGGAACCGGGCGTCATCGGGAAACCGGTAGAAGTTGGCTTTGATATTGTTTATGATCTGTTCTTCGGGGGCCACTTTCAGCAGCGCCGGCTTGTAGATGGCCCGGATCCATTGTTTGGCGGCCTGGTTGAAGGTTTCAAATCCGGCGGGCGCCACCAGGGCCAGCCGGCGGTAGTGGCCCGGGTGCTGGAGGGCTGCCGTTACCGATACCTGGCCGCCCATGGAATGGCCAACCAGGGTAACGTTATTCAGCCCCATCTTTTCCACGAACTCGTTGAGGCGGGAGGCGAAGAATTGGATGCTGACGGGGTTTCCGGGCCGGCCGGAGGAGCCGTAGCCCGGCAGGTCGAGGGCGATGCACCGGTATTTCTGGCGGAGCTTGCCGATCAGCTTGTGCCAGGCTTTGTAGTTGCTGGCCAGCCCATGGACGAAAAGCAGCGCCTCCCGGCCCCGGCCCTGGTCGATATAGCCGATCTCCAGTCCATCGGACAGGCGGACAGACTTATGGGGGAACGGCGCTGTAACAAAAGCTTGCATCTCTGCTTGTTCGTCAGGGGTTTCTTCCGGCGCCACCGAAGAGGCGGATGGCGAAATTACAGATCTTTTGGCGGCTTCGGGCTGTTCTTCGCCGGTTTTTTGGCGGGAGCGCAACAGGAAGTAAACGATCAACCCCACGGCCAGAGAAAGGAGAATGGCGAAAGTAGCGGCCACCGCCGGGTTGCGTACCTCCGCCTGCATGTAAGCGCCGATGCGGCCGTAATACATGCCGAAATGCACCAGCACCGCGGTGAGGGTGGCCGCTACCGGCGCCGCCTTCGGGGCGTCCCGAAGGAAAATGCCGAAGAGGACCGGTACAAAGGCCGCCGAAAAGTAAGCATAGACCCCGTTCTGCGCAAAGATGCCCACGCTGAGGCTGGGGGTGACGAGCTGGTTGTAGGAGAACAGAATCGACACCACGGCCAGCAGGATGATTACCACCTTGTTGATGGCCACCAGCTTCCGGTTGCGTTGATTGTTGGAGCCCCCCAGCCGGCGCCCGGAAAGTGGTTCGATAATGTCGGACGTGATGGTGGTGGAAATGGACTGTATGAGCCCTTCCAGTGTGGACAGGCCCGCCGACAGCAGGCCCATGATCACGATCAGGCCCACGGCCACCGGAAATTCCCTGACCACATAGGCCGGTATGATGCCGTCCATCTTCAGCGGCTCTCCGTCTACGGTAAGGTCCGGAAAGCTCAGGCGGGCATACAGCCCGGTGAACACTACCGCAAAAAATACCGCCTCGACCAGTATGCCGGTAACCAGATAACGGTTTACATCTGCCTCGCTCTTCAACAACAGGGATTTGGTGATGATATGTGGCTGGCAGACGATGGCGATGCCCACCACCAGGTTACAGAAGACGATCTCAAAGTAGTCGCGGAAGAGGAAGCTTTCCGGGTTTACCCATTCCACCAGCAAGGGGTCGATGCCGGCAAGCTTGTCCAGAAAACCATGAACGCCCCGGCTGAAGTGCTCGTAACCCGAAGTCAGCAGTATGACGGCCACGATCAGCATCAGAATGGCCTGTATGGTATTGGTATATACCATGGAATTGGCCCCGCCGAACATCATGTACCCAAACACGAATACCACCAGCCCGATCAGCACATAAAGCTCCTCAATATTCAGCGCTTTGGACATCACTTTCGTCATCCCTACGCAGATCAGCACGATAAAGGTGATCAGCAGAAGAGACAGAAAACCGAACAGGAGGGCATAGCTCGTGCTGTTGTACCGCTTGCCGATCCATTGGGCCATGGTCAGGGCCTTGACGGAGGCGCCGTGGGTCCGGAAGCTCTTGGTTAGTATGGCCAGCGACACGAAAATGGCCAGGGGCATGGTGATGGCAAAGGCCAGAATGCCGCTCAACCCGTAAAGGGCAATAAACCCGGGGTTGATGATGAAAGTCGCCGCACTGGTGATGGACGCCGCCAGAGAAAGCCCCACCACTACCGGCGAAAACTGAATGCTGCCTACTGCATAATCTGAAATGGAGGTGGTGCGTATGGCGCCCCGGATGACGAAAAAGAGTATGGCGGCGCCATAAAGTAAAAGCAGGGCCGTGGTTGCCCATACGAGTTCCTGTGATGCCATGGCCTTTTATTTTTAGTTGGGAATGGGTGGTTTTTTGTTTCCTGAAATTAACAGAATTGCCGCATTCTCTGAAAAAAAAGGCGGTGATGCAAAATTATTTGAAGGGTTGACTTTAAAGCTTTTTATTTGAACAAACCTGGTTTTGATTAAATTATTTTTTGTATTATACTGACAACTAACTTGTTATTAATGCGATTCCCCCTGTTTTTTGGTATTGTCGCGTTGTCGACTTTCCGGAAGAGGCGGTAAATTTTTTCATTTTTCCATACAAAAACATCTAAATATCTATATATTTGCATTGGATCATTTACATAATCGCCAAACGGACAAAAAAATCCAACTATTATGAAGAAAGACGGAAAAAAATACGTAGCTCTTGTAACCGGCGCCACCGGCGGCCTTGGGACAGCCATGGTCAAGCACATGGTTGATGATGGTTACCTCTGCGTTGCCAACTATCACACCAAATCTAAGGCAGAGAAGTGGAACGACGAGATGAAGGAACAAGGCTATGACGTGCCCCTCTACCACGCCGACGTTTCCGATTTCGAATCGGTGGGCAAGATGGTCGAAAAGATACAGAGCGATATAGGAACAGTAGATATTCTGGTCAACAATGCAGGCATTACCCGGGACGGGGTCTTCAAACGGATGACCTTCGAACAATGGGATGCGGTCATAAAGACCAACCTCTACAGTGCCTTCAACTGTACCCGCCACGTGATCAACCCGATGATAGACCAGGAATTCGGGCGCATCATCAACATTTCCTCGGTCAACGGCCAGCGCGCGCAGTTCGGCCAGGCCAACTACTCGGCGGCCAAGGCGGGCATGCACGGCTTTACCAAAACACTGGCCATCGAGGTGGCCAGCAAGGGCGTCACCGTAAATACCATCTCCCCGGGATATATTGGTACGGATATGGTTATGGCCGTTCCGGAAGAGATCCGCGCCAAGATCATCAAGGGCATTCCGGTCGGGCGCCTGGGCGGCACCTATGAGATCGCCCACCTGGTTTCCTTCCTGGCCTCCAAAGACGCGGGCTTCATCACCGGCGCCAACTACGCCATCAACGGCGGCCAGCACGTGTATTGAGTTTGGTTTCGGATCCTTGACGGCCTGGGGCGGAGAACCCGCCGGGCCGCCAAAGATCCGGAACGGCACATTACCATGAAGCGGATCTTAGGAAGAAGAGTGGCGGCTGCGCCCTTAAAGAAATTAATTGATCCGTCTTTTGGTTGAATAATGGGCCCCGGCGAATAGCGCCGGGGTTTCTTTTTCCCTGCCACCAGTCGAAGGCCTGCCATCCAACCTACCGTAATCAACCAAATTTTCTGGGATCCGGGTTTTGTAATTTTAATGATATAAAATGCCTATCTTTTATCCGGAAAACCTAAAAACCAAAACCTATGCCCTCCAAAGGCTATTCCTTCCACATTGGCCTCAACAAGGCCGACCCGAACCACTACCCCGGCCTGGAAGCGTTGCGCAGCGCCGTCAATGATGCGCAAGACATGCAGAAACTCGCCGAGAGGATCTTCCACTTTGGCCATACCCAACTCGTCATCGATGAAGAGGCCACTGCAGAGCGGGTGCTGGGAGCGCTCAACCGCTATGCCCGGCTACTACAGCCCGGCGACCTGTTGCTGCTCACCTATTCCGGGCACGGCGGCACTGTGGAAGACCCATTCTTTATGAATAAGGGCGGCGACGAGCCGGAGGATGAGACCTGGTGCCTGTACGACCGGCAGTTGATCGACGATGAACTCTACGAGGCTTTCCTGCAATTCCGGGAAGGAGTGCGCATCCTGGTTGTTTCCGACAGCTGCCACAGCGGCACCGTCACCCGCGTGGCTCCTGGGATCAGGAATGACGATCGTTCCATAGCCGCCCGCCAGGAGGAAGAACTGGAGCGGGAGGTTGAGGCCTTGATGAAGAAATACGACTACCGTTCCAAAAAGATGCCGAGGACACTGGCCACCAAAGTGTATACCGGCAATTGGGAAAAAGTATATAAACCGGTACAGGAAAAATTCAGCAGGCGGCGGCCAAAGCAGGAGATGCAGGCTTCGGTAAAGCTTTTCGCTGCTTGCCAGGACAATCAGATCGCTTTCGACGGCATGCGGAACGGCCGCTTCACCATGGTGTTGAAAAACATCATTCTCAATGAAAAATGGCAGAACCTGCCTGCCCTGGATTTTTTCAACCTGCTGAAGAAGCCCTTTTCCTACCCCTCTCCCAATTACTATGCCTACGGGCCGCTTATCCCCGCCTTTGAGCAGTATTCCCCGTTCCGGATAGAGGTGGAGGGCTCCGTTTCGGCGGCGGTGGCTCCGGAAGAGCCTGCTTTTCCGGTGGGCGAGGGTACAGGCGCTCTACAGGAGCAAGCCACTCCGGAAAGCACCCGGCCGACGGCGGAAACCGCAGGCGGCGAACCATCGGCCGGCGCCTGGCGGGTAGCCGTGGAGCTGCCCGCTGCCGAACTGGCCCGGGAGTTGCTGTTGAAATTGTGCCCGGAGGGTACCCTCGGCCTTCAATTCAAAGGGGGGTATCCCTCCCGGCGCTGTCTTGTAGACGTGGACGGCAGTACTTTTCAGTCCGCCTGGGAAGTGGCCCACGATCTGGAAAAAAGAGGAGAACAGTTGGGGGTCAGGGTAGAAGCCGAACCGGCATGGAGCCCCAACTTCCCGGCAGTGGATGAGCTCACCGGCGCCAAAGAGGCCGGGGAGTCGTTCGATTTCATGCCTTTCTGGCCGCCAGTAACTACCGGAGAGGAAGCTTCCCTGGTTTGGCACCTCGACGATGCCCACAGCCAACTGGCCTCGGCGCGCGCCGAGGTATGGAAAAACCTGGAGGCGGCCCCCATCCGGGAGCGGGTGATGGTGGCTCACCTCGATACCGGATACTGGTCGGCCCATCCTGCCTTTGCCAACAACCACCACATCCGCAAAGACCTGGGGCGGTCTCTTCTTTCCTGGGAATGGCGGCACAACCGGGAGGTGGCCGATGTCCCGGAAAACCTCAAACTGCTGGCCTGGAGCCTCGACAATGAAGGCCATGGCACCGGCACCCTGGGCCTGTTGGCCGGATGGGGGGTTGACCCCGAGGCCACCAATGGCGAGGATCTGGGGTTCATCGGCGGGGCGCCCTTTGCCGAGGTGGTGCCCATGCGGATCAGCGACTCGGTGATCATCTTCGATTCGGACAACTTTTGTGATGCGTTGGAATATGCCATGGATCTCGGCTGTGAGGTGTTGAGCATGTCCATGGGCGGGAAGCCCAGCCGCCGCATGGCGCGGCTGATCGACGAAGCCTACGAAAGAGGCATGGTCCTGGTCACCGCCGCCGGCAATTACATCCGGAAGGGCCCGGCGCGCATCGGCCCCAAACGGATGGTCTATCCCGCGCGTTTTCCGAGGGTGATCGCCGCCTGTGGCGCTTGTTACAACCAATTGCCCTACGACTTCCAGGCGCAGGCCAAATATGCGCCGGGCGCAAAAGGGTTCGACTTTGACGCTATGGAAGGGTGCTGGGGGCCGGCTCATACCATGCCTTATGCTATGGCAGCCTACACGCCCAATGTGCCGTGGTTGGTGAAGGAAGAAAAAGCCCTGCTGAAGAAGAGTGGGGGAGGCACCTCTTCTGCAACCCCGCAGATTGCCGCCGCGGCCGCCCTGTGGCTGCTCCGGCACAAAAAGGAGCTTCGCCGCCTCGGCTACAACGGCACCTGGAAGCAGGCGGAGGCTGTCCGGCAGGCCCTCTTCCAATCGGCTTATAAGAAAGCTTTCGACGATCCGCGCGAAACCCAAAAATATTACGGCAATGGTATCCTCCGGGCTATGGATGCCCTCAGGCTGGGCGTCCCGGAGATCGATGAGGCCATGAAGGCGCCCCCATCCGGCAGCAGTTGGAGCGGCGCCCTGGAACTGCTGAAACTGATCTTTAGCAGCAAAAAGGCCGCGGATACCGTAAGCCCTGCCCTGCAGGAAGCCCTGCCGGTTGAGCTGGAAGGCCTGCTGCTGGACGACGACGAAGGCCAGGAACTATTGGAAGCGCTGGCCGCCGGCAGTATCTCCCGCGAGGAGGGGCTGGAAAGGGCCGTTGCCCTCCTGCAGCGCTTGGATCGCGCCTCGCCGGCCCTGAAGGGGGTGTTAGGATGAGGCTTACCCCCCCCAGGTGCCCTTTCCTCCCTTGAACGGCCCCACAATTTCCGAGGTGATCCACCCGCCGTAGAAATCCCCCTCCTGGGCTTTCACCCGCTCGCCATCGACGTAGCAGGCGCCTACGCGGCTGGCGTAGAAGGCGAGGTAACCGGCTATGGGTTTGAAAGCGGGAGTGGGGGAGGGGTAGCTCCAGGCGGCCGCCGGGCTTTCGCCCTGCTCTGTTTTGATATCCCAGTAGGTGGCCTGCCCTTTGAACTCGCAGAAGCTCTGTTGGCCGGCCCGGGGTTGCAGCAGGGCCATGCGTACATCTTCCGGAGGAATGTAATAAACAGGAGGATGGCTGGTTTCCAGCACGCGGTAGGCGCTGTTGGTTTCGGCAATGGCGATGCCTCCGAATTCCACCCTGAGGTGCTTGTTCGTCCTTTCCAGGCGGGGCGGGCGAGGATAATCCCATACGCTTTCCTGGCCGGCCCGGGGCGTGATCTTTTTGCGCATGGTTAGGGAACAGAAGCAAAGAGCCGAAGTTCAGCGGGCAACCTCCTTTTTGCTGGAGCTACGGATGGTAAAGAATAGAGTATAAGGAGATACGGGCCGCCTAAAGGCAGCCCGTCCGAAAAAAAACTGGCTGCGGAAACCCACAGCCAGCTCAGCCCTAACCAAATTAAAACCAGGTATTACCAGACGAACAAAAAATTCTTTTAGTTGTGGATTATCCCCGAGGTTCAGGGCCGGCCGCTTTGCTTAATTGTTCGGGAAAGCAAAACTTCCGTGCTTCGAGCCTGGGGAAGGGTAATCCACAACTTGGCCGCAAAGAGTCTCAGGACAGGCCCATCGTACATCGTACACCCTACACTCTACACCCTACACCCTACACCCTACACCCCTCTTTCAGCCTTGGTCAATCCCTCTCCTTCAGCCAGGTGGCGATGGCGGGCGTCAGGAGCTTTTGGGAGCGGCTGCCGACGAAGACGCCGATATGGCCGCCGGGGAATTCCATCAGTTCCTTGTCCTTGGAGCCGACCAGGTCATTGATGGGGGTGGTCGTTTCCGGGGGTACGATATGGTCGTGTTTGGCGAAAATGGTCAGGATCGGCATTTTGATGTTTTTCAGGTTCACCTTGCGGCCGCCCAGCACAAACTCGCCCTTGATCAGTTGATTTTTCTGGTACATGTCTTTGATGAAGCGGCGATAGGTTTCGCCGGCCTGCGCCGGGCTGTCGGCTACCCAGTGTTCCATGCGCAGGAAGTTCATAAGGCGGCCCTGGTCGGCCATCGTTTCCGGCAGGGCCATGTACTTGCGCGTTTTATTCATCGGCTTGAGCAGGTCGAAGCCGGTGTTGAGGAAATCGCCGGGCACGATGCCGCCGAAGCCGTCGACGATGGCGTCGACATCCATATCCTTGGCCCATTTGAAGAGCAGGCCTTCGTCATTGTCAAAATCCACCGGTGTGACCAGGGTAACCAGGTTCTTGACCTTTTCCGGGAACAGGGAGGCGTAGATCAGGCTGAAGGTGCCGCCCTGGCAAACGCCGAGCAGGTTGATCTTGTTCATGCCGTGTTCTTCGCAGATAAAGTCCACACAGTCGTTCAGGTTGCCGAGTATGTAGTCTTCCAGGGTTTTATAGCGGTCTACCTTGGTGGGGTACCCCCAATCGATGAGGTAGACGTCGATGCCTTCGCTGACCAGCTTGCGGATGAGGCTGCGGTCGGGCTGCAGGTCCATCATTTCCCAGCGGTTGACGAGGGCGTAGGAAATCAGGACAGGCGTTTTGGCTCTTGCTTCGCCTTCCCGTTCGAAGTGGTACAATTTCACTTTGCCGTCTTCCCAGACGGTCTTACGGGGAGCGGTCGCAATATCCACGTCCTTCACGCCGGAGATATTGCGCAGGGCATCAGATACGGTGTTCACGCGCTCTAGAATTTGGTCGCTCAACTTGGCGTTTGTATTACTCATCGCTCTAGTTTTTCGCCACTGGGGCTTAGTTAATACTCTGGTTTGGATTAGGAAAAAAGTGTCAATCACTTAAAGAAAAGCCCAACCGTTGTTGAGCTTTCAGGGCGCCGGGGGGTAAAATTCAGTTACCGGCTTTTCGGCCCCCTGCGCCGGATATGGGACACAGGCCGGCCGAAAACCGGTAACCGAAAGGTATGCTAAAGCAGTGCTTTTGCCTGTTTGGCCCATTCGTCGCGTTGGGCGCGGCCCTGGAAAACGCCCAGCAATTCATCGATCATATCGTATTCCCGGGCTGTCATTTTGCTGACCTGCCGGTAGGTGTAGATACCCAGCTCGTTCAACATTTCTTCCAGTTTCGGGCCAATGCCTTTGATCTGCTTCAGGTCGTCGGCTTCTGCTTTGGATGCAGCGCCTATTTTGTCAATCAGTTTTTTTTTTGAGGCCCCTTTCGTTTCGGGAACCGCTTCCTCTTTGCCTGCCATGGGCCTGCCGGCCAGCAGCAGCGCCTTTTCCAGTTCGGCTACTTTCTGCTCGAGCTTGCGCATTTTCTGGCGCAGGGCGTTGGCTTCCTTGGCAATGTCATCCCCATCCGACTTGGTCAGGAAGGGCAGGTCGGCATAGGTCAGCTCCATGATCTTATCGGTCATGGCCTTGATGCTGGTGCCGGTAGCGGCCACTTCGCTCTGCAGTTTGGAGTATTCTTCCGAGTGCAGCACATCCAGCAGGGTGTCTTCCAGGGTGTTGACATAGTGCTGGAAGAAGTCCTGATAATCCGGCATATCCTTATTGTCCTTGAACTTCTTGTAGAGGTCGCGGACGGTGTCCGGCATAGCGAACTGCCCGGCTTCGTAGACCTTGCTCTGCAGTTCGGCAGACTTCAGGATGAAGGCGATGTAGGCGAACTGAATGTCGCGCATCAGCTTGGCCACTTCCGTCTGCCGGCCCTGGGCCATGATGTTGTAGAAGGGCGCCAGCTGGTCGCGCATGCGGTTGTTGAAATCAGTGGCCATTTCGAAGAAAGGCAGGTTGCCTTTATCCATGTACTCCTGCATCTTCTCTTTCCAGGTGTCGCTGACGGAGGACCAGTCGCCGGATTCCTGGTTGATATAGGAGAGGTAGGTTTCAAACCACTTGTTGACGTTCTCGATCAGTTCGCTGGTATTGCCGACGGGGCGGAAGCCCATCATCTGGTTGACGACCTTCTGGTACGCTTCCGGGGAGAAGTACTTGTCGATCATCTCCTTGTTGTACATGCCATTCTGGATGAGGCGCTGCATGGGCTCCCAGTAGCGGTGCAGGTAGTCGTAAGACTCCATGAAGTTGGTGAAATGGGGGCGCATGTTATACGGCATCCGGTCGTATACCTGTTCGCTCATCCATTTGTTGCCTTTGTTCATCCATTCTCTCCAGTTTCTCATGCCTTCTTCGAAGAAGCCGGCAGGGTTGAACGCGCCTTTGAATTCGGGCAGCTTCAGGCCCATCTTTTCGGCGTTATCCTGGTAGAATTTAGCCCATTTCTGAGCGTATTCCGTTTGCATTTCCATCCACTGGCGCATCTGTTCCGGCGCCTTTTCGAGAGCTTTCTGCGGGTCCTGCCCTGCTTTCACGGCATTCTCGAAGAATTCCTGTTGCTTCCTGAACCATTCAGTAAAGAGGCTCTGGGCGTCGTCCTTGGCCTTACCGTTGGTTGCTTCGGGCTTGAAAGCTTTTGCCATCTGCTCGGAGAGGCTGGACCAGAATTCCATGGCCTTTTTCTGCCCTTCTATTATGGTATCAAATTGGTTACTCATGGCCTAGTTGATTTGAATTGAATAAGTGATTTGGATAGTAGGTGATGCCCGGTGGCGGGCTGTTGGCGTCGTTGTTTGTTGTCTGTTGTCTGTTGATCCCACAGTAGGCCGGACATAACAGACAACAAGCAACAAACAACTGTTAACCGGCTCCTCAGTTCATGTATTCCTGAACGGCTTTGACATTGGCCGTGCCGGTATCGTAAACGGCTTTCATCGTTTCCTGGTACATTTCCGTCAGCTTCTTGGTACGTTCCTGCTGGCTTTCGATAACGTTGCCGGGCCAGATGTTCCGGTAGTAGTCTACGGTCTTTTTGTACAGGTCCATCGACAGTTCCATACTCTTGGTATAGTCGGCAGTGAAAGCGCCCCAAAAGTCCTTCTGGTATTTTTCAAGGTTGTTTTTGTCAACCATCTTTTCAGCCAGTTCAGTATAGCGGATGTAATACTCATTCAGCAATTTGCCGGCATCCTCAGCGGCGTTCTTGTCAGGCATTGCTGTTTCAACTACCGTGTTGGCGTAGTTGAGGAGGGTAGTATACAGCTTGTTCTGATTTTCGAGGATCTGGTCGAAATAATTCTTTGTGCCAGCCATAGTTGGAATTTTTAAAAGAATGAAATAATGTTCAGTTCAATTGATGATACAAAGATAGCCTGCCCGCCTCCCCTGATCAATAGGGCTTTCTATATGTTTAACGCTGACTTTTCCCCTCCTGTTTGCGTGTTAATTTTGTTAAGTGCTTGATAAAGAGTATTTTAGGTTTTCAGGTGAGGGGGTTGACTTTTTCGAAGGCGGAAGTTGTTGAGGTGTATAGGGGAATCAAAAGTCGGAAGTCCGAAGTCGGAAGTCGGAAGGGCTTTAACGGGGCTTCCGGAAGCTTTCTTCCTGCAGCCCCCTTAGCCCACTTCCGCCTTCCGACGGTGATTTCGGTTAATAAACACCTCACTTTCCCCTTGCTTTAAGGGCCAAGGAGTAGCTCTATGATGCTGCCATAGATCAGCAGCTCCCCTTAGCCAGGGCTGCGTCAGGCGAAGGGCTTTCCTGCCTGCCAGCGAGCTGGCGAGCAGGCAGGTTTGTTACTTTTTTGGCCTCAAAAAAGTAAGGACAAAAGCCTCCGAAAGCACTGAAAAACAGAATCTTATGCCAAAAGGGGGGCATCCGTCTAGGGTTGGACAAAAAGCTTCGGGTGCGTGTACGATGTACGGGGCCAATGGCAGCCCACGGGCGTGTACGATGTACGAACTTGTCCAACGTTAGGCGGGTAGCCCAAAAGGGCAAAGAACCTGGCCAAGCAGCCTGGACAAAATAGTAGGAAGGTAAGCCAGCACGGTATACAGCTAGATTTCATACCATTCCGTTAGAAGTATAGGTTATATTAACCGAAATCCCCCTTCCGCCTTCCCCCTTCCGACTTCCGACTTCCGACTTCCCCCTTCCCCCTTCCCTCAAACCCTTTCAATGATGATGGAAGAAGCGCCGCCGCCGCCGTTGCAGATGGCCGCCAGGCCGCGCCTGGCATTCTTTTTCTGCAATACATTGTTCAGGGTGGTGATGATGCGGGCGCCGCTGGCGCCAAGGGGGTGGCCGAGAGACACGGCCCCGCCGTGGACGTTGACCCTGTCCGGGTCCAGTTCCATCAGTTTATTGAAGGCGATAGCGACTACGGCGAAGGCCTCGTTGACTTCGTAGTAGTCGATGTCCTCCTTCTTCAGGCCGGCCCGTTGCAGGGCGATGGGCGCTGCTTTGGTAGGGGCGGTAGTGAACCATTCCGGGTCCTGGGCGGCGTCGGCGAAGCTGACGATGCGGGCCACCGGCGCCAGGCCGAGTTCTTTGACCTTTTCCTCGCTGGCCAGTACCAGGGCGGCGGCGCCGTCGTTGATCGTGGAGGCATTGGCTGCCGTTACGGTGCCGTCTTTGGTAAATACCGGCCGCAGGGTGGGTATCTTTTCAAACATAACCCGTTTGTACTCTTCATCCTCGGCCACCAATACGGGGCCGCCCTTCCGCTGGGGGACTTCCACCGGCACGATCTCGTCCCGGAAAATACCGCTTTCCGTGCTGGCGGCGGCGCGTTTGTAGGAGGTGATGGCGAATTCGTCCTGCTCCTCCCGGGAGATGTTGTATTCGCGGGCGGTTTGGTCGGCGCAGACGCCCATGACGGCGTGGTTATAGGCGTCGGTCAGGCCGTCCTTGACCATGCCGTCGATCAGTTCGCCGTGGCCGTAGCCGTAGCCGTAGCGCGCCTTGGGCACATAATAGGGCACGGCGCTCATGTTTTCCATACCCCCGGCGACAATAATATCCTGATGGCCCAGCATGATGGACTGAGCGGCGAACATGATGGCCTTGGCGCCGGAAGAACATACTTTATTGACGGTCGTGCAGGGGACGGCGCTGGGAATACCGGCGAAGATGGCCGCCTGCCGGGCCGGCGCCTGGCCCAGGTTGGCCGAATAGACGTTGCCCATGAAGACCTCCTCAACCTGATCGGGCTGAACGCCGGCTTTCTCCAGCGCGCCCTTGATGGCGGCGGCGCCCAGCCTGGGGGCCGGAACACTGGATAATACGCCTCCGAAACTTCCCAGTGGGGTGCGGACGGCAGATACAATATACACTTTCCTCATATGAGTGGTTTTTTGTGCTGTTGTTGGTTGTCAGTTGTCGGTTTGGTTGTTGCAGGCGGCTCTTCAGCCTGGCCGGACAAGCAACCCTCAACATTCAACGAACAACCTGCGAAGCATGTATTTTAAAAATAATTCTTTTCTTAACCAACTATTTTCTTTTGTCAACCCCTTTTATTGTGGAATTTAATTTTTTGATTGTCAGCATATTGCTAAAATTGTTACAAACCAGTCGTCCTTAAGTCAGCCGCTTTTGCCTTTCAACAATCCTCACTTCTTTTCAGTTGATTACATACATTTGAATGCCTCCTTATCGAAACTCCCAATGCACTTTAACTAGGTTGGCATTTTCCTAAAGCCGATTTGAGCCGCAAAGCCGACAGAATCCTAAATACGAATAAAATATGTATAGACTGAAAGACAGGGTCGCTATCATTACCGGTGGCGCCAGTGGTATCGGTAAAGCAACCGCCGTACGCTTCATCGAAGAGGGCGCTCGGGTTGTCATCTGGGATATTAACCGCGAAAAAGGCCTGGCGGTTGCTTCTGAACTGAATAAACTGGCGGCTAAATTAGCCGAAAAGGCCATTGAAGTGCCTGTATATGATACGGGAGAACAAAATGGCAAGACGGGAACGGAAGAGCTGGCCAGCAAATTTTACGAAGTCAATACAACCGAGCTGGCCAGCACGGAAGCAGCGGCGCGTGAAGTGATCGAGGATTTCGGAAGGATCGATATCCTTATCAATAATGCCGGCATCACCCGCGACGCCACCATGAAAAAGATGAGCCCCGAACAATGGCAGATGGTGATCGACGTCAACCTGACCGGCGTGTGGAATTGCACCAAGGCCGTTTCTCCTTATATGGTGGAACGCAACTACGGGCGCATCATCAGCGCTGCCTCGGTAGTAGGCCTGTACGGCAACTTCGGCCAAACCAACTACGTGGCCACCAAGGCCGGCGTCATCGGAATGACTAAGGTGTGGGCCCGCGAATTCGCCCGCAAGGGTATTACCGCCAATGCGGTAGCTCCCGGCTTCATCGCCACCGAAATGGTCAATACCATTCCCGAAAAGGTCATACAGATGATCGAAGACAAAACGCCGGTGGGCCGTATGGGCAAACCCGAGGAGATCGCCAACGCCTATCTCTTCCTGGCCTCCGACGAAGCAGCCTTCGTCAACGGCGCCACCCTGAGCGTGGACGGAGGGCTGATCCTCTGACCGGAGCGCGCGCCAGGCCGGAAGGGGATAGTTGTTAACGAGACAGAGCCTCTGCTGTGTGTGGCAGGGGCTTTTTTTTGTTTTATACCCGGCCTGAACCGGCAATGTGGGTCAATACGTAACCCGATAACTTATATAATTATCTATATATTTCAATAGATCTAAAAAAAAACGTAACTTCGGGCAAGCTCAGGTGTTCTATTGGAAACCGGCACAAACCAAAGCCTGGTAATATGAGGATGAAACTGCAAAAATTTACCGAATTTGCCAATACACTGTTGCCCCACGAGACGGCGTACCTGCTGTCCACGCAACAATTTGAGGATGATATTAAGCTTGGTATACTAAAGCTGATCGATTACAACTGTACGAACCTACGACAGTTTACTCCCTATGACGCCTCTATCGACAAGCGCAAATATTCCAACCTCAAAAACTGGATCACGGAGCGGCTGGAGTCTATTGACGTCGATGTGCGTTTTGACTGGATGAGCCATCTGGAGCGGCAGATCATGACCGATTCCATCGAGCCACAGGAGGAAAAACAGTTGCTTAAGGTTATCCGGGAATACGACAGGCTGGATTTTTACTTTACCAAGTTTTACGAATTGGTGGAGGTTTACCGCCACTTCCTGCTGATCCGGATGCGGTACGCCCACCACAAAGTAGCGGACGATTTCCTGAAGGCCTACAAACCCAAATATGAGGAATGCAAAGCTACCGGAGAGCGTATCCACGAGGCCACCCTCGATATCGTCAACCAATATTCGCAGAACTCCGCCCAGTCCATTCACTGGGAAAACTGGCTGACCGATGTATTCTACAACGAAGAACTGGACGGCCTAAACCGTTACCTGGCGCTGGTACGCCTGACCTTTGTGTATTTCAATTACCGGCAATTCGAAAAGCTGCGGGAAAAATACGATTACATCGACCAGTTGTTCAAAGACGGGCGTTACTACTCCCGGCGCATCCTCCTCAATTATTATGCAAACCGGGTGATGTTGCACACCAAATTCCAGGAGTACGACAAGGCCGAATACTACGGCTACCTTTCCATCCGGGAAAAGAATAGCGATTACATCCACTACGTAAACAACCTGAGCGCCGTGTTGCTGCGGCAGAAGAAATACCAGGATGCCCTGCAACTCATGCGTTCGGCTTACCCGGAGATGAAGAATACGCCCAGTTTCCACAACCGGATCGGCTTTGTGGCCTTCTACCTGAAGTGCCTCAATTACAATCAGCAATACAAAAATGCGGAAAACTACGCCGAGTCCTTCCTGCAGGCTTACAAGAAGGAAGTCTTCGAATATCGGTGGCACATCTTTTTCTCCTCTTACCTGGAGGCCATCCTCCGGCAGGAGAAGTATTCCAAACTATTGAAAGTGGTGCGCAAATACCAGCTGCTGGAGCGGGAAAAGCAGTACCAGAAAAATGCGAACTACCTCCCCACCATACTTTGGTATAACGCCGTGGCACAATACAAGGAAATGCTCATCCGCAAGGATGAGATCAGCGACCTCATCCA
>JAGFJE010000068.1 GCA_024103175.1 Phaeodactylibacter sp.
CTAGGGTTGGACAAAAAGCTTCGGGTGCGTGTACGATGTACGGGGCCAATGGCAGCCCACGGGCGTGTACGATGTACGAGCTTGTCCAACGTTAGACGGGTAGCCTAAAATTCCTTAATGGCGTTGAAAGCCCGCAGGTTGAATACCTGAAGCAAGGTATTGAGGACGGCCAGCTGTTGTTCCTGTGCCCGGTTATCATTCAGGAAGTCTTACAGGGAATCCGTTCTGACGAAGACTTTGAGAACGTAAGAGACAGCATTCTGGCCTTCCCTGTTCCCGACTGGAACCCTGTCGAAGCTGCCATTGCCTCCGCACAATTGTACCGGGATCTCAGGAAAAAGGGCATTACTATCCGCAAATCCAATGATTGTCTGATTGCTGCCTTTGCTCAGCAGTTCGGCCTGGCCGTGTTGCACGTGGACCGCGATTTTTCCATTATGGCGGAGCAAGGTATTATTCGGGTGGTGGGGCTTGAGAAAGGGTGATCACCGGATCACCGAAGATAATATATCCTGATGATAGGTACGCACCTTGCCAAACCGCTCATCATGGGCCGTACCGGTAAGAATATTCCGTTCCCGGCTTAGTCGCGTAGCCGCCTTACCCCATTCCCTGGCTTTATCCAGTGGGCAAGGTATCTTTTGGAGTAAGCAGTACCCGGCAATCGTGTAGTAATTTTCATCAACACTGGTGATCTTTGCCTCCAGTTCATCAATCCTCTCGGCGATAAAGTCGATATCCTGCCTGACTTCCGCGTTTATCTTGTCCTGTTCCTCCAACTGCTCGACGATCAGCCGCAGGCTTTTCAGGATATTGGCAGGCTGGTGTTCCGGGATTTCCGTTTTACCGGTTGTCAGGAGCTCATGGATCTTGTCATAAACCCAAAGCTCAAACCGGGGAGCAAGCCAGGCGGCGAATTTGAGGGCGAGCTTCTCATCCATCCATGTGCCCTGCAATTCCGGCGCTCCGCCTTTTACTACCCGCAGTACTTCCCGCTCGGGCTCTTCGGCATATCTTTCTTCCAGGAGGAGGATGTATTCCTGGGTGGTTTTTAACCTTAGAAAACCGCTAACCACTTTGTCAAAAGGCCTCGCCATCTCCGTTGCATTAATCATCTTATTCCCTTTAGAAAACTCAAAGGAGATATTCTGTCCTTCGTAATTGAATTTGATTACTTCATTCATACTTTCAGGTTATATTAAATGTTTTCCCGATGTGTGAATCTGCACATCGGCTGAAAATCAATTATTTACACGATAAATTCAGATGCTGTACAGCACGGTCAAGGCCAATCTCATGCACAGGGCCGCCCGGCCTGCAGCAGCACAGGAAAATATTTTCCGATCTTGGAAAGGAAGCGCAAGTTGGAGATGCAAAGAATGAAACAAAAATATGTAATTTTGTTGATTTTTGCAAATTTTTGTTTCAAAATAAAAGCAGGAAACTATTTGAATATTTCCGATTTCAATACTTATTATTCAGATATGGATAAGGCGCCAGGATATATCCTTTTCTTCCTGATTTAGGGAACAGTGGTTTTGCTATCCCGCGAACAGTTGGAGCTTTTGTGAAACCCGGCAGGTTGGTACTTTTCAGAAACTGGTATTTATCCATGGAAAGCACCTTGCTGCAGCTCCAAACCCGCGCATATCCGCTGCATCCGTGTTAATCCGTGTTCTATCTACCTCACTCCTCCTCCTCCTCCGAAAAATACCCCATCACCTTCTCCGCCACCTTCAACCCCGCCACCTCCGCGATCTCCGACGCCCGGGCATTCCGGATGCGCTTCACCGAGCCGAAGTGGCTGAGCAGCTTCTGCGCCGTCTTCTCCCCGACGCCGGGGATGTTGGTCAGCTCGGTGGTGGTGAAGTTCTGCGAACGCTTGGTGCGGTGGAAGGTAATGGCGAATCGGTGGGCTTCGTTGCGCGCCTGCTGGATGAGCTTGAGGGATTCGGACTTCTTGTCGATGTAGAGGGGGATGGAATCGCCGGGGAAGAAGATCTCCTCCAGGCGCTTGGCGATGCCGATGACGGTGACCTTGTCGCGGAGGCCCAGCGTTTCCAGGCTCTGCACGGCGGCGCTGAGCTGGCCCTTGCCGCCGTCGATGATGACGAGCTGGGGCAGGGTGTCGCCCTCGTCGAGCATGCGGCGGTAGCGGCGGTGCACCACCTCCTTCATGGAGGCGAAGTCGTCGGGGCCCTTGACGGTCTTGATGTTGAAGTGGCGGTAGTCTTTCTTGCTGGGTTTGGCGTTCTTGAACACCACGCAGGAGGCCACCGGGTGGCTGCCCTGTATGTTGGAGTTGTCGAAGCACTCGATGTGGAGGGGCAGGACGTCCATCTGCAAATCCTGCTGCAGGGTGCGCAGGATGCGCTCGGCGGACGTCTGCTTGCGCTGCTGGCTGGCGCGCTGCTTCTGCTTCTGCAGGATGTAGTATTTGAGGTTCTTCTCTGAGAGATCCAGCAGCCTGCGCTTGTCGCCGATCTTGGGCACGGTGATGTTCAGCCCTTCGCCCTCCAGCTGCACCTCGTAGGGCAGGATGATCTCGGTGGAGATGCTGTTGAAGCGCTCGCGGATAATGGGGATGGCGTAGGCCAGCAGGGCGGGCTCATCGTCGGTGTCCAGGTTGACGGCCAACTCCTGGGTGTGGGTGTGGATGATGGCGCCGTTGACCACCTTGATGTAGTTGACGTAGGCATCCTTCTCTTCGGAGGCGATGGAGAAGACGTCCACATCCCGGATGCTGGGGTTGACGACGGTCGACTTTGCCTGGTAGTCCTCGAAGGCGCTCAGCTTTTCCTTCATCTGCTGGGCCTTTTCGAACTCCAGGTTCTCGGCCAGTTTTTCCATCACGCCTTTGAAGTGGGTTTTCACCGCCCCGAAGTTGCCCTTCAGGATGTTCTTCACCTGGTCGATCTTGGCGTTGTAGTCCTCCTCGCTTTCCAGCCCTTCGCAGGGGCCCATGCAGTTCTTGATGTGGTACTCCAGGCAGATCTTGAACTTGCCGGCCTCGATGTTGTCCTGCGAAAGGTTGAAATGGCAGGTGCGCAGCGGGAAGAGCCGCTTGATGAGTTCCAGGATGATCTTGATGCGCGATTTGCTGGTGTATGGCCCGAAGTAGGTGGAGCCGTCCTTGATGACGCGGCGGGTGATGAATACGCGGGGAAAGCGTTCGTTCTTGATGCAGATGTAGGAGTAGCTCTTGTCGTCGCGCAGCATCACGTTGTAGCGCGGCTGGTACTTCTTGATGAGGGTGTTCTCCAGCAGCAGGGCGTCGGCTTCCGTTTCCACGACGGTGAACTCCAGGCGGCCGGCGTTCTTGACCATGACGCGGGTTTTGTGCGCCCGGTCCCGACGGTCGCCGAAATAGGAAGATACGCGGCTGCGCAGGTCCTTGGCCTTGCCCACGTAGAGTATGGTGTCCTCCTTGTCGATAAAGCGGTAGACGCCCGGCTGGCGGGGGATGGTGTCGGAGATGGCCTTGTAGTCGTCGGTGGTCATTGGTTATCGGCACAAATTTTCCTGCCACGAAAGCTCAAAAACACGAAATCCGCACGAAACCTTTAGTGGGATTTAGTGCGTTGGTGGTTTAGTGGCATCAAACAAAGTTGGTACAGCACTCACTCAACAAATATAAGCGGACGAAACGATATGCGAAAAGGGGAACCGCTTTGCCATTGAGAAATAACAAACACAATAAGTGAATGGTTTGCGCAGCGCGCTTTCTTCGATGATGCCTTTCAGGCAGCTGTTACTTACCCTCAAAAATCCATATCTTTACCCCATGAAATACCCCATCGGCATACAGGATTTCCGGAAGCTGCGCGAAGGCGGCTACCTTTACGTGGATAAAACACAGCACATCCACGATATCCTGGTGCAGGGAAACTACTTCTTCCTCTCCCGCCCGCGCCGTTTTGGCAAGAGCCTGCTGCTGTCCACCATCAACGAGTTGTACAGCGGCAGCCGGGAGCTGTTTGAAGGCCTGTGGGTGGAAAGGCACTGGGACTGGGAGGCCAGCCGGCGGCCGGTGATCTGGTTAAAATTCAGTAGCTACGGTTATAGAGAAAAAGGCCTGGCAGCGGCTATCGACGACGGCTTGATGTTGGAAGCCCGGCGCCTGGGTTTTTCCCTGGGGGATGCGGGATACAAAAACCACTTTCAGGAACTCATCACTAAAGCCGGCGCTTCGGAGAAAGCCATCCTTCTGATCGACGAATACGATAAACCCATCATCGACTTTCTGGATGACATCCCGCAGGTCGAGGCCAACCGCGACATACTGAAGAGCTTCTACTCCGTGCTCAAGGATTGCGACCCTTACCTGGAACTGGCCTTCATCACCGGCGTCTCGGCATTCAGCAAGGTGAGCATCTTTTTGGACCTGAATAACCTGAAAAACCTTTCCCTCCACCGGCATGCCGATACGCTGCTGGGCATTACCCAGGAGGAACTGGACCACTACTTCATGCCCGTACTGGAGGAAGCGGCACAGTATCAAAAGACAACTACTGAAGCCCTCTACGAGCAGGTGAAGCGTTGGTACAACGGCTACTCCTGGAATGGCCTGGACAAGGTTTACAACCCCTTTTCTCTGCTTAGCTTCCTGGACGGCAGGCAGTTCCGGAATTTCTGGTTCGAAACCGGCACGCCCACTTTCCTGGTCAAGGAGATGAAAAAGCAGGCCAATTACGATATAGGCTATACCGCCGCTACGGCCAACGACCTGAGCAATTTCGACCTGCGCCGCCTCAACCCCATCACCGTCCTCTTTCAAACCGGCTATCTCACTATTCAGCATTACGAGCCCCAGGACCTGCTCTATACGCTCGATTATCCCAACCTGGAAGTCAAACACTCCCTCCAGGAGATCCTTCTCAACGAGTACCTGGACTATCCGCCGCAAAGCGCCCTGCCCCGCGTGGTGAATCTGCGCAACGCCTTGCAAAACAACGATCTGGACGAGGCCATCCGCATCATCAACGCCGCATTTGCCGCCATTCCCTACGACCACTGGCAGCAGGAAAACGAGCATTTCTTCCACGCCATCATCCACCTCACCTTCAGTTTGCTCGGCGTGTACGTCCAGTCGGAAGTGCATACTGCCAAGGGGCGCTGTGATGCCCTCGTGCAAACGGACGACTACATTTACGCCTTCGAGTTCAAGCTCGACAAGAGCGCTGCCGAGGCTCTGCGGCAGATCGAAGAGAAAGGCTACCTGGCGCCCTGGGCGGATTCGCCGAAGGAAAAGATTGCGGTGGGGGTGAGTTTTTCGTCACAGGAAAAACAGGTGGAGGAATGGGAGGTTAAACATTGGGGAAAATAAGAACTTATCCGAAAACCCCGCTCAGGGCCGGTGAAAGGATATTTTCAGCTGCCCTTCATTGATAGGGCGCGGGTTTATCGTCTTCAACGCCAAAAAATTTGGTTCACCCTGTGGAATTTGTATTTATTCCACAGGGCAGGCCTGAGCTAGCGTTGGCTTTTCGTCTCTGATCCTGGACGAACGTCATTGCAACTACGCGATCCTGTATTTTCAGTAGCTTCGTATATTGCAGCAATAGTCCGCCACCATACAACGAGAAAACATGCATAAGAATAGTAACCTTTGGACGATTCGGGGCAATAGAGGAACCTTTGTTAAAGTCGGAAATCGGAAATGCGAAGCCGGAACAAGGCTCGAAGTGCGCACAGGCCACCCGGCCTGCCATTTCCGACCCGTCTTCGTTCCTCAGCCGGGTAAACTTCCGATTTCCGACCCGTCTTCGTTCCTCAGCTGGGCAAGCCCGTCTTCGTCCCTCAGCCGGGTAAACTTCCGACTTGCGCACTTTCTGGCACTGGCAGCCCTCTTCCTCACCTCCTGCTCCCCAAAGATCTACCCCGACCGCAGCCAGTTCCTCAAAGACGGCCAGGCGGTGCCCACCGTCGACCTGAGCTACTACAAAAGCGTGCAGGAGCGCCCGGGGCAGGACTCCACCCTGGCGGTGGCCATGGCCATTTCGGGGGGCGGTTCCCGCGCTTCCAATTTCGGCATCGGCGTCATGCTGGGCCTGGAGCAGGTCAGCACAGGGGAGGATGAGGATATGCTCGATCAGGTGGACTACCTGTCGACCGTTTCCGGCGGAGGTTTCGCCGCCGGGGCCTACGTGTCCGCCCTGTACGACCATCAGTTCTACAACCGCACCAAGCCGTTCAGCCTGAAGAACTATCTGGACATGCAGATCCGCCAGGACATGGCCTTCCCCTACGCCGGCGTGCTGGTGCGCGCCAATTTCAACCCCCGCCTGTGGTTCTCCCTGGCCGACGACGGCGACGCCCTGGAGCGCTCCATCGACGAGCATGTGCTGGGCTACCGGCGGCGCGCCCGCGAAGCCCGGAAAAACCCGCGCAGCCTGCGCCTGGGCGACTTCTTCGTACCCGCCGGAAGCCCGG
>JAGFJE010000098.1 GCA_024103175.1 Phaeodactylibacter sp.
AAAGATGTCACCTGGCGGGGCATTGCACACCTTCTAACCTGGAGCCGCCTGCCGGTTTTGCTGCGCAACCGGTGACAATTTTGATGAATTTCTAACAAAATGCTTGGGGGTTAACTGAACACCCTAGATATCACCTCACCTCAACGCTAAACAGATACCTGCGTTCGTCAGTATAAATTTGGGTATCCCAACAGCGTCTCCGATTGGCTTCGAAGAACAGCTACGCAATCCGTTACAATCAGAAATTTTTCGGATTAACAAAAAAAATATACTAACCCGCGCAACAATTTTAAGATAAAATAGTATGAAATCTTAAAAGGGTTTTCCTTTTGATCTTCCCCCCGTTGATGCCCCCCGGAATAACAGCTTGATCCCATTCACAAAAAATGATTCACCTATGAAGATAATTCTACTCCGCTTATGCGCGCTTTGCGCCATTTTCTTTCTGGGGAGCGCTGGATGGCCGCTGGCGGCCCAGGAATACCGTTCTTTCGACGGCAGCAACAACAATTTCCTGGAACCCGGCTGGGGTGCTGCCGGCGGGCAGATGGTGGCGGCTACTACCCCAGGTTATGAAGACGGCATATCGGAACCGGCCGGCGCCGGGCGCCCCAATCCGCGGATGATCAGCAACATGCTCTTTGCTCAGAACAGCCTGAAGAATGACCCCCGCGGGTTGAGCGCTTACACCTGGGCGTGGGGGCAGTTCATCGACCATGATGTTACGCTGGTGCCCGATAACCCGGAAGAGCATATGGACATTGCCGTTCCGCCATTCGATGTGTTCTTCGATCCGTCGGGAACGGGGACGGTTTCTATCCCCATGCGCCGTTCTGCGTTTGACCCGGAAACGGGGACGGGAGTGGATAACCCCCGGGTTCACGTAAATGCCATTTCTGCTTACATCGATGGCTCTGCCGTTTACGGCTCCGACGAAGAGCGGGCCACCTGGCTGCGCACCTTCGCCGGCGGGCGGCTGAAAGTATCCAGCGGGAAGCTTCCGCCGTTCAACACCACTACCGGAGAACTGGGCGCTCCAATCGACCCCAATGCCCCGCACATGGATATGCCCTTTCCCTTTGTGCAACATTGGTTCGTGCTGGGCGACAGCCGGGCCAACGAGAACCCTTTCCTGCTGGCCATGCACACCCTTTTTGTGCGCGAGCACAACCGCCTGTGCGGGGAGTTGGCCGCTGAACATCCCGATTGGACGGATGAGCAGCTCTATCAGCATGCCCGCAAGCTGGCCGGCGCCCTCATGCAGGCCATCGTTTATGAGGAATGGCTGCCCACCCTCGGCATACGCCTCGCTCCATATAACGGTTACAACCCTTATACCGACCCCGGCATCATGAACGTCTTCTCGGCCGCAGCCTTCCGCTACGGCCATACCACCATCAACAGCATCCTGCTGCGGATGGACGACGACGGCCATTCCATGCCGCAGGGCGACATCCTCCTGAAAGACGCCTTCTTCAACCCCGAAGCTACCCTGGAAGTTGGCGGTATCGAACCCTACCTGATCGGCATGTCTACCGTTGTGCAGCAGGACTTTGACTGCCAGGTCATCGACGGCCTGCGCAATTTCCTCTTCGGCGCTCCCGGCGCCGGCGGCCTCGACCTGGTAGCCATCAACATCAACCGGGGCAGAGACCGCGGCCTGCCCGATTACAATACAGTGCGAGCCGATTTTGGCCTGGCGCCGAGAGGCTCCTTCACAGCGGTGTGCTCCGACCCGCTGATGAGCGCCAGCCTGGAGATGTTGTACCACGATGTCAACAATATCGACCCCTGGGTAGGCATGCTGGCCGAAGACCACATGTCCGACGCCCTGTTTGGCGAAACGGCCATGCGCATCATTGAGCAGCAATTCACCGCCCTGCGGGACGGCGACCGTTTCTACTACGAAAACGACCCCTGGCTCACCCTGGAGGAAAAAGCCTGGATCAAGAGCAACCGCCTGGCAGACATCGTACGCCGCAATTGCCGCATCACCTGCCTCAACGATGATGTGTTCATCGCCCAGCCCCTGGCGGTGACGCCCACGCTGGCCGCTGCTGAGGCATTGCCGTTCACCGTATTTCCCAACCCCGCTCACGACAGGATAAACCTCCGCCTGGGGCAGGAACTGTCCTCAGAGGCCATCGTGCGGGTTACGGACAACTACGGCCGGGAAGTGCTCCGCCGGGAAATTGCTCCTCATTCCGGAGCGGAAGCCATCGGCATCGGACTGGATGGTTCCCTGCCGGCGGGTATTTATCGCATATTCGTCGTTATGGATAGCCAGGTTGGACACCAACAGTTTATAAGGATGTCGCCATAATTGAGTGCTTTTTTGGAGGAATCCGGCATCCTTCGGCGGCGCCCCTTTTCGGACGGGCCGCTTTCCAGTGGCCCGCAATAAGGAAACGGTGCGTGATAGGTGATTTTCAGGGGGCGCCGCCTATATTATGGTTTTGTTGCCCATTGAAGGCGGGCATTGAAAAAGTGCCCGCTTTCTTATTTTTGTCAGTCCCTATTTCCGCCGAGCTGCTTACCTTGCAGGAAAACTCCCGCTATGAAGCCCTTCCACATCGACCCGGATATCCGCAAGGCGGCCACCCTTCCCACCTCTTTTTATGAAGATCCGGCCATGTTCGAATCCTCTAAAGAAAAGGTCTTTGCCACCACCTGGCAGTACGTGGCCGATACAGGGGTCTTGAACGATGAAGTCAATGTCTATCCTTTCACGTTACTTCCCGGCGTATTGGACGAACCCCTGCTGCTGGCCCGCGACGGCCAGGGCCGCACCCGTTGCCTCTCCAACGTGTGTACCCACCGGGGAAAGGTCATTGTAGAA
>JAGFJE010000100.1 GCA_024103175.1 Phaeodactylibacter sp.
GCCGTGTATATTTGCACATAAGGGGCGATCAGGCCATTCCGGCCTATCCTGATCTCATTGCTGTCCAGGAAAATGCAATTCGTATTGATAAAGGTATTTTCACCGATGAATATGTTCTCCCCGTAATCGCAGTAGAAGGGGGCTTCAATCCATACCCCGGCCCCCTTTGCACCCAGCAACCCGGCCAGGAGGGCATCGCGCCGGCCGGCCTCTCTAGAGTTCAGTTGATTGTATTCCTGCAATAACTGCCTTGCTTTGTGGTACATTTCTATCAATTCGGGATCCCGTGAGTTGTAGGGTTCCCCCTTCAGCATTTTTTCTTTTTCGGCCATTGACATTGGTTTTCTTCTGACGGTGCATTTTGGGGAAGAGCAAAAAGATGATGTCGCGTCGTGCCATAATATGGGGTTTACAAAGTTTGTTTGGAAGCGGCCCTTTGCAGCCCAAATAGCCTCGCCCCGTATACCGCTCGCCCCGTCACAAAGTGTCGGGATAGCGTCGGGAACTATCTCCAAACATACTTTTAGACAAAGATCGGTCATTTTGAGCCATCAGGTCCGGGTATTTATTGCTAAAGGGTAAATTAGGAGGCTATTAGCTGCTAGCCCTGTGGAATTCGCATGGCGACTATTCCACAGGGCCTACCCTGTGGAATCCGGCATGGCCGGAATGCCTACGGCATTATTCCACGGGGCCAGCCCGCGGGGTTTCCGGGGTGTTCCCGCTTTGTAGAACCCGGCAGCGCCCGCCTGCCGGCCGCTGGCACAGCAGGCGGGCGCTGCCGGGTTAGCAATGCGGAAACCACCGATAAACTCCGGCAGGTTGTGGCATTCCGAAAATAAGGCAATGATTATCAGCCTTTTAATCTCCGAATTTACGTTTCATTAAAAACCCGACTACAATGAAAAAAGTATTCTTCTTCGCCACTTGCTACCTATTGGCAGGGGCCCAAACTTTCGCCCAGCCTCAACAGAATGGCAGGGTATACAAAGTAGCCCTTTTCGTGCCCAGCGGCGCCGAACTGCTCGATTTTGCCGGCCCCGGCGAGGCATTCACCCAGGCGCCTGGCTTTGAGGTGTATCTGGTAAGCCTCAGCGAGGAGCCCATCCGGAGCCAGGGCTTCATGAACATCACTCCCAACTATTCCTACAAAAACTGCCCCCGGCCGGACATTATCCTGATACCGGGCGGCGGCACCGGAAGGATCATCAACGACCCGGACGCTATTCGATGGGTAAAACAGCATTATGAAAACGGAGGAACGGTGCTCACCGTGTGCACCGGCGCTTCCGTGGCCGCCAAAGCCGGCCTGCTGGAGGGCAAAAAAGCAACGACTTACCACAGGTCCTTCGATTATGTCCGGAAATTCTGCCAGGATTGTGAGCTGCTGGAGGAAACCCGCTATGTCGACAACGGCCGTATCATCACTACTGCCGGCATTTCCGCCGGCATCGACGGCGCCCTGCACCTCATCTCCCGCATCAAGGGGCAGGACGTGGCCGAGGCGGCCGCCCGCAATATGGAATATGACAAGTGGGCGCCCAATGAAGGCCTTATGAACTACGAAAACGAGTTCGTCCGGTATGTAAAGCAGCATGGCCCGGATAAGGCCGGGCAAAAATACCGGGACGACCTGGTTGCCGGCGCCGGCTCCTTGTTCTTTGTGGGAGAGATGAAAAACCTGGCGGCGGAAATGAGCGCAGCCGGCGAATACGAAAAAGCAATACAGGTACTGGAGTTTTGCGCGGGCCACTACCCCGGCGAGGCCATCATTTATAACCAACTCAGAGTGGTTTATGCTCAGGCAGGCAAACCTGTCCCTCCTTCCCCCGAGGACTTTATGGAAGCGGCTCTGCAGGGAAAGGCGGAAGAGGTAAGCGCCCTCTATGAAAAAGCCAAAGAAGCCTTTCCGGGATGGATACTCTTCGAAGAGTCTCGCATGAACTGGCTGGGATACCAGCTACTGAATAAAGGAGAGGTGGAAAACGCCATCCGGATATTCAAGGTCAATGTCGATGCCTATCCGCAATCCTGGAATGTGTATGATAGCCTGGCCGAGGGGTATATGAACAATGAGCAGTGGGACAAGGCGCGGAAATATTACCAGAAATCTCTGGAACTGAACCCGGATAATGATAATGCGAGGAAGATGATGGCCAAGATTGAGGAAAGATAATTGGCTGGCATACAAAAATGAAGGCAATGAGAAATAAAATTGTCATGGCCCTGTGGTGCCTGTTGCTCACCTTTTTACAACCAACGCTTTGTCGAAGCTGGTAATATCCTGACCACCGGCGGCCTGTCGGCCGGCATCGACGGGGCGCTGCACATCGTAAGCAGGCTCACAAGCCCGGGCAGGGCGCAGGAAGTAGCCAATAACATGGAATACAACTGGCAGCCCGAAGGAGAGTATGTCCGCACTCAACTGGCGGACTTTCCGATCTCCGGCATGCTAGACTTCAATCCGCCTCTCGGCGGCAGGCAAACCCTTCAGTATTCCGGCGGGGAGGAAAACTGGACCGCGCAATTCCGGGTACAGCGGCCGGAGGGCCTGTCAGCTTTGGGGCTTTGTGCCTGGTATCCCTACCTACCTGGTTAGCGCCAGCTGGGCAGGTTCGTGGCTAGTGCGCCGGGAACGAAATTCTTAAACAATTCTTTGGGCTCTTTTCCGCCCATGCTGCGTTGCTCCTTCTTTCCGTAGCTCCGGCTTCCGGCATTCGCCGGAACAAGTTATGGGCGGTCGTCGCGCCCCTGCCTGCTCGCCAGCCCGCCTGCTGTGCCAGCATGGCCGGCAGGCTCGCTGGCAGGCAGGTTGCCTGGCCGAAAAATAGCCTCAAATTATTGATCAACAACTTCGTTCCCGGCGCACTAGTGCCCGAGGCACTAGTGCCTCCGGAACTTCGTTCCCTCCAAGCGGCAGACGCCGATGAGCGCTGGCTGGCCTTTTCCAAAGACGCCTACTATTCCCTCGACATCGACAAGCAGCGCCAGCTGGAAAAGATCTGCCGCCACCACGGCGTGGGCCTGCTCGTCGTCTCCGCCAACGGCAGGGTAGGCCGCCTGGCCAAAGCCCGCTTTCACTGGGACTGGTGGCATGACTACCTGCGGTTCTACAGCAAAGAGGAGGAGATCCGGGCGGCGATAAAATGAACTCACTCCACCACCACCTCATCCACGAACACCCACGCCTTTCCCCCGGCGCCCGCATGCCACTCCGGGCAGATGCCGATATTTCCGGCCGTGATGCGGATGTAGCGCGCCGGCCGGTTCACCTCCTGTGAAAACTCCAGGATCTCTACAGGGTCGTCCGGCTGAACCCTGGGAACCGCAAAGTACGACAGGGGATAGAATATTTCCCCGTCTTCCGACACTTCGAACTGCACCCCCTCCGGGGCGAAGATCCAGGCGCCGATGTCGCGCAGGAAAGTCGTTTTGATCCGGCTGATTTCCTGAGCGCTACCCAGGTCGATGGTGGCCTGAAAGTCTTTGCCCTCGAAACCCTGCCAGCGGCCGTCCGCGAAAGTGGCGCTTCCGTGGCGGCCGTCGATCAGGCCGAGCGGGCCGCCGGCGTCGTACTTTTCAGCATAAGGATGCAGGAGTTGGATGCTGTTGTAACGGGAGCGCCGGAATTCAGCTGAACCGGCCGGGCTGCTGATCAGGCCTTCTTTACCGGCAACGGCTTTGACTACCGCCGTACTTGTAAGCCGGATCGGGCCGGTGTAAGGGGTAGGCCGGGCCGTAGGCTCTCCGCCATGGAGTGTGTAGAAAATGCGGGCGCCGGGCGTGGCGGAGCGTATTTCCACCTCGGTGGCCTCCGCAAAAATATCCAGCTTTTCCACTTCCCTGCCCCGGCTATGGAAAGTAGGTGTGGCGGCTACCTCCGGGTAAGCGCCTTCCATGCGGAACACCCAGGCGTAACGGCAGGGGCGGTTCCGCTCGTCCTGTAAATCCTCCGGCAGGCGGATGGCGAGGCCTTCCCGGGGGTCGAACGTCCATTCCAGCGGCTTCTCATATCCCAGCATCACGATGGCGGAGCCCTCCCTCGGCCGCACGTATTTCAACTGTATTTCTTCCCCCGGCCACTCCAGGAAGGTGGCGTAAACGCGGCCCTCGTCATCGACAGTATAACGAATGTGTTCTCCTTCTTTGTACTGATGCCACATGCCACTGTTGTATACCACCGGGGCGTTGACGGCCATCCATTCGCCCATCTCTTTGAGGCGCTCCACGCTGGCTTCCGGGATGAGCCCTTCGGCGGTGGGGCCTACGTTGAGCAGGTAGTTGCCCCCCTTGGCGGCGATGTCCACCAGGTTGTGTATGAGTGTTTTTGCCGATTTCCAGTTGTGGTCGTTCTTTTTAAAACCCCAGGTGTCGTTCATGGTCATGCAGGATTCCCAGTCGAGTTCCACGGAGCCGTAGTCGAGGATCTCCTGCTCGGGGGTGCCGAAATCGCCCACATCGTCGGGTTCGCGGTTCATGCCCTGCATGCCCTGCCGCCCCTTGCCGATACGGTTGTTGATGATGATGTCTGGATTGAGGCTGCGGACGTATTGGTAAAGATCTTTGCCCTGCTCTTCGGTCCATTCGTGTATCCACTCGCCGTCGAACCAGAGGACATGGGGGTTGTAGTTTTCGATCAGCTCCTTCAGCTGCGGTTTGAGGTAGTTTTCGAGGTAGGCGGCAAAATCCGGCCCGTTGGGGTTGCCGTTGCCGTAGTCCTTGCCCTGGGCGTCGGGGTGATGCCAGTCCATGATGGAGTGGTAGAAGCACAGCTTGATGTCGGCCTTGTCGCAGGCTTCGCGCAGTTCTTTTAAAATATCCCGCTGAAAGGGCGAGGTATCCATGATGTCATAATCCGTCGCCTTACTGTCCCACAGGCAGAAGCCGTCGTGGTGTTTGGAGGTGATGACGATGTATTTCATGCCGGCGCCTTTGGCGATGCGCACCCATTCTTCGGCGTCAAACTTTACAGGGTCGAACTGCCGGGCGAAGGGCTCGTACTCTTCTACCGGAATATGGGCGGAGGACATGATCCATTCTCCGATCCCACTGATCTCCTTGCCCTTATAGACGCCTGCCGGCACGGCGTAGGCCCCCCAGTGGATGAACATACCGAAGCCGGCGTCCCGCCACCAGGCCATGCGTTCGTCAAACTCCTTTTCCGATTCCAGCAGGTAGTTGTCGTGGGGGCGGTGGTAGAGGGCAAGGGTGGAAAGGGCGGGGCAGGCCATAGCGGAAAGCTGAATACGCAGCTTATCGGTGGTGATGCGCGGGATGCGGACGAAGCGGCGGTTGCCGGCCGTGGTTACTTCGCCCACCTGCTTCCACTTTCCGTTCAGCCAGGCCTCGACGGTTACCGATTCGATGCGTTGGCCGAGGGGAAGGTGCTCCCGCAGTTCGACGACGTTGAAAGTTTGAGGCTGATCGAGGGTAAGCTCCAAGGAGGCCTCCGTGACGCCGTCTTCGGCAACCCAGTAGGTTTGGTTGTCGTCATCGGTGAGGTTGTGGGCATGGAAGCCCTCGCCCCGGCTGTTGGAGGCGTGGATATGGGCGCCGGCGGCCAGGTTGTCGGTAAAGGTGGCGTCGAGCCGCTGCCGCAGTTCCATCAGGGCATTCACATCATTTTCGTGGACCAGCCCGCGGCGGTCCACCGGCAGGTTGAGCAGCAGGTTGGCATTGCGGCCCACCGAGTTGTAGTAGATCAGCTCCAGGTGCTCGCCGGGCTTGACCCTGTCGTCCTCATCGGCGTGATAGTACCAACCCGGGCGGATGGAGACGTCCACCTCGGCGGGCAGCCAATGCGTGCCGTTCTTGTGGCCGGAGCGCAGCTCCAGGTAGCGGGGGGTGCCGGGGTAGAACTCATCGCGGTTGAGGGTGCACCAGTTGGTGGGGTTGGCGAAGCCGCGCTCGGTGCCCACCCAGCGGATGTCGGGGCCGGCGTCGCTGAAGATGACGGCCTCGGGCTGGTGCTCCCGCACCGTGGCGATGAAGCCGGGCCAGTCGTAGATCTGCTGGCCTTTGTACTCTTCGCTTACCGCCCCGTCGAACCACACTTCAAAGATATCGCCGTAGCCGGTAAGCACTTCTTCCAGTTGTTTTTTGAAATAGTCGTTGTACTCCGGCGTGCCGTACAGCGGGTTGTTGCGGTCCCAGGGCGAAAGGTAGACGCCCATCTTGAGGCCGTACTCCCGGCAGGCGTCGGAGAGCTCCCTCAGGAGGTCGCCCCGGCCGTTGCGCCAGGGGCTGTTCTTTACACTGTGTTCGGTGTATTTGGAGGGCCACAGGCAGAAACCGTCGTGGTGCTTGGCGGTAATGATGATGCCCTTCATGCCGGCGTCTTTGGCTACGCGGGCCCACTGGCGGCAATCGAGCTCCGTGGGGTTGAAAATGTCGGGGCTCTCCGTGCCGTGCCCCCACTCCAGATCCGAAAAGGTGTTGATGTTGAAGTGCACGAAGGCATAGTAATCGAGCTGGTGCCAGGCCAACTGCCGCCCGGAGGGGGTAGGGCCGAAGGGAGCGGGGGGAGTGGGCTGGCTGAAGGTGTATAAAGGAATAAAACCCAGGATCAGGCTGAAGAAGACGGTTGTTGGTTTCATTTGCAGAGCGAATTTGTGGAGGGGAAGTTACGGAAAAAATGGGGAGGACGGGATTGAAGTTGAGGTTGTTTCAAGCTGAGCAAGCGGCGCCGCATCAAAAGCCTGTGCCTCGACGGGGAAGAAGCATTCGCGATGCAGAGAAAGGAATGTTATCATTCCTGACCTACGGGCCCGCACAGGCAGTTAAAATGACAAATACCAGACATCTTTGAAGCTGCATTCCGAAAAAATCAAATTACTCAAAACATAATTAGAATTGCGATGTTCGTACTCCAACTGTTCTAGTACCGAAAGCACTAGTTTCGCCAAAAAAATTTTTCCTGGGGCAGGGGCTTGGCTTTGCCCGATTACAGGCGCCGGAGATGGTGTCCCCAAGAATTTTTGCAGTTGGTTGATTGCAGAACGTCAATATATTTTTACACACATACTCATCCATACACTAAATTACCAAAATATGAGACTTCTCTATCTATTCCCATTTTTACTATTCGGTGTAATGGGGTATTCGCAAACGGTCGTTGACATTATCGTCAACAGCCCGGACCATACGACGCTGGAAACAGCAGTTAT
>JAGFJE010000109.1 GCA_024103175.1 Phaeodactylibacter sp.
TCCAGGCCGAGAAATTCCAGGGTGATGCGGTCTTGCTCAAGCCATTCCCGGCTTACCGGGAATGTGGCGCGGTATTCCCAGTTGTTCTTGTCGATCCACTGCAGGCTCTTTTCGTTGAGGCGGTAGAACGGGTCTTCGATGATGCCGTTGGCCATCAGGGCGGTATGGATGCTTCCGGGAACCGTGGTGGGCATCCAACTGCCGATACCGGCCTGGCGGAGCTGCCAGCCGTCGCGGATCTCAGCTATTTTCATGTTGGATTCGTTTTGCGCCAGGCCGGGCCGGGCAAAAACCAGGAGGAGGAGGGTAAGGCGAAGTATGGACTGCATGCTTGAAATGGAATGGTTCGATCGCGAAAATAACTGAATTCTTTGAAAAGGCGAGGCAGGCAGGCGTCAGATTATGAAAAGAAAAGCCGGTGGTTTACACCCTGGCCTATCCGGCTTCTTCTACCGCTACGGTGAGGTCAAAATTGATCTCGATCTTGTCATTCACTTTGACCAGGCCCAGCATGGCGGTGGGCGGGTCGATGTTGAAATCCGTCATTTTTATGGTGTACTGGCTGAGAAAGCGGTAAGTGGCCGTTCCGATCTGCTTGGCCCTCACTTTAAGCAGAGCGGTGCGTGTGACGCCGGCGACGGATATTTGGGCTCTTGCTACGATGTGGGACCACTCCTCCGTTTGAGAAAGCTTTTCGCCGGGCCTCAGCCCGGCTTCCAGGATGGTGATGGCTATGGAAGGATATTGGTTTGCTTTCAGGGTTTCATACATATCTTTATTCATATTCCGGTTGCCGCAATCGAGGTCTCGGGTGCGGATGCGCAACTGGGCTTCCTCAAAGATGGCTTGTTCGCTTTCTTCTTTCACCTCCATTTCAAACTGGAGGCGGGGAAAGGACTGAATGCAAGTGCAATTGCAGATGAAAGTATTGACATTGGTCGTCCCTTCCAGGAACAGGCGGCTGGTTTGGAGAATGCGGTAGGAGAGCTCGGCGCGCGGTGGGCTGGGAGCGATGCTGCTGGTTAGCAGCGCCAAAAGGATGCCAATGGAAAAGTAACGGTAGTTTTTGGTTCGCATGGTGGACTAGAGTCATTTTACAGGTAGCCAAAGATGGCTATATAACACGAATTTTCATAACAAAGCCCGGAACGGTTAGGGTTCCGTTCCGGGCTGTTAATTTATCTAAACAAGATTAGTATGATCAGAACCCTACGACTGCTTCAACTACGGCTCCGTTAAACTCTGCTTCGTGCAGGATATTGGAAGCCGGGTAGTCGTTGTACTGCTGGTTGACGTAGGATACTTTCAGCAACAGGTTGTCGATCGGATACCAGCCGGCGGCGACTTCCAGGCGGTTGGCCGACAGGTCGGTGGGGCCGTTGGCGTCCCGGATCCTGGAGTTGAGTTCACCGGAAACCTGGTTGTAGCGCGCTCCGATGTAAGCTTGTTCGTTCGGCAGGAAGCGGTAGAGGCCTTCGATGCCGATCTGCGTAACGGTGCGGGAATCGGGTTCGGCGGCGCCTTCATCTTTGGGGTCGGAGTAAGCCAGGCCGCTGGAGGTTTCGAACGTACCGAAGAGCTCCAGCCCTTTGAACTTGATGAAGGGGTTGATCATAATGCTCCGTACTTCATTGCTGAAGCCTGCGTTGAGGCGGCCGGAGGTAAACACGTCATTGGGGTTAGTGGTCGCGTAGGATGTAGATCCCCTGGGCCTGAAGTACAGGGGGTCGCCCACGAGGTAGAAGCGGGAACCGGCGCGGTCGCCTGAGTATAGCGTATTACGGCCGGCGCCTGAGTTCATATACAGAGAACCGGAGAGGCGCACGCGCAGGTCGGGGTTGACCTGCTTGTCGTAGGCCAGTTTGGCGTAGATCGACGGGTTGCGGTTGTCGCCTTCGGTGATGTCGCCGGCAATGAAACCGCTGGTGGCGCCCACCATGGCCATCAGGCCGGAAGGCGTGAAGTAGTATACCTCACCACCGATCTCAGTTGCAAAGGCGTCCATGATGTAGTTGCCCACGAAGGGGTTGTACATGGCGTTGCCGTTGTCGGAGCGGCGGAACTGCATGTCGCCGTAGTTGACCTGGAAGTGGCCGATCTTCACGCGGAAGTTCTCAGAGAACCAGTCCGGGTTGCCGAACATCGGCAGCTTGTCGATCTGTATGTAACCGCCTTTCACCCAGAATTCCTGGTGGTGGCGGGAAGACATGTAGTTCTCCAGGGACACGCGGATACCGTCGGCCAGCTGGGCGTCGACATACAGGTTGGCGGTCGCCAGGTTGAAACCAGGGGCCAGCGGATACAGTTCGTTGCCGTTGGCTACTTTGCCGTTTACCATGATGGTGTCAAAGGAAGCGGCATTGCTGTGGTCCAGCATCTGATATTGCTGGGCGAAGCTACCGCCGATACGTACTTTCAACCCCTCAAACTGGGTGTCGACATCCTTCTTCGGTTCAAAGACATTGATCCCGTTCTTGTCATAAGGGCGCCAGTTCTGGATCTTTTGTTGTGCCAGCAGGCTGCCTGCCAGAAGGATTGCTAATGCGCTAAGAAAGAATTTTGCCATTTTCATGATCAAATGTTTTACTTTTTCTAAATAGTAAGTGTAAAAGGGTTATCTGATTCAGAAGAGGAATGAGCCGGCAGCCAACTGAAGTTGTTGGTAACCAATAAACAGGGACAAACTTCTACAGTGGCTGTTTAACTCATTCCGGAGGGTTAGCGAGAACTGGAAGTTTGACTGCCGGGTATAAGGGCCAGCTCATATTTGACAGTTACTTCCTCGCCGGTCTTGATGGTCCCCATGAGTGCGGTAGGCGGTTCCATGTCGTAGTCGGCCAACTTTATGGTTTTGCTGCCGCTAAAGGTGATATTGCCGGCGCCGTCTACCTTGCTTGTTGCATTTAAGGCGACGGTTTGCGTCTTACCGGCGATCGTCAGTTTGCCGGTGGCCTGAACTTTGGATCCGTTGACCGTGGCTTTTTCCAGGCGGAAAGTGATATTGGGATATTTATCCGCTTTCAAAGCGTCATAGGTCTTGTTGTCCATAATCCTGCCTTTGGGGCTGACGATCCCCTTGGCGGGAATGGACACCTTCAGGCTGCTGATGCCCGTGAGTTGAGACCCTGAAAGATCCAGGCTGCCGTCGGCTTCCAGCTTGGTGACATCCGACGCCCAGTCGTGAAGCGTGGAAGTACCTTCTATCGTCATTTTGAAGTCCTTTACTTTAAAGCCTTCTTGGGAAATTGCCGGCAGGTATGCCAACACGGTGCAGATTGCTACTAGGAATAAGTTTTTGAAATACATGTCTTTATGGCTTTTGTTGATGCAAATATAACCTACTAACCAGATGGGGAAAGATGATATTTGTTAGCGTTACGTGTGATTTTTATCACTTATTCTTGAGGCAATGGTCACGTCGCTTTTTCCCCTGTCCAGAGAGTGATCAATATCAGTGCGCCTGTGCCGTTGAAACGTTATTTTGCAACAAAATGTTTGGGTTATGCCAGATCAGACAGTACAGAATGCGGAATCTCTCTTTCGGGAATTTCCCAGTATTTACCAACTTTTCGGGTTGCCGGATTTTCCATATCCCTGCAAGGTCAGCCTGGCCCCGGTGATCCGGGCGTGGGAGAAGCAAGTGGAGCGCCCCGACCCCTCCTGTTCCTTCATGGCCAGGGACATGGCCTGCTCAGCGATACTTTCCCTCAGCTGCTGGCTCCCGAACTCGGAGCTTCGGTGTATACGAGTGCCTGCGAGGCGAGAGATACCATTATCGTTAATGCTCTTTCCGATTTACCGGAAAAGGCCCCGGCCGAAGAAGCTCTGATTGAAAAAGGGGTCGAAAGTTTGTGTATTACACCAATCTGGGCCCCGGGCTGAATATGGTCTACAACCAACGGAAGGATTATGAAGACAGCGTGGCGGCGATCAACAATATGATCTCTGAATACCTGGAAAAAGAACAGCGCAAAGCCCAGTCTATGATCCCCCACTTCTATGAGAAATACCAAACCGATGGTATAGCTTATAATATTTATGTCGGGCAATCCATTCTGCAAAAGGGGAATTTCAACCGCGTCCATCTCTCCAACCTCCGCTTGTGGCAGCTCATTACCATGTGTGAGATCACCCGCATGGTAGCCGGCATCCAGGAACAGGTTGCCGTACCGCTGACGACGGCCCAGCTGATCCTGGTGCACAGCAGCCCGCTTTCCATTCGCTTCCGCATGGATGAAAAGCGTTTTGATGTGGATGGGGCTTACAATGCGCGCTACGAGATCGTCAAAAAGCGGATCGACAAAGCCTTTGTCGAGGGAGGAAAAGAACGCCTTACCTTGAGCGGCAAGATCGCAATCGCCTACCAGCAAGACGAGGACCGCCAGGAATATATTCGTTACCTCAAGTATCTCGCCCGGGAAGGGTATATCACCGGGCAAATTGAAGAACTGCAGCTCCAGAAACTGCAGGGTATTCAGGGCCTCAGGGCGTTGCGGGTGGAAGTTCAGATATAAAGTGTAAAAAAAAGCCGGAGTTGGGTAACTCCGGCCGGATAAATGTTCATGAGATTATAAATGTATTATGGGATCGGGAAGTTTTGGGATTACAATTTGTTCATGGGATTATAACTGTTCTTTTCGCTTTACAGATACAAATATAGGCCGGTACAGGGCCCTACGCAAACACATTTTTCAGTAGTTTTCAGCTGGTTGAATGCTGAGCATGGTTTTTAGAAAAGGAATAGTTGTTTGTAACAAATTTATAATCAACTTATTATGGCAAAACGATTTTATATTTTTCATATGTGTATTGCCTGTTTTTTCTTTCAGGAGTAGAGTGGAAGGGGTGTTTTTTTAAAAAAAAAGCCCACTTTTCAGTGAGCAATAAATTTCGCGGGTTTTATCCCGCAGAAGATTCCCCATTAGTGTGTTACTTTATATCTTGAAAAGATACCTTTGTCCGTTCTTTTGCATGCACAAATTTACAATGCTGTTTTTCAAACTTCAAAGACATATTTTACAATTTGTTGCGTGAGATCCTTGCAGGTTTCTGTCTTGAATTCTTTATTTTCCTGTTTTTTTAGCTAGATTTGTTGCGTGAGTTTATGGGCAAAGAAGGGGAATTTTAATAGGCGCTTAATCCAGGAGTATGAAGGGCAAAAAGCTATTTACCTTATTGAGTGCACTTGATGAAGAAGAATTCAGCCAGCTCGGGCGGGCTGTCCATTCGCCATTGATGAACACCAATCCGAGGATAGCGGCGTTGTATACGTACCTTCAATCCTCCTACCCTGGTTTTGACGGGCCGCGGCTGAAGAGCAGCGTGCTGTTCAGCCACCTTTTCCCGGAGGAAGAATACAATGATTATAAACTGCGCCGCCTGTTGTCGGGCCTATCCCGCCTGACGGAAAAGTTCCTGGTTTACCGGGAGGCCTTATACGAGGAGCAGGAGGCGCCCATGCTTTTGATCCGCGCCCTTGGCCGAAGGAACCTGCACGCTCTGTTTAAGCAACGCTCGGAAGAGGTGCTACAGTCTCTTGAATCTGCTCCCTACCGGGACCTGGATTATTACCGGCAGAAAGTTGATGTTTTTTCCAATTATTATTTTCATCCGTTTACCGACAAACGCTCCATTGAGCAGGGCCAGTTGCAGGAACTGGTTAACGATATGGATTACCGGTACGCTTTAGAGATGTACCGGCTGGGCAACGAGTTGCGCAACCGGGAGCGGATCTTTTCAGAGCGATATCAACTGGCCGGCATTGATGCCATGGTTTCACAGTACGCCGACGGCAAGCTTGCCGAGAATGCCATCTTCCGCACATACCGCAGCCTGATCCGCGCCTACCAGGATGAAGAGAACCCGGAATTGTTCAGAGAGTTGAAGCGGAACTTTGTATCCCATGTGGATGAGATGCGGCAGGATGACCTCAATTTGCTTTTTCAGCAACTGATGAATTACACCATACGGCGGATCAACCAGGGAGATAGTTCCTTTTACCGCGAAGCGCTTGGCCTTTACAAAATGGGCCTCCAGGCCGGGTGGCTCATAGACGGAGGGCGGATCAGTGAAGCTACCTTCAGCAATATTGTCCTGGCCAGTTGTGAGGAGGGCGAGTTTGGGTGGGCCCGCAAATTCATAGGCGAGTACGAACACTTCCTGGACGAATCGGCCCGAAAAGATACGCTCGCGCATTGTCACGGCTTGTGGTACTACTTTCAGGGACGGCACGACGAGGCCCTGCAAATACTGGTAAGCCATCGTTTTTCCAATCCCTTTCAGCCCAGTTCCCGGATGACGGCGATCCGCATTATTTTCGAACAGTTTTTCAAAGATGAATCCTACTTCAACTTATTGCTCTCGCAGGTGAAGGCTTTCGAAAAATTCCTGAGCCGGGATAGTGAACTGGCCGAAGGCCGGAAGGAACTGCATAAAAACACCCTTTCCCTTATTCGCAGGATCGCTATTGCCGCAAACAGGCGGGAACCCCTGGAAGAGATTAAAGAATGGGCGCTGTCCGAGATCGCTTCCGGCCAGGCCTTTATCCTGAGAAACTGGCTCAGGGAAAGAATGCAGCAGTTGACGGCTTTGCCCGGTAAGTGACGCTGTTGCCGGCTCCCTCTTCATTCCTTGCCTCGGAGCATGTTTGGAGGCCGCTTTTTATTTCCTTAAGCGGCCTCCCAAAATGCTTAGCCGGTAATAATGTCATCGGTTCCGGTAACAAATGGTTTTGTCCGGTTTTCTGGGATGCCTGGTTGGTTAAACATAGTGATGGATTTGGTTTTAAGGTTGAATAGTTCGAAAATTATAAATGCCAATTACCGTAAAAAGGTGCCCGTGGCAGGGCGCTTTTTTATCCGTTTAAGATTTCGTGAGAGATGGTTCTTACTGGCGTATAGGGTGCGAGGAGGAAAATTTAATGTTCAAGTTAGTGGAAAGATACGGAAAATCCTCTTTCATTTCAGCAAATGAGATACTAATTTCGCCTGATGGGAATGCGGACAGGCAACAACTGCGGGCAGGTTTCCCTTGTTTTTAAGGATATAAACGAACAAAAACCAACGATATGCCACAAGTAGATTTCTCTGATACCAAAATCGCATTCGCGGATAAAAGCCTTGCCGAACTAAGGCGCTCACACCTGCTCTTTTCCCTGATGAACTACCCCTGGCTGGTCAAGGCCGGAACCCGCCTGGCCACCCTGGCCCTTCAATTGCGCCTGCCGGTGGAAGGGCTGGTTAAAGCAACCATTTACCGGCAGTTCTGTGGAGGGGAGAACATAGAAGAAGCGCGCAAGGTGATCGACAGGTTGGGAGACAGCAATATCAAGACCATACTGGACTACGGAGTGGAAGGCAAAGAAAGCGAGGCCGACTTTGACCGGACCGCCAACTACCTTTCCAGAACCCTGGAATATGCCAGAGAAGATGAAGACATTCACATTATCAGCACCAAATTAAGCGGCCTTTTCCGGTTCGAACTGCTCGAGCAAGTGAGCGGCGGAAGCCCCCTGTCGGAGGCGGAACAGGAGGAATACGAAAGAGGAAAAGCGCGGGTGGACAGGATCTGCAAGGCCGCTTTTGAATCCGGCATTGGCGTTCATGTCGACGCCGAACACAGTTGGATACAAGGGGCGGTGGATGAGATCGCCTGGGAAATGTCCCGCCGTTACAACAAAGGGCTGCCCACGGTGATCAACGCCGTCCAGTTGTACCGTAAGGGCCGCCTGCAGTTCCTCAAAGATTCTCTGGCGGATGCCCGGGAGCATGGTTACCTCTGCGCCGTCAAGCTGGTCCGGGGAGCCTACATGGAGAAGGAACGGGAGCGCGCCCGCGAAATGGGCTACCCCAGCCCCATTCATGAGAGCCTGCAGGATACGCACCGCGCCTACAACGAGGGCCTGAAATTCTGCATCGGGCATATCGGAGAGGTGTACGTCTGCAACGCCACCCACAATGAGGAAAGCTGCCGTTACCAGGCTGAACTCATGGATAAACAAGGGCTGGAGCCCGGCCATCCGCTGGTGGCAACCGCTCAGCTGTACGGCATGAGCGACAACCTTTCCTACAATATGGCCAAGGCGGGTTTCAACGTGGAAAAATACCTGCCTTACGGCCCGGTGCGCGAAGTGATCCCTTACCTCATTCGCCGTACCCAGGAAAATACCTCCGTCGAAGGGCAGATGAGCCGGGAACTTCAGCTGATCAGCAAAGAACTGAAAAGAAGGAGGGAGGAGAGGTGATGGGGCCACGAATCAATGGGGCCATCCCCCCTCTAACCATTACTTCTTGTACAATAGATCATAATATTCCTCCAGCATCCGCTTGACGGAAAACTCCTTTTTGGTGCTCAGGATGCTGGCCTTCATCATCTCTTTCCACTTGCCGCGGTTTTCGTAATAGGTGGGCACGACCTCTTCCAGCAGCACCTTGTATAGGGCGTCCAGGTCGTGCTGGTCCTGAATGTTTTCATCCTTGCTTTCAAACCCGTCGCCGATCTGCCAGCCGTTTACGCCATGCTTACAGGCCTCGGGCCACCAGCCGTCGAGAATGCTCAGGTTGAGGGAGCCGTTCATGGCGGCTTTCATGCCGGAGGTGCCGCTTGCCTCTTTGGGGCGGCGCGGGTTGTTGAGCCATACGTCGGAGCCGCGCGTGAGGTGGGCGCCGATCTCCATGTCGTAGTTTTCCAGGAAAACGACTGCTTTGGGATACTTTTCAGACATGGCCACCAGGTTGGCGGCGATCTCTTTGCCGCGGTCATCCAGCGGATGGGCCCGGCCCGAGAAGGCGACCTGTATTTTGCCTTCTTCCAGATAGGGGGCGATCACTTCCGGTTTGGAGAAGATCAGGTCGCTGCGCTTGTAGGGCACCGAACGCCGGGCGAAACCGATGAGCAGTTTGTTCTCATCAAACTCCACGCCGTTCTTTTCCCTGATAAACTGAATGAGGGCGCGCTTGTTCTTCTGGTGGGGTTCCCAGAGGTCCTTGCCCTTTTCAGCGGCTTCGATCATGGCGCTGTCTACCCAGGTGCCCAGGTGGATGCCATTGGTGATGGCGACGATCTCGGAACGGCCGTGTATGTGCTCCCACATCTTATTGGCGGTCTTGCCGTGCAGTTTGGCTACGGCATTTGATTTCCGGGAGAGGCGCAGGGCGCCGACGGTCATGTTGAACGGGTCGCCCGCCAGGCGGCGCAGCTGGCTGGGCTTCATGCCCAGGCTGGCCCCCATGTACATCAGCCGGTCGACGGGATGGGATTCATTGCCTTGTATGACCGGAGTGTGGGTGGTAAATACGATCTGCTCGCGGCTGGCCTCCCAGGCTTCTTCGAAAGTCATGCCGTCTTCCATCTTTTCGCGCATCAGTTCAAAGCCTGCGAACAGGGCGTGCCCCTCATTGAAGTGGTATACATCCACATCGATGCCCAGGGAACGCAACGCGCGGACGCCGCCAACGCCCAGCGCCATTTCCTGGGCGATGCGCTCTTCTCCGAACCATCCGTAGAGCTGGCCGGTGATCCAGGCGTCTTCATTGCCTGGAACGTCCGTATCCAGCAGGTAAAGCGGGGCATTGCCGAACGCCTCCAGCTTCCATACTTTGCACGCCACATTACGCCCGCGAATGGTAACGTTGACGGACACGCCAGTGTCCTCCATTATATCGTCGTAGTTGTAGTTGTGGTAGGTGTCATAGGGCTTGCCGTCCTCGCCGATCATCTGGTCGGTATACCCCTGTTTCCATTTGATGCCGATGCCGACGATCGGATAGCCATATTCTTTGGCGCCTTTCATATAATCGCCGGCCAGGATGCCCAGGCCGCCGGCATAGGCCTTGAAGCGGTTGTCGAGCCCGTACTCCATACAGAAGTAAGCGACGCGGGGGAGGGTGTTCTTTTTATCCGTCATAGTCTTTTCTGGTTTTGCTGTTGAATGGCCAAATATAAAGAACCTTCGGCACTTTCCGGAAGGAATGAGGGAACGAGGGAATGAGGGAACGAGGGAACGAGGGATTGAAGGAATGAATAGGGCGCCTTGCTTTTCAGGGCAAAAGGCGTAAGGAGCCCAAATCATTCCATCATTCCATCATTCCATCATTCCTTCGTTCCTTCAATAATAATAGCACTGCATGTGCCCCTCCATTTCTTTCAGGTAGTGCTTTAGCGGTTCGAGAACCTGCCGCCACTTTTCCGCCATATATTGGTCAGCGGCCTCTGTGCCAAAAGCCGCCTCCAGTTTCAGGTAATTTCGCTCTTTATAGCAGAATACCTGTTGGCGCAGTTGTTCCTGCAGCCAGAGGGTAGCCTTTCCGGATACCGTCTCCGCCCATTTGTATTTTCCGGAGGCCACCCGGTTCATGTCGGCGATCATGATCCCGACTCCGGCGCCGGGGTGGGAATGCAGGTAGGAAATGTACAGGCCGGTATGCCACTGGCTTTCTTCGGGGCAGAGCGCTTGGCGTTGCGCATCCCTGTCGTACAGGACGTTGAAGTAATCCCTGATCTGTACGGCGCAGGTATTGAGGTTGTCGTTGAATTGATCCTGGTGTTGGGCTACGTATTCGTCGAATGATTCAGGGTGCAGCCATGCTTCAGAAAACGCTTCGTAAATGAAATTTTCCTGCCCGAAAAGAAAGGGGATGGAGAGTATGGCCATGGCCATTGTCGCCAGGGCTCGATAGACGGATTGATGGGTGCGGTTTTTCATAATGGCCCTTTTTAAGGTTATACGATAAGATCTCAAACTTTTCTTCCATGTTCTTTCTATTTCCCTTACCCTGCAATGAGGAATGTCAGATCAGGTAATGAACTTTGTCAATTGTTGGTTTTCAACGAAGAAAGCCGCTGGAAGTACTTTTTCCAGCGGCTTTCTTCATCAGTCTGTGGCGGCGGGGTACGGGTTACCCCCTCGCTCCCTGGTATTTCTTTTTTCCTTTTTTGAATGCCTTCTTCTTCATTTTCTTTTTACCGGTTTTCGGCTGGCTGCTGTTGACCCGCAGCTCTCTGCCCTGGTATTCTTTGCCGTCGAAGGCCCGGATTACCTTTTCCGCGGCTTCTTCTTCCATGTAGAAGAAAGTGTGTTTTTCATTCAGGCTGATCTTGCCGACCGCACTACCCGGTATACCGCTTTGGTTGCAGATCAGCGACAGGAAGCCTGCTTTTCCCTCCACATCCATATTGCCGATGTTGATGAACAGTTCCACGCCCTTAGTACTGGAGCGCGAAGCCTTGTTTTTGGCGTTTAGCTCTTTGCCGTTCAGGTGGGTTTTCATCCCGCGGCTCATGGTCATGGATGCCAGGCGGTGGATAAGTTCTTCCCGGGAAAGGCCTTCCAACTCTTCCATTAGTTGGGGGAGCATGGGCCGGATGGCCTCATGTCCTTCCGCCTTTTTTATGCGCCGGAAAAAGCCCAGCAGGCGTTTCTCGAAGATCTCCTGCCCGGAGGGTATCTCTACGGGGCTGAACTGTGTCTTCAGCCGTTTTTCCAGGCGGCGGATAAGGGCCAGGTCTTTGGGGTGGGCCAGAATGAGAGAGATCCCCTTGCGGCCAATACGGCCGGTGCGGCCCGAGCGGTGCGTATAGAAGTTGAGGTCTTCCGGGATATTGTAGTGGAAGACGTGGGTAATGTTATCTACGTCGATCCCCCGGGCGGCGACATCGGTGGCGATGAGTATGCGGATATGGCGGGAACGGAAGCGCTCCATCACCCGGTCGCGCTGGGCCTGGCTGAGGTCGCCGTGCAGGGCGTCGGTGCGGTAGCCGTCGCGGGTGAGTTGCTCCGCCAGTTCGCCGGCATCACGGCGGGTACGGCAAAACACCAGCCCGTATACGTCGCTGTCATAGTCGAGAAAGCGGCGCAGGGCGTCATAGCGGTCTTTGGGCCGAACAGCCACGTATTGGTGGTCGATGTCTTCATTGCCGGTATTGGGCTGGCCGACGCTAAGCTCGAAAGGCTTTACCATGTACTGGTTTGAAATGCGGCGCACTTCCTCCGGCATAGTGGCTGAGAACAACCAGGTCAGTTTGCTCTCCGGCGTTTTCTGCAGGATCTCGTCGATCTCTTCTTTGAAACCCATGTTGAGCATTTCGTCGGCTTCGTCCAGTACGACATACTGTACCTTGCTGATGTCTACCGCCCCGCGGCGCATCAGGTCCCGAAGGCGGCCCGGCGTAGCGGCCAGGATGTGGATGCCTTTCTTCAGTTCCCGGATCTGCTTGCCGATATCGGCGCCACCGTACACCGGCAGGATGCGCAACCCCTTCTGATATTGCCCGAACTGGGCGAGCTCCCGGGAGATCTGCAGGCATAATTCACGCGTTGGCGCCAGGATCAGGGCCTGCGTTTCCGGGACAGACGCGTCGGCCATTTCGACCAGCGGCAGCCCGAATGCGGCCGTTTTCCCGGTGCCGGTCTGCGCCAGGCCGATGAAATCGGTGTCGTCGTGCAAAAGCTTGGGAATGGCTTGAGACTGGATAGAGGTGGGGCGCTCAAAGCCAAGGGCGGCAATGGCGTCCACAACCGGCTGGGAGAGCCCCAGCGCTGAAAATTCGTTCATTGTTGTTGGTTGAGCGGCAGCCCTCCTCAGTTTTGGGCCCGGCCGCGATGATCAAGTGCCTGCTCAACCACGGAAAAGATTCACGGCTTTTCCCAATCGGGCATTCACTCTGAAAAATAAAGGCGCAAAGGTAGGGGGAATAAATGACAATTGCGGGAATCATTGATTTTATTTTTTGGTTTAGGGGGAAAGCGCCCGGCCTTTGCATCATTTTATCCGGGTGTTGATTCTAAAACTCCTGCCAAATATGGAAATAACGGCCTATCCCGATGCTGCCGCTTTTCTGAAAGAAAACCTTCCCCTCCTGGAGCGGGAAGAAGCCGCCAACAACCTCCTCCTGGGTATTGCCCTCGGGATGCGGGACGTATCCTCCGTTTATAAAGAAGCCCATTTCCTGGGGATTCGGGAAAACGGCCGGCCGGTTTTCTGCGCCCTGCA
>JAGFJE010000129.1 GCA_024103175.1 Phaeodactylibacter sp.
GCGGGCGTCCTGCCAGATGAGGTCTTCGAAGCGCATGGGCATCTCCAGCGGCTCGCCCGTCATCATATTGCGTTTGACAAGGCGGATGCGGCTGCCGTCCCGGGAAAGGCCGCGGAAGTCCAGCCCGGTATAGAGCTGCGAGCGGGCGCCGGGCTGCCAGGAAAGTTCGAGCTTCCCCCCCGTCGTCACCGCATCGACGGTAGCCACTGCGTCTGTCATCATGAAGTTGGGCCGCAGCTCGTTGCTCATGATGTGGTCTACGGTGGAGACAAAAGCTTTAAAAGTAACGGAATAGAGCGCCGGGCTGATGTTCTTTGCCACGTAATCCAAAGACAGTACGCTGCTGTTGTCCTCCCGCGTATCCATGGGCAGGCCTACGTGCAGGATGTCGCGGCCAAACGACTGCCGCCAGCCCAGCTGCAGGCGGTGATCTTTGAGCGGGCGGAGGCCCAGCTTGGCGGCATAGTCGTATGATTTGAAGGCCGTTGGTATTTCCAGCCCGTCGCCATTCTGGTAGTTGCCGAAGTCGCGGGCGCCGCCGTTAACCGTCAGGTCGTAGCCTTTGCCGGCGGCGTTGAGCGTCAGCCGCGCCAGCCTGGAATCGCCGTTGGTTTCATAGCCGCTCTCTACGGCGCCGCCAATGGCGAAGGCGTTGGCGGGTTCCGGCTGCTGGGTGATGATATTGATCACACCGCCCATGGTTTGGCCGTAGCGCACGCTGAAGGGGCCTTTGATCAGTTCGATGCGCTCCACTTCTTCCGGCGCTACGTGGGTGGTGATGGGGTCCATCCGGTTGGGGCAGGCGTGCATTACCTGCACCCCGCCGTCGTACTGCACGTTGAGCTGCTCGTTGCGGAAGGACCGGAAGACCGGGTCCATGGCGTAGCCTCCTCTTTTTACCAGGCCGAAACCGGGGGTATCCTTGAAGAGGTCGCCCACATCCTTGGGGTGGCTGACATGGCGGGCAAAGCCCAGAATGACATCCGACTGGGCGGCATTATCCACCTTACTGCCCTGCACGAGGATGTTCTCGATGAGAATGGGCATGCCCTGCAGTTCCAGCACCAGGTTATCCGCCGGCTTTTCCGCTGTGTACTTCAGGGGTTCATAGCCTATGTGTTGTGCGATTATGGTATAGGAAGCCTGCCGGGGGACTTCGATCTCAAAACGCCCCTGCTCATCGGCATAGGCGCCGGAGGTAAGGCCTTCGACGGAAAGGGAGGCATAGCTCAATGGTTTTTGCGTCTCTGCGTCGACTATTCTGCCGGACAGGGCGGCCTGCCCGATGGCCAGGAATGGAAAGGCAATGGCCAGAATAAAAGAAAATATATTTTTCATGATGAAATGGTTCTGTTGAATGATGGAATGGTTCCGGAGGGCTGGGCCAGTGAAGTGGATAAGTGGCCGGACATATTTAATTTGCAATTGGATTAACTCGCGCGCCAATAGGACACGAGTGAAGCGACTTAAGCCAGGGCACGGTGGGACACGAGCGTAGCGACTGATGTAATAAACCGCACCCTGGCGTGGCTCCCCAGGTGGTGCATTCCCTGCACCTCCTGGGTTATATTCAAATTAAATACGTCCGACTACTTAACCCATTCCGGGCCGGTATTCTTAAAAAAGGGAAATTAGTCTACCCCCAGGGCGGGCGAAAGAGAGAGGAGATGAGTTCAACAGAATTAGGGGCCTGATAATAAAAAATGGGCGCTGATAAAAAGAGGGTCCTGAAAAAATCGGCTTTCGACAAACGAGGGGCCGGCAGCGCATGGAAGGGCACACGCTCTTCCGGAGCAGGCATCTTCGCTCCGGAGGGCATATCCTCCGATTGCTCCGTTTCGATCACTTGCTGCAGGTAGCACTTGCCCTGGCACATCAGTAGCGGCTCGTCTTTGTTGACGCAGTACTGCTCGGCCAGCCACTCCTGGTTGGAACGGAACCACAGGCCGATCAGGGCCTCTCTGCCGCTTTGCAGCAAAAGGCCGAAGATCAGTAATATGGCAAGTATCCGTTGGAACATGACTGTGCAAAGATGAAAAAATATTTGCCTTTTCGTTTGGGCAAATGATCACATTGGCGGCTTTTTTGAGCAGGAGGTACCGAGGTTAAACAGAAAACCGCAAAACCGCAGAATGTAAAATTTAAAAATAGCCCGGGGGAGGGCAGCCATTCGGCCGTTTACTTTTATATTTTGAATTCTGCGGTTCTGCATTTTGCGGTTTAAAAACTCCGCTCCAGCTCCACTGCCTGCGGGAACAGGATATTGTTCTCCAGGTGCACATGCTGGTGCAGGTCTTCCTCAAACTCTTCCAGCAGGGCGTAAAGCACCCGGTAAGTATTGCAGGCGGCTTCCGGCGGCGTAAAGTTGTCGCTCAGCTGCCGGATCTCCGCCATGGTGCTTCCGGCAAATTCGTGCTCATCCTCCATTACCCGGATGGGGTTCTGCGCAGTCTGGAAAGGAGGAGCCGCCACTGCTTCCCCGGCCTCTTTCGCCTTCCACAGCTCCTTCACATAGGGGAACAGAATGAGCTCCTCTTTCCTAAGATGCGCAAACAATTCTTCCGCCAGCGACTCCAGCTTATGAGCGATCACTACGGTCTCCGGATAGGCATGGCCGTGTACTTTGGCCACCTTTTGTGCATACTCCAACAACTGCGGCAGTTTTTCCTGCACATAAGTATGGTGGATGTTGATGATATAGTCGATCAGGAAGGGCAGGGCCCATTCGTTGAACTGCAGGCGCTGCGCCGCCGGGCGTTCTTCCAGCCGGCCGAGCTTTTCTTCCAGCTCTGCCAGCGGCACCCCTTTCTGGCTGCACACTTCCGCCACCGTCCTTTTTCCGCCGCAGCAGAAGTCGATGCCGTACTGCTTGAATACGCCTGCCGCCCGGTAATCTTCGGCGACCAGCTCTCCTATCGTCCGTGTTTGAATTGCTTTTTGTTCTATCATAGTTGATGGTTTTTTTGATTTTTAGACTTGACAAGTTTACCGAAGGCTTGCCCGCAGAGAAACTTGTCAAGTCTTTTTTCACTTTGTACCCATTTAATGTTATTTATATCCTTCTTGTCAGCGGCTATTTGGAGGCAGTTTCCCGCCCCGTCTTCGCTGCGCTCTTCCGGGTAAACTTCCCCCTTCCGACTTCCGCTTTCCGCTTTCCGACTTCCGACTTCCGCCTTCCGCCTTCCGCCTTCCTCAAAAATCCTTTCTCACCGCTACCCATCGTATTCCCCAGGCCGGCAGCACCACCCACAGCAGGAGCACACCCAGAGAACAGGCCATCCCCAGCAGGGTGCCCATGAAATTCTGAATGACCGCCCCGGTATACCCCATGAGGGCCGAAATGTCGAGCTTCAGCAAAATGAGGATGCGCGACAGGTCGATCGGGTTGAACAGGGAGGCGCCGATGGCGAAGCTCTCCAGCGGGTAATCGTTGAACTGGGAAAGGGCCAGCAGGAAGAGGCCGTCGTAGATGACGGCGAAGAACAGCCACACCAGTATGGCCAGCCCGAATCCCTTGATGCGGTTTTCATTCCGCAGGGCAATAAAAAAGGCAATGGCTGAAAAAATGAGGGACAGAAAAAGCCCCACCAGCAACAGAACGCTGAAGTTCCAGATTTCCGGAGAATTAAAAACGCCGTACAGTACGAAGGGCAACCCCACCCCCAGTAACAGGCTAATGGCCAGCGAGCAGGCCACGCCCAGGTACTGACCAAAAAAAATATGGATGCGCCGTATGGGCTGTGCCAGCAACAGCTCGGTAAACTCCCGGGAGTTGTAATAGTACATTACCCCGAACATGGTGGCAATGAGGGGCACCAGCACCAGGATGATGTTCATCAGGCTAATAATGGCCTTCGACAAGCCGCCGCCCAGCCACAACAGGGAAGCCGTCAGTAACAGATAGAACGCGCCGTAAATGTACATCCAGCGGCTGCGCGTAAGATCGTAAAAACTGTATTTGAGTATCTTGAACATGATCGTTTGTTTTTGGATGCGGTTTTTCGGTGTTCGCTGTTCGGTATTCGCGAGATCCGAACGGCGAATAGCGAGATCCGAAGAACCGAATATCATTTACAATGCCTTCAATACCAAGGCCGCCGCTTTCTCCCCGTGCCCGTTGGCCTTAAACCCCAGCTCTTCCTGCTGAAGGATGCGGGCGATTGCCAGCTCCAGGCTGTTGGCGCCGTATTTTTCTTTCAACTCCTGAAGCCCCCCCTGAAAGTGAATGTGCCCTTCCAGCAGAAATACCACTTCATCCGCCATTTCCTCTACGAAACCCATAATGTGCGTAGTGACGATGATGTGTTTCCCTTTTTCCTTTTCCTGCCGGAGCAGCTCCTTGAGGCGCAGCATGGCTACGGGGTCCAGCCCGCTCGTAGGCTCATCCAGAATGAGCACCGGGCTGTCGTACATCAGGGCCAGCACGATGTTGGCCTTCTGGCGGGTGCCGCCGGACAAATTGCCCAGGCGCTTGCCGAGGAATGGCCCCAGGCCGAAGCGCCGGATCAGGTGCTCCGCATCGGGCCGGCCGCCACGAAGGTCCCGGATCATCCGGATCAGTTCCTGTACAGTCAGGTTTTCCGGGAACCGGGCGATCTGCGGCAGATAGTCGATCTGCCGTCGATAGGCCCACCCCCCTTTGACGTCCTCTCCACCGACACGGATGCGCCCCTTATCGGGCAATACCATACCCAATATGCTTTTGATCAGGGTCGTCTTGCCCGACCCATTGGGGCCGAGGATGGCCGTGATGCCGGGGCGCTGAAACTCCAGGTTGATGCCTTTGAGGACTTCCTGGCTGCCAAATGATTTCTTCAGTTTTTCTATAGTGATCATCAGAGGGTCAGTTTAGCGTTTCAAAATTGAGCTTTTGCATGAGCGGGGCGTTGTCCGCCACGTCGGCCGGCGTCAGGGACGGGCTCACCTTTTCCGAGAAGTTGAGCAGGCCGATAAAGAGGCTGCGCAGCAGCACCATGGCCTCCGGCGTCTGGTTGACGACGTAATTGAACAGCTTGACGGGACGGTACGGCACATCGCCGATGCCATCCCTGCCCAGGTCGTATCCGTTGTAGTCGGTCCAGTAGTTCCCGTCGAAGGAATTGTTGTTGGGCGCGCTGTTCAGCGACAGGTCGAAGGTGTTGTAGAGGAAGTTGTTGGCATTCACCTCGTTATCGAGGCAACCGCCGGACATCTTTATGGCCCAGCCGTTGCGGTTGAATTCGTTGTGTTTGTATTGGATTCGGGTGGAGCCTTCCACGTAAATGCCGATCGTGTTTTCGAGGAAAACGTTGTTGCGGATCTCCGCATCGTAGATCTCCTTGAGCAGCAGGCCGTATGATGCTCTTCCCCAGTTGTATTCGAAGCGGTTTTCCCACATGTTGATGTTGCGGGAGAACATGACCGCCACCCCGGCGCCGTTGCGGCGGAAGATGTTCTGAAAGTAATCGTCGTCATTGGAGAACATGAAGTGCAGGCCGTAACGCAGGTTATCCTCACTGACATTGTAGCGAATATGGCTGTCATCCACGAACTCGAAGTAGATGCCGTCGCGATGGCCGCGCACCTGGTTGTTTTCCACCATTATCCGCTTGCAATACCACAGGTGGACGGCATTTCCCGAAGACATTTCCTCCTCCGCCTGCCCTTCGATGATGTTATCGGCCACCAGCCCGTCGCTGCAGTGCTCGAGGTAGATACCGAAGAAGGTATTCTCCAGCCGGTTGTTGCGGATGGTAAAATCCCGGACACGCCGCATGCGGATGCCGGCGCGGTCCTCCAGATAGCTGGTGCCCACATTGCGCACCACCAGGCCTTCGATGGTGACGCCGCCGGCGGTTACAGTAATAACTTCCGTACCGTTCTCACCGTCGATGACAGGCCAGCCTTCGCCCCGCAGCTTGAGCTTTTTATCTACCAGGATGTTGCCCTCCCGGTACAGGCCGCTTTTGATGAGGATCTCATCGCCGTCGGCAGCAGAAGCGATGGCCTGGCCAATGGTGCTGCATTCGCAGGCGGGGCAGACGGTGATCGTCGCTGCCGGCGCCGCCAGGGAGGCGAGCAGAGATAGTAGAATAATGATTGTTGTGCGCATCTTTTCTGGTTTTGTGGTTGCAAGTGATAATTTTCGCACCTGCTTTTCTTCGGCGTCAGTGGTTAAAATGGCTCCTGAGCCCTTCCCAGTCAAAGACCTCCCCATCTTTTTCCGATTGTACGGCCCGGGCGCGCTGCTCCGTATTGAAGGCAGACAGGTAAGCGCCCATCGGGCTGGGGATGTTGGGGCTGATCAGGTAGTAGCTCTCCTGGGCCGGGATCAGTTCTCCCGGAGCTTCGTAATCGTTTACCAGAAGGAACGCATGCTCCTGTTCCTGTTGCTCCTCCAGGTAGTTCACCATACACTCGATGGCGTCGAACTTGAAGGCTTTGCCCTTGGCCGTTACGGCTTCGGCGGCATGCTGCTGGTCCACTATGGTCATTTTACAATAGTGGCACATATCGCTGCCGTAGTTGATCGGCTTAGGCGACGGTGCGCAGGATGCTGCGGCCAGTGCCATTGCCAGAACCGGAAGAAGCTTGCTGAGTCTCATTCTTTTTCATTTTTGAACTGAACCACCAGGCTGCCAGCGCCAGCAGGGCGGAAAGCCCGGCAAAGTACCCCCCGGTATGGGGGTAGGATTTCGCGATGAAATTGAGGATCGTCTTCGTGCCCAATAGCGGCGGCTGGAAGGATGCGCCCGGGATCTTGATGGGCGCATTGGGGCTGAGATTGTGCCCGTAGTCGTACTCCCAAAGATAGAAATCGTAGATGCCCGCTGCGGACAGCAAGAAAAAGAGGATCGCCCAGCCCAGGTAGAGCCAGGGCCGATTGACGGCAGCCGCCAGGAGCGCCAGCACGGCCAGCCCGATGATGACGTAGGGGAAATACTGCAGTTCCGGAATGGCATCCGGCTCGATGTACTTCATCCCTACGTAGTGGTTGAGGATGTTGATGTTCTGCAGGGTGCCGGGGCTGTCGCCGCCGATCTTGTTGATCCAGATGTACATGTTGACGCCATCCGGATATTGGGGAGCGATAAGCGTGATGCGCCACATCGGGAAAACGAAGAGCATCATCAGGCTCGCAGCCGCCAGTATCATAAGCGCCCGTGGTAATTGTTTCATGGTTCTGTTTTTAAATGTAGTCTTGACAAGTTTCCCGCTGAGAAGGCCCGGCAGGAAACTTGTCAAGCCTCCCGGTGTTGCCGCTTATCAGGCGGTATATCGCGGAATAACAATTAACCCTGTCACTGCACCGGTTCGTCTTCACCCAGCCTCCACTTCAGCGCGATGTTGGAACCTTGCGGGGAAACGCGGATGTATCCCTGCATCTCCTGGTGCAGCGCAGAGCAGAAGTCCGTGCAGTAGAAGGGGTAAACGCCCTCCTTCTTCGGTTCCCAGAGCAGCGTTTCGGTCTGCCCCGGCATGACGAGCAGCTCAGCGTTGTTGGCCCCCATCACGGCCAGGCCGTGCGGTACGTCCCAGTCCTGCTCCAGGTTAGTAACGTGGAAGTAGACCTTGTCGCCCACCTTGATGCCCTCGATGTTGTCAGGCGCAAAGTGGCTGCGGATGGTCGTCATGTAAACGTGGACGATGTTGCCCTCGCGCTCCACGCGGGCGTCCTTTTCGCCCATGGCGCGGTAGGGGTGTTCGTTCTCCTCGATCGGGTAGAACTTCTTCGATTTCGGCATCACGCGTTCGGCGGAAATGCCCTGAGCGTAGTGCGGCTCGCCGATCGTCGGGAAGTCGAGCAGCAGCTTCATCTTCTCACCGGAGATGTCGTAGAGCTGAGCCGAGTGGTTGAGCTCCGGCCCGGTGGGCAGGTAGCGGTCCTTGGTGATCTTGTTGAGCGCCACCAGGTACTTGTTGCTCGGGTTCTTCGAATCGCCGCCCGGGATCATCAGGTGGCCGATCGAGTAGTACACCGGCATCCGGTCGAGCACCTCCCAGGTGCCCAGCTTCCACTTCACCACCTCGGACGAGATGAACATCGAGGTGTAGGCGTTGCCGCGGCCGTCGAACTCGGTGTGCAGCGGGCCGAGGCCGGGCTTCTCCACCTCGCCGGCGAGCACGGCCTCGTAGCGGAGCACCGGGATGTCGTCCACCTCGCCGTCGAAGGCCCTGTCCTCGATCGCCTTGAGCATCTTCGTCGCCGAGTGGACCGGGATGACCGTGGCCAGCTTGCCGCCCGCCACGATGTACTCGCCGGTGGGGTCGACGTCCACGCCGTGCGGCGACTTGGGCGTGGGCAGGAAGAACACCACGCCCTCGCACGCCTCGGGGTCGAGCACCGTCACCGAGGTGCGCCGCTCGCTGCGGGCCGTGCGGGTGGCGTGGTCCATGATGTTGTGGCGGTAGTCGGCCGCCATCTGCCGCCCCTCGCCCTCGGCGACGCACTCCTCGGCGCGCTTCCAGTTGACCGCAGCGATGAAGTCCTTGTCGTTCTTCGATGCGTTGAGCTCGAGGTGGGTGTGGGCCTGCTCGGTGTTGTAGCTGGTGAAGAACATCCAGCCCTCGGACGGGCCCTTGCCGCTGTGCGCGATGTCGTAGTTGTACCCGGGCATCAGCAGCTGGAAGGTGACCTCCATCTCGCCGGGACGGTCGGCGCGCACGAAGGAGATCATCCCCTTGAAGCGTTCGGCGTAGTCGGCGATCGCGGCGTCGACGTTGGGCACCGGCACCGAGAACCGCGTCGCCGAGACGGCGTATTCGGTGCTCGGCGTGATCCACGGCGAGGCGTGGCCACCGGCGGTGTTGGGGATCTCGATGATCTCGTCGGTCTCGAACCGGGTCAGGTCGATCCGCGCGATGCGCGGGGTGTTGTTGGCGTTGATGAAGACCCAGCGGCCGTCCACCTCGCCGTCGGTCTGCGACACCTGCGGATGGTGGGCATCATCCCAGGGCACGCTGCCCCAGGACGTCTCCAGCATCGCCTTGGTCTCGTCGGTGAAGCCCCAGCCGTTCTCGGCATGCACCGAGAAGACCGGCACCGTCTTGAGCAGCCGGCCCGACGGCAGGCCGTACACGGTGAGCTGGCCGCTGAAGCCGCCCGACATGAAGGCGTAGAACTCGTCATACTCACCGGGCGCAACGTAGACCCGCTGGGCCGCGTCACCGGTGACCAGCGAGCCCTGCTGCCCGCCGCCACACGCCGCCACCATGGCGGCGATCAGCATCGGAACGATCGAACGATGGGTCATGCTCTCCTCGTCTCGTGGGTGCCCTTGGCGGGCGGATCTCCAGCCCGG
>JAGFJE010000187.1 GCA_024103175.1 Phaeodactylibacter sp.
TCCGACCCCTGTATTTCGTTGGGCGCCTCGCGGTACAGGTCGCGCTGCCACTGCGGGTTGTTCAGTTCACCGATGGCAGTAGAGTGGAGCAACTGGTAATCGCCCGGCGCCAGGGAGGGGTTGTAAAACACGAACTTGACGTTGTTCTGGTTGGTGCGCGGAAACTCGTAGTAGGTCCAGACCTCATAAGGAGGCGCGGAGGGCTCCTGGTCGCGGTTCTCGATGTCATCGGGCTGGCCGTATTTCAGGTAGATATAGCCGCGGTCGGTCTCGAAGCCGTGGCGGAAGCCGGAGTCGAACTGCTGGTCGATCGCCCGGGCCACTTCCATGTATTTCTGATAGGCGAATTCCGGGTTGTTGGGGCTTTCCTTGGCCCAGAAGCTGAACAGGTAGAGGCGCTGGGCATTGATGCTGTCGTTGCGGACGATGGCATTGACCAGGTCTACGTCACCCTGCGGCAGTTTGGGCGTCAGGGCGCGCAAGCTGTATTCCAGCTCTTCGGGCGTCAGTTTCTGGACGAATTCCTCTTCGATATTGACGTTGGCGGCCAGTTGCAGGGTTTCCAGTTCCTGGTCGAGGAAGGGGTTGCTGCGCTGGAAGAAGATGCGCTTGCGGCTGAGCAGTTCTTTGGCGCGGTTGCGCACTTCTACCACGAGGTTGTAGTTGCCGGAGGGCACCTGGCTGATGTCCATCTGCACGAGCAGCGGCACAATGGGCTGAGCCCTCTGGCGCTTGTGCCCGATCATGACCATTTCCGGATTGCCGTCTTCCAGTTTCTCGATGGAATAGCTCACCAGGAAGTCTTCTCCGAGGATCTTGTCGGCATTGTAGATCTCATTGTAAAAGATCAGGGAGGAGGCGTGGCGGCTGTAGAAATTGTAGGGGAGCGGTTCGATCTGTACCCCGCTCTTGACAAAGGCGTTGGAAGGGTCGTCGGAACGCTGATAGGAAGCCAGCAGAACTACGCCGGATTGCTGCAATTCATCGGTACTGTAGTCGAACACGATTTCCGTCTTGAATTCTTTGCCGTTTTCCGGGCGGTGGAGGTCCTTGACGGCAACGACCAGTTCATACTGGCCATCCTTCAACCCGTAGCGTTTCAGGTCGATGAAGTCGATCGGGCCTTTGGCCTCCGGGCTGTTCAGGGCGTATTTGTCAAACTTGACGATCTCATCTCCCTGTTTGAAGAGGATGATCACTTCTACCCCAGCCTGGTAGGTGGAGTCGGTTATGGGCTGATATGTGACAGACCTGCCTGCAACATGCAGGTATATCTCAACGTAGCTTTGGGAAGGGCTTTTAAACGTTGCATAGGAAACACTGGCGTCAAGAGCCGGCAGAGCGCAACTTAATCCCATGAAGAGCAATAATGCAGTTAGGTTTTTCATGGCCGAATGATTTTAGCTAAAGATAAGGTATCCTGTTAACATCCCAGGGTACGAATTCAATGAAAAGTCAGTTTTCAAACGCTTTGTTGAAGCCAGGTAGCTCAAATTCAGATGATGTGGCGGGAAAACACGCACCCTATCAATTAAAACAAGCCAGGAACTGATTGGTTGGAGCAGAGGATAGTTGATTACATTCATAATGATTACAAAAATAATCGTTATTTTTGTAATCATTATGAATGTAACGATACGGCTCCTCCCCATCACCCCATCTCCCCCTCACTCCTTCACCCCCGCCATCTCCATCTCCTCCTTCCGCACCGCCACATCCAGTTTCTTCCGCATTTCCATACGGAGGTAGCCGTAGGTAACCGCTGCCGCCAGCACGTCGGACACGGGGAATGCGTACCAGATTCCGTCCAGCCCGAAGAAACGGGGGAGCAGGAGCACGAAAGGAATGAGAAAGAACCCCTGTTTGGTGAGGGTGAGGAACAGGGCGGGTTTGGCCTTCCCTATCGCCTGAAAATAAGCCGCGCCGATCAATTGCACGGTAATGAGTGGGGTGGCCAGGAAGGCCAGGATGAGGGCGGAGGGCCCTTCCGCGAGCAGTTCCGGGTCGTTGGTGAACAGGCTGACGATCTGTTCCGAGAAAAGAATGATGCAGGTGAACAGGCCGAGAGCGATGAGGGTGCCGGAGCGTATGGAGTAGCTGATGATGTTGCGGACGCGCCCCCATTTTTTAGCGCCGTAGTTGTACCCGGCAATGGGTAGAAAGCCCTGGGTGATGCCCAGCACCGGGAAGTTGGCAAACATCATCACCCGGTTGATGACGCCGTAGATCGCCACCGCCAGTTCATCGCCGTAATGGAAAAGGGTGTTGTTGAGAACAATGGTCAGCAGGCTGATGGTGCCCTGCCGGGCGAGGGTTACAAAGCCGATGCTGAAGATCTCCCTGACCAGCGGCGCCTCCAGGATCATACTGCTGCGGAACAGGCGCAGTTCCGATTTGCCGGAAAGAAAAAACCACAGGGCAAATGCCGCGCTGAGGTAATAGGAAATGGTAGTAGCCCAGGCGGCGCCCGCAAGCCCCATGTCCAGCCAGATGATGAGGATGGGGTCCAGCACCAGGTTGGCCACCGCCGGCACCAGCATGGTGAGCATGGCCATCTTGGGGCGCCCCTCGGCCCGCATCACATTGTTGCTCATCATGGCCCAGGCCAGGCCGGGCACGCCGAGCAGGATGATATCAAAGTAAACGATGGCCGGCTCCATGATGTCGCCGTTGGCGCCGAACAGGTTCAGAATGGGTTCTTTCAAAAATGCGCCCGCCAGCATGACGCTGATCACGATCAGCAGCGTCAGGCTGGCCATGTTGCCGAAGGTGTGGCAGGCTTTGCGGTTGTCTTCTCCACCCAACGCCCGGGAAATGATGGAACTGCCGCCCACGCCGATGGCCATGCCGATGCTGGAAATGAAAAAAGTGATCGGCATGACCACCGTTATGGCGGCAATACCCAGCGTGCCCACCCAGCGCCCGACAAAGATGGTGTCGACGATCATGTAGATAGACATCACCAGGATGCCCACCGAGGCAGGGACGGCCATCTTGGCCAGCAACTGCCCCATGGGCCGGGTACCGAGTTCCTGAGCGTGGTTCATGAATATATTTTTTGATTGATTGAAGGAATGAAGGAATGATTGAGCGGCCACATTCATTCCTTCATTCATTCCTTCATTCCTTCATTCCCTCATTCCTTCATTCCTTTCTCACCCCCAGGGTATACACCGCACCCATCACCGCCAGCCAGAAGTAGGCAAAGAACTCCGGCTTCGCATGCGTTTCTCCGGCTTCCTCAAACCCGGCAAGGGCAGGGAGGAGGCTGCCCAGAACTATCGCCAGCAGCGCGAATGGCCAGGAGAGCCCGTAAACGGCAAAGATCAGGATGGTGAGCGGCGCCGCACAGCTGAAACCCAGCAAAAGCCCATATTTCATGCCTTCCGAACCGGCGCCTTCCGGGCCGAAGGAAAACGCCAGGAGAAAGCCCGCCACAATGGAAACGGTGGCAAACAGGGTGGTGGCGATTGCGCCCCTGATCTTCTTTTGCCGCCCCCTGAAGTTCACAACCGAAAAAGGCAGCCCGAAAAGGAAGCCGGGCAACAAGATGCCTGCCATACCCAGATATTCGTAAAGGGGAAACTGCAAAGAGAGCCAGCCCAGGCCGAGGATGCTTAAAAAAACCAGTAGGGTTCGCCGAAAAAGATCCATAAAATGGGAAACGCCAGCCCCCGGCCTAAGGTTCTGTACAACTATTTTTTACTTTGGTTGTATAATCATTCTATAACCACTTCAATTGATCCATGAAGACCCTGCCCAAAACCCCGGAGTTGCTCTCCATCCTCCAATCTTTTGAAACCTTTGAAGGGATCAGCCCGCAAGCCCTGCAATGGGTGATCGACAAGTCGGACTACAAGCGATATGACACCGGAGAGTTCCTCTTTCAGCCCGGCCAGGCCGTCGACCACATGCAGGCCATCCTGCAGGGGCGCTATGTCGTGCTCCTGGAGCAGAAAGGGGAAACCCGGGAACTGGGCGTCTGGGAGGCGGGGTACATCACGGGGGTGCTTCCCTTTTCCCGGATGAAAGAGGCCCGCGCCACCGGCAAAGCCCTGGAGCCTACCTATACATTGGAACTCCATAAAAAGTACTTCACGGAAATGGTTAACGTCAGTTATGAGCTGACCCAGGCCCTGGTGGCGGCGATGAGCGACCGCGTCCGGGACTTCACCACCATGCAATTCCAGAATGAAAAGCTCATGGCCCTGGGGAAGCTCTCCGCCGGGCTGGCCCACGAACTCAACAACCCCGCTTCCGCCATGGTCCGCAACGCGGAAGAACTGTACAAAAAAGTCCATGCCTCCCCCGAAAAATTCAAGTCCGTCATCACCATGCGCATCACTCCGGAACAGACGGACCGGGTGAACGCCATATTGTTTTCCCGGATCGAACAGGCCAAAAGCCTGGGCCTTTCCCTGATGGAGCGGGAAGAACTCATGGATGACATTACCGACTGGCTGGAAGATCACGGTATTGAAGAGGGAGAGGATATTGCCGAGACCTTTGTCGATTTTGGGGTGACCGCCGATGACCTGGATAATATCCACGACATCGTCGGCGACGATCCCATCGGCCCCATCATGTGGTGGCTGGAAAGCACGCTTAGCCTGGAAAACCTCGTGAATGAGATACAGGAGGCGTCCAACCGCATCAGCAACCTGGTAAAGTCCATAAAGGATTACTCACACATGGACCGGGGGGTGGCCATGGAGCCCGTCGATGTCCACGAGGGCCTGCATTCTACCCTGACCATGCTCAAACACAAAATTAAATCGAAAAATATCGAGCTGGTGAAAAACCTCGATCCGGGCTTGCCGAAAGTCAACGGCTTCGCCGGCGAACTCAACCAGGTCTGGACTAACCTCATCGTCAACGCCATCGATGCCATGGGCCAGGGCGGCATCCTGGCCGTGGATACTTACCCGGACCGCGAATATGTGCGCGTCGACATTACCGACAATGGCTCCGGCATTCCCGAAGACATTCAGACCCGCATCTTCGAGCCTTTCTTCACTACCAAAGCCATGGGGGAAGGCACCGGCATGGGCCTGGATATCGTCAAAAAGATCGTGAACCGCCATAAGGGCAGGATCGACGTGGAATCCCGGCCGGGGAAGACGACGTTCAGCCTTTGCTTTCCGGCTTATGGTAGGGAATGAAGGAATGAAGGAATGCCGTGCGACATAAAGATCTATATCACCACTGAATATCAACGACTTACAAGTTTTTTAAAATTAAATCATTGATATTCAGTAATTAACACATAAATAAATATTTGTTTTAAAATATATAATCAATTGATAATCAATGCTTGTTATAGAACTTTATGTCGTTTTTTGATCTATGACTTTATGTCGCACGGCAAGGAATGAAGGAATGAAGGAATGAGGGAATGAGGGAATGAATGAGGCGGGGCGCACCCCAACGAATAACGAATTTTACCCGGCTCCGAAGGAGACGGGCAACGAATCAACGAATAACGAATCCATGTCAGAAGAAAGAAAACCCATCATTTTTTCCGTTGACGACGACCCACAAGTGCTGCGTTCTCTGAAGCGGGACCTGCGCTCCGAATACAAAAGCGAGTACCGGGTCATCAGCACCGATTCGGCAAAGGAAGCCCTTGCGTCTCTGGCAGAGCTAAAGAAAAAGGGCGAGGAAGTGGCGCTCTTCCTTTCCGACCAGCGCATGCCCGAGATGTTGGGGGTCGACTTTCTGGAACAGGCCAGGGAAATCTATCCCAACGCCAGGCGCATCCTGCTGACCGCCTATTCCGATACCGACGCCGCCATCAAGGCTATCAACGACGTACAGCTCGATTATTACCTGATGAAACCCTGGGACCCGCCCGCCGAGCGCCTCTACCCGGTCATCAATGACCTGCTGGACGAGTGGCAGGCAGGCTACCGCCCCCCTTTCCGCGGCATACGGGTGGTGGGGTATCCGTATTCTCCCAAATCGCATACCCTCAAAGACTTCCTCGCGGGCAACCTGATGCCGTATCAGTGGCTCGACATTGAAACCAGCCCGGAAGCTCAGGAACTGCTCCACCTGCACGGCATAGAACCGAAGAACCTGCCCGCCATTTTCTTCGAGGACGGCGCCGCCCTGGCGGACCCTCCGGTCACGGAAGTGGCCGCCCGCGTGGGCCTGCAGCCCACCGCCAAGTCGGAACTCTACGACGTAGTCATCATCGGCGCCGGCCCGGCGGGCCTGGCGGCGGCCGTCTACGGAGGCTCCGAAGGCCTGAAGACCCTCCTGGTAGAGAAAAGAGCGCCCGGAGGCCAGGCCGGCACCAGCTCCCGCATCGAGAACTACCTGGGCTTTCCCAAAGGGCTGAGCGGGTCCGACCTCGCCCGCAGGGCCATCTCCCAGGCCACCCGCTTCGGCATCGAATTCCTCTCTCCCCAGGAAGTGACGGGTATTGAGGTGGAGGGCGCCTATAAAACCATTCACCTTGGCGACGGCTCCAAAGTGAACACCAAAGCGGTAATCATCACCACCGGGGTCGACTACCGCAAGCTGCCCGCCAAAGGCGTTGAAGATTTCACCGGCGCCGGCATTTACTACGGCGCCGCCATGACCGAGGCCAACGCCTGCCGCGATAAAAAAGTATTCATTGTCGGTGGGGGCAACTCCGCCGGCCAGGGCGCCGTTTACCTCTCGCAGTTTGCCGAAAAAGTCACCATCCTGATCCGCCGGGAAGACCTTACCTCGTCCATGTCTTCCTACCTCATCGACCAGATCAACAACATCGGCAATATCGAAGTGCAGGGGCGCCGCCAGGTGGTTGAATCCCTGGGGGACGGCCACCTGCAGTGCCTGACGATCGAGAACCTGGAAGATGGCTCCACCTACGCGGCGGATGCCGACGCCCTGTTCATTTTCATCGGCGCCCGCCCCTTCACCGACTGGCTGGGCAATAACATCCTGCGCAACCCCAAAGGCTACATCAAAACCGGAAGAGACCTGATAACCGACGAGAACTTCCCAAAAATATGGAAAAAGGAAAGAGAACCGTTCTTACTGGAAACCTGCCAGCCCGGTATTTTCGCCGCCGGCGATGTGCGCTCGGGAGCGATGAACCGCGTGGCCTCGGCGGTGGGGGAGGGGTCGATGGCCATCAAGTTTGTGCACGAATACCTGGCGGAGGTGTAGGCTTGAAAAGTCTACCCGCAGGGCTCCCCTATTGCCGAGACTTGTCAAGCCTGTGTTGTATTTATGGTTAGAATCTTCTTTTTGGGAAAAGATCTTTCGCTGCAACAGACCCGAACAGAGCTGTTTCCATGGTTTCGTTCAGCAGGTAAGTATTTTTGTTCCGGTAGGTATCTTCCCAGGGCTGGGTATGGATCTCGATACACTGCTCATTTATGTCCATAATCCATACTTCATGTATGCCAGCCTTGGCATATTTCGGAAGTTTGACGCGTTTGTCTGTCTCCAGTGAGGAGTCCGCCACTTCTATGATGAGTATCACATCTTCGGACTGGGGATGGGAACCTGTATAAAAGTCCTCCCGCATTTTCAGGATAGCGATGTCCGGCTCAGGCTCAGAAAAATTGTCAAGCGTCACAGGATCCTGGACACCTATGATGTATTTATCTCCCAACCATTTGTTAAGAAGCCGGTTCAAAAATTTGACAGTGCCGGCGTGGGGGCTGTTAATAGGGCTCATATCATATATTTCTCCATCTATGAGTTCTACGCGCGTTTCATCGAACACACCAGCATCTCCCATACGGTGATACTCCTCCACGGTGAAGCGGTGCTTTTGAGTTGAAATTTCAACTCTTTCTACAGTTTTGCTGTCGTCCATATCTTGTTGCATAAAAACTAAAGATAAACAAAATGGTGGTTTCAGGCAAGACATTGAAATTAGGCAATTTTTATAAGAATAAACGTCCGGCCTCCCCAAAGGCTTACCTTCACCCTAAAAACCATGCGAGTTCTTGTAAGCATCACCCTCTTTATCCTGGCCCAAACCTTGTCGGCACAAGATCAGCAGCCCTGCAGTACGGAAGCCCACCGCCAGTTCGACTTCTGGGTGGGAGAATGGGCGGTTTACAAAACCGGGACCGATACCCTGGCCGGCCATAATTCCGTCCGCCAAATTCTCGGCTCCTGCGTGATCGAAGAGAACTGGACGAGCGCTTCCGGCTGGCAGGGCAAAAGCTTCAACACCTACAACCCCGTCGATTCTACCTGGAATCAGGTGTGGGTTGACCAGTCGGGCGCCACCTACCACTTCTCGGGCCGCCGCGAGGGCGACGTCATGCAGCTGTACGGTGAGACAACAACCCTTAAAGGCGAACACATCCTATTTGACCTGGCCTTCCACTACAGCCCGGAGGAGGAAACCGTCCGCCAGCTATGGCAGATGTCCAAAGATCAAGGGAAAAACTGGAACGTGATTTTTGACGGGACGTATGTGAAGGAATAGGGGGAAATCGGAAGTGGGAAGGCGGAAGTGGGAAGTCGGAAGTCGGAAGTCGGAAGGAGCCTCCTGGCTGCGGCTTCCCACTTCCGACTTCCGATTTCCGCCTTCGACTACACTTTAATAAACACCCGGTTCCGGTACAGCACCCACGCCAGCACCAGCAGGGCCAAAACATTGGTAATGGCGAAGGCCAGCGAGGCGTTTACCGGCGAGAAGAAGGGGGTGAACAGGTTGTCATATACCCAGCCCTTTATCGTCTGCCGCCCGCCGTCTGCGGTTTCCCATCCTACGGTATACATCAGCTTGGCCACGAAGCCGGAGAGGATGTACACGAAGAGGGCGTTGGTGCCGTAGACGACGAACGGCTTCGCCCAGCGCCGGTAGTCCAGGATATCGATCAGCCAGTACACCACGCCGAGAAAGAGCAGGGCCAGCCCGCCGGTATATACGACGTAGGAGCTCGTCCAGATTTGCTTGTTGATGGGGAAGGCCAGGCCCCATACCAGCCCCAGCGCCGCCAGCAGGGCGCCGGCCGCCAGCATGCCGGTGGTTTTGTGGTAAGGGCCGCGCGGGGTGCGCAGCCACTCTCCGGTAAGCATGCCGGTGATGCCGGTAACGATGGCCGGCAGGGTGCTTAGCAGCCCTTCGGGATCCCAGGTCTTCGACTGGCTCCACAGGTGGTTGGAGCCGAGGATCAGGCGGTCGAGCCAGGCGCCCAGGTTGGTTTCGGGTTCCAGGTTGGGCGGGTAGCCGCCGGGAACAGGCACAAGGGCCATCAGCGCCCAGTAAAACAGCAGCAGGCCGATGCCGATATAGAGCTGGGCTCGCCAGCCGGCGCGCAGGAACAGCAAAGCGCAGATGGCATAAACGATGGCGATGCGCTGAAGAACGCCCGGTATGCGCAGGTGGCTGAAATCATAGATCCCCCAACCCGTAACGGCCATGGCCAGGGCGGAACCAAGGGCCAGGTAGAGAAAACGCCGGGCCCAGAGCATTTGCTGCGGTTTCTGCCCGAGGCATACCGCCCGGGAAAAAATGGATATAGTGAATACGGAAAGCAGAATGTAATGCAGGGCCCGGCGGGAAGCAGGCGTATCTTCCGCCATGCCAAAATTGGGGAAAGCCGCTGTGAACAACCCTAAACCAAAGAGAATGGCCGCCCGCAACAGCGTCTTCCGGACCAGCTCAGATTGCGGCTGCCCCCGGTATTTGCTCAGCGCCAGCGGTATAGCTACCCCAACGATGAACAGGAAAAACGGAAAGACCAGGTCGGTTGGCGTGCAGCCGTGCCATTTGGCGTGCAGCAGGGGAGGATAAACCGAACCCCAGTTACCGGGGTTGTTGACCAGGATCATGCCGGCTATGGTGATGCCGCGAAAGGCGTCGAGGGACAACAGGCGCTTGCTGAGTTGTGTGTCTGCCATTGATTTTTCGTTTATTTTGAACACTAAATTTATTTTTTTAAGTTGGTTTTAGGGGCATTCAAAAGAGAAAACTTTATTGCCGCCTTCGCCGCATTGAAGAATTGACGGGTAAATCGTATCTTCGTTCCGCACTCCAAACGAAGCACCCACCTTAGGATAGATGTAACCTCTGCCCGTTCATCGTCGTCCAATAATCATAGTTTCTGATCCAGTAATTTCAAAAGATGATGGATCTGTCGCTTCCTTTAAGCAACGCTTTGCCCATTATCGTGTCATTAGAACCGAAATCTCTTAATCTGTTTCACTAAAATATTCGCACGTATGAAAAAATGGCCCATTATGATGCTGGCCCTGAGCCTTCTGGCTACCGCCACCTTGTTTGCCCAGGGAAGAAAAACCATTGAAACCGAAGAATTTACTTCCATCGGCCTCGGCCTGCCCGTCACGGTCCATGTGATGAAAGGCGCCAATAAGGTCGAAGTGGAAGGCCCGGCCGATGCCATCGACAAGATGGTCATCGAAACCAAGAATGGCAGCCTCAACATCGAGCGCGATGAAAAACTGCGTGCCTGGAAGGGTAGCGGCGTCATTGTCTACGTTACCATGCCCAACATCTCCGGGCTGGCCATCGGCGGCTCCGGCTCCATCATCGTAAAAGACGAATTCAATGAGATGGGCGACCTCGACCTGTCCATCGGCGGCTCCGGCGACATCGAGATCGCCGGCAAGGCCAAAAACGTAAAGGTCAGCATCGCCGGCAGCGGCGATGTGAAAGCCTCCGGCTTGAGCGGCAACAAATGTGACGTGAGCATCGCCGGCAGCGGCGACGCCAAGGTCGGCGAAATGAAAGCCCTGGAAGTGTCCATCGCCGGCAGCGGCGACGTCGGCTACAAGGGCGAACCGAAAGTGACGAAGAGCGTGGTCGGCAGCGGCAACGTGAAGAAAATGTGACAGGATGACAGGATTTACAGGATTTACTCTGTGAAACAGGCAGGAACGCCCGATTATTTCACAGGGTGGACAGGATTTTCGGGATTGACGCTACTGAGCTATCCCTGTACCATTATTTTTGAGTCGTGATGTGTGATTTTTGTTTTTTGAGGTACTCCAATGGGCTGTCAACTTAGTGTAGCCTGCGGAGGGCATATCGAAAATCAAAAATCACACATCAAAAATCATAAGTTTTCCCCTACCTTCATGTGTTACAACCCGGATTTTTTTGATCATCCATCTGTCAACACATGAGCTTCCCCTTACTCACCTTCGAACAACACCTCCCCTCCAGTATCCTCGGCCGAGGGCTCGACTACTACGAGGGCGGCGCCGTAGCCAATCTGGCCCGCGACGGCGATACCTATATCGCCACCGTTTATGGAACCGAAGCTTACGAGGCAACCGTAACGGCTCACGACGGCCAGGTGGACTCCTGGTCCTGCGACTGCCCGTACGATTACGGCCCCCTCTGTAAGCATGTGGCGGCCCTGCTCTTTGAAGTGCGGGAGTTGGAAAATGATCCGGCGCGGGGAGCGGAGATGGCCGGTAAAGAAAGCCGGGAGCCCGTGCCGGAGATCCTGAAACAACTGCCGGAGGAAGAAATGCGCCAGCTCCTGCAGTTCTTTGCGCAGCGGCACGACGAGGTGCGCGCCCACCTCCTCACCAAATACGCCCACCTGATCCGCGACCCCGGCCGGGAGCACTTTCAAACCCTGATCCGCTCCTTCATCGAAGCCCGCTCCGGCGACAGAGACTGGTGGATAGACTACCGCAATGCCAGCCGGCTGGGCTCGGATGTGTTCGGCCTGCTGTACGATACACGCCAGTACGTCGGAAAAGGCGGGGAGATGCAGGTGGTGTACGCCTGCGAGGAGGCCATCCGCCAGCTCTCGGAGGCGATTAAGGACGCCGACGATTCTGGCGGCGGCATGGGCGACACGGTGAAATATGCTTTTTCCACCTTGGCCGAATTTTGTGCAGAAGCGCTCGAAATCCCGGAAAGGGTGGTGGCCTACATCTTCAACCTGGCGCTCAAAGAATCCGATAAGCTGGAATATCGGGGATGGTGGGAGGATAACTGGCGCCAACTGGCCGCCTGCGCCGTACGCAACCATGAGCAGGCCGAGCGGCTGATGGAAAAACTCGCCGCCGTCACCGTCCAAAAGGATGGGGATGGCTACTCCCGGGAGTATGAGGCCGAAGAGGCGGCAAAACTTCATCTCCAATTGTTGGAAAAATGGCGCGGCCCGGAAGAGGCCCGGGCTTTTCTGCGGAAGAACCTGTATTTTGCCTCTTTCCGCCAAACGGCCATCGAGCAGGCCTTTGCCGCCGGCGATTATGACGACGCCCGCCGGATGGCGGAAGGGGGCATCTTCCAGGACATCAAGAGCAAACTGCCCCGCCGGGCCAATCGGTGGAAAGAATGGCTGGTGAAAATTGCCGCCGCAACCGGCGACCGCACCGCCCGCTACCAATGGCTCGAAAAACTCTACCTGGAAACCCGCGATATGCAATACTACCTCGAACTGAAAAGCGAGATGGGGGAAGCGGAATTCCAGAAAAAAGTGGAGGCCTTCCTCTCCCGGTTCCGCCGGGGAGCGCCCGCCGACAACCCCAATTGGTT
>JAGFJE010000205.1 GCA_024103175.1 Phaeodactylibacter sp.
GCGGGCTCTTTTCCCACCATACGGCGTTGCTCGTCAGTCACGTAGCTCCGGCTATGCTTCTTCCTCGCGCCTTGTCTGGCGGGAAAATAACCTCGCGCTATTCTCCCCTTATTTAATGCCCAAGACACTAGCTATCGCCCTCGCCTGGCTATTAAGCCCTGTTTATTCCCATGCCCAGCCTTCCTTTTGGGAGAAAACCCAGGGGCCGCCCGGAGGAATGATAAGAATGATCGAAGAGGGACAGAATGGAGAACTTTTTATCCTCGCCTCAGGTCAATTTATGCATTCCACAGATAATGGAGCCAGCTGGAGCCCTTTACCGTTTACGGACGGGCATACTCCCATAAGCATTACGGCCAACAGCCTGGGGCATATCTTTGCGGGCAGCCAGGAAGGAGGTGTTTTTATCTCCGGGAGCCAGGCCGGCGGCTGGACGCAAATTGGCGATCTGGTGGGAAATTTTGACGGCGAGGAATATCCCTACGCTGTTAATTCTATGGCTATGATCGGCGAAGATACATTGCTCGTTCCCGGCTTCGATGGCCTTTACCGTTGGGTGAACGGTGAAGCAGAATTGACTAAGACAGGAAACGGACTGCCCGGTGAGAGTTTCGCTTCGGCTGTTTACAAAATTGATGACGGTAGCCTTCGGGCCTGATGCAATCTATCGACAATGGAGAGAACTGGGCCCCTTCCAATAATGGCATTATAGGAACTACCGTCAACGGCATCGCCTTTTCCGAGGATGGAACCCTTTGGGGAGCGGTAGAATTTCAAGGCATCCGATACAGTCCTGACGGCGGTGAGCACTGGCATTCCACCGATCTGCCGGAAGTCAGGTTGGGCGCTCTGGTGGCCAATAATGCAGATGGAGCTGTTATTGCTGCCATACAAGGGGCACTTTGGCGTTCTGAAGATAACGGCGCCCATTGGGAATTACTTGCCGAGATCCCCGAAATGGAAGCAGAGGAAATCACCAGCCTGGCCTTCCACCCGGACGGCAGCATCTATGCCGGCACCTACCCTTACAGATTCGTTTTTCGCTATGAGGATGGACAAGGATGGCAGAAGAAGTCGTTGGGTTTACCATCCAGCTCCGTAGGGATCGGTGTGCTGGGAATGGCCATCAGCCCGAATGGAACCATTGCCGCCGGCAGGGATGATGGCATTTTTCGGTCTGTGAGCAATGGCCATACCTGGGTTTCCTCTTCCCTGACGGATTGGGAAGCGTCTATCCGTTGTATGGCCACTGACGAAGACGGGACTATGTACGCCGGCACATATTATGGGAGCTCTGTGATCTACAGGTCTTTGGACGGCGGCCAAAGCTGGGAAACCCTCATCGACCTGGGAGAAGCCCTGGGCGCAGACGGCAGCATTAATGTCCTGCTACTCGCCGGGCCGCAGGACATCTTTGCGGCAACAACAGGCGGCATCTATCATTCTGCAGACAATGGCGGCAGTTGGGCCCCTCTGAACGATGGCCTGGCGATGGAACTCAACCCATTAGAAGGGGTCCGCTCCATAGGCATGGGGCCTGACGGCAGGCTCTACGCCGGAGTACACAGTAGGGGATTGTTCCGGTCCTCCAGCCTCATCAGTGCGTTGGAAAACGGCCCTGTACATGCTTCCGAACCGCTGACGCTGCGGCAAAACTTCCCTAACCCGTTCCATACGGCCACCACCATACCCTTCGAGTTGGCGGAGCGCAGCCGGATATCTCTTAAAGTGTTCAACGCTCAGGGGCAGGAAGTAGCCACTCTGCTGGAAGAAACCCTGCCTGCCGGGCCCCACGAGGCCAATTTCAACGCTCATGGCCTGGCGCCGGGTGTATATTTCTGCCGGCTGGAGGCAGGAAATGCTATACAGGTAAGCAAGGTTGCCGTGGGCAAATGATCACATCCTCCCTGATGCACAGAAATATTTCGGCCCAAAGCCGCATTTAGCCCGGCCCTGTGAAAAAGCTCCACTAGTTCACAGGGCTGCGCTGTTTGTCCATTAATAGCCAATAATCGTATAAATTTCTATTTCTTCCTGCCCGAACATTACCTAAATTTACACTCCACCAAATCAAAACCATTCCCCCTCATGAAACGTACAATTTTACAATCCACCCTGGTAACTGTTTTTGCACTGATGACGATGAATGTAACTGATGCACAATTCATTTTCCCGAAAACTGATGAACACACTGTTGTAGACACCCTGCACGGCTACTACCTGGCCGACCCCTACCGTTGGCTGGAAGACAAAAAAGACCCCAAGGTCCAGAACTGGAGCCGCGCCCAGCACGAGGCCACCCTCGATTACATCAACGGCGCCTATCCCATGCTCCCGGGCCTGCGCGATGAGATACAGGCCTACATCGACCGCGACATCATCAGCCCGATGCAGCTGGTCGCCGACCGGCAGTTCTTCACCATCCGCAAAAAGGGCGACAAGCAGTCCAAGCTCTACACCCGCATCGACGGGGAGGATATCCTGCTGTTCGACCCGGAAAAGCTGGACCCCTCCGGCAAGACGTCCATGACCGGCCGGGACTTTACCCAGAAGGCGGATAAGGTGGCCGTCGGCGTGCAATCCAAAGGAGCGGAGATCAGCACCTACTACATCATCGACACCAAAACCGCCGAGGTGCTGGGCGAACCCATAGAAGGCCTGCGCGGCTTCTCCTGGACCAAAGATGAGAAACACGCCTATCTCTGGGTGCGCACCCAGGAGATGATCGACCAGCAGAAACCGGTGGAGGTGCGTCTCCACAAGATCGGCAGCCCCCGCAGCGAGGATGTGGCCCTGCTCGTCCCCGCAGATGCCAAGAACGTAGCCTCTGTTTTCGATACGCGCTACAGCGACCTGACCTTCTTCAGCGAGGGCGACTTCTACGCCACCCATTCTCTCCGCATGAAACCGATCGGTTCGGATGAAGAGCCGGTGGAGATCTATTCCAACCAGAAGTTCCGCGCCTCGCCCAACGCCATCGGCGACAAGATCTACTTCTACACCAACCACGAAGCGCCCAATTTCAAGCTGATGGTGGCCGATAAGGGCCGGGCGGGTTTCGAAAACTGGAAAACGCTCCTCCCCGAACGGGAGGACATCGTACTGGAAGGCTATACCGTCACCGACGATTACCTCATCACCCAGGAAAAAAAGGACGTGCTCAGCCGCCTGCGCCTCTATACCCTCGACGGCAAATTCATCAAAGAGGTAGAAGCGCCGGAGGTCGGCAACATCTCCTGGGTGAGCTACAACCGGGATGTCGACGCCGTTTTCGCGGGCCTGAGCACCTTCACCAGCCCCTCCAGGATCTACCGCCTCGACCCCGGAAAGCTGAACAGCGACGAACTGGAATGGGAACTCTTCTACGAGCAAGAGGTGCCGGTCAATACGGAGGACATCGAAGCCCGCATCGAGTTCTTCCACTCCAAAGACGGCGCCCGGGTGCCCATCTTCATCGTGCACAAAAAAGGGCTGGAGCTGAACGGCAAGAACCCCACCCTGCTCTACGGCTACGGAGGGTTTAATATTGGGATCTCGCCCTCCTTCGTGGGGCTGCGCGCTATGTTCATCAACCGGGGCGGCGTCTATGCCGAGGTAGGCCTCAGAGGAGGCGATGAGTTCGGCGAAAAGTGGCACGAAGACGGCATGCTGTTCAAAAAGCAGAACACCTTCGACGACTTCATTGCCGCCGCCGAATACCTGATCAAGGAGGGCTACACCAATACCGACAAGCTGGCCATGGAAGGCGGCAGCAACGGCGGCCTGCTGGTCGGCGCCGTGCTCACCCAACGCCCCGACCTGTTCAAAACAGCCGTCTGTGCCGTGCCCCTGCTCGACATGATCCGCTACCACAAATTCCTCATCGCCCGCTACTGGATTCCCGAGTACGGCGACCCGGACAAAAAAGAAGATTTCCAGAACATCCTGCAGTACTCGCCCTACCACAACATCCGCATGGGCGTCAACCACCCCACGACGCTGGTCATCGCCGGCGAGAACGACTCCCGGGTGGACCCGCTGCACGCCAAGAAGTTCGTCGCCGCCCTGCAGAACAACCCCGGACAGATAGACCCCGTGTTCCTCTACATCAACTACGACAGCGGCCACGGCTCCGGCCAGTCGACGGACCAGCTGATCGATTATTATGAGTTCCGGACGCGGTTCCTGCTGTATCAGCTGGGAATGGTGGAAGCCGGTATGGAGCGGTAGGCTTGTTGTTAGTTGTTGGTTAATCGTTGCCCGGAAAACAATTAACCAACAACAAATAACCTCTAACCATGAAGATCAACTGGAAATACGCCCTCGGCGAGCTTACCATCGTCACCGCCGGCATCCTTATTGCCTTTTCCCTGAACAACTGGGCGCAGTCGCGCCAGGAACAAAAACTGGAGCGCCAGTATCTGGCCAGCCTCAAGGAAGACATCGAGGCAGACCGGAAAGAACTGGAAGATCATCTTGCTTTCCTGAAAGAACGTGTGAAGGTTGCTCAGGGAGTCATTGCCCATTTTCACCGGGAGTTGCCCGGCCGGGATACCATTCCCACCGTAATCTTTCGCGACCTGCGCGGTATGCCTTCGTTCGTGCCGCATGAGATCACTTACCTGACCCTTACCAATTCAGGAGATCTGAAACTCATTGCGGATTTTGAAGTGCGGAACCGGATCACCGAGCATTACAATCGCTACCAGAGCCTTTATGATGAGAATAAGCGCGCGGAGGCCTATGTGCGCGACCACGTCTCACCTTTCTTTATGGAAGAGGCCAGCTTTGAAAGCATGAGCCGGGATGCCGACAAATTGCTTACGGACCACCGCCTGCGCAATATCGTCTACGCCTGGTTCGGCATCTATAACATTCAGATCGGGGTACATGAGAAGGCCATAAAACGGTGCCTTGAGATGATAGCGCTGCTGGAGGAATCGCTTTGATACGGCCAGTAGCCGTATCGAAGGTAATGAGCTCCGGCGCCAGGGTGGGAATAGAGGCGCAGTGTTCATTCTCTCTTTCATTGTTACGGCTTTCGCCCCGCCTTTGCAGCCCCCAGCCGGCGAGCTTCCGATTTCCGCCCCGTCTTCGCTGCGCTCTTCCGGGCAAGCGTTCCAACTTCCGATTTGGCTTCCCCTTACCGATAGTACTCCGCCATTTCCATCATCAGCCCGTTCACCAGGCCGTACCATTTGTAGTGGCGGTCGTTGGTAGCCAGGGCGATGGTCACTTCGTACTCCGGCAGGTACATGAGGATAGCGCGGTAGCCCATGAGGGCGCCGGTATGCCCCATGTGGATGACGCCGTTGTCGTCCCACAGGCGCATGCCCAGGCCGTAGTGGTCGCCACCGAGAGAATTGCCGATATCCCGTATCATTTCCAGCAGGGAGGCGCTGCTCACCAGTTTGCCGGTGTAGAGCGCATGGCCGAAGCGGGCGATGTCGCTGGGCGTGGAGACGATGGCGCCGGCGGCGCCGACGGCCGATTGGTGGTATTCGTAAGCGCGGGCGTTCTCGGCCAGGCTGTCGATCTTGTTACGGCGGGTGCTGAAGTCATCGTAGAGGGTCTGTTTCAGCCCCAGAGGGTCGAAAATGTATTCTTTGTAGGCTTCCGCCAACGGCTTCTCCGTGATCTTCTCGATGAGCTCTCCCAGCAGGTAGAAGCCGGTATTGGAATAGGCATAGCCTTCGCCCGGTTTGAAGCGGGCGCGGCGGCGGGCGGCAAAATAATGGATATCGCTGGGTTTCCAGGTGCGGTATTTCCAGTTGCCCCGGTAGAAAGAAGGATGGTTGAGGTGGTCGATGACGCCGGCGGTATGGCTGAGCAGTTGCCGGATGGTCACCTCTTTGGAAAAGGGGATGCCGTCTACCGGCAGATGATCATAGAGCTTGTCATCCAGTTGGAGGCGGCCTTCTTCCACCAGGCGCAGGATGAGGGCGGAGGTGAACAGCTTGGAAACGCTGGCCACCCGGTAGCGGTGGTTGGGGCTCACCGGCTCGTTATTCCAGGGGTTGGCCCGGCCCTGGGTTGAAGTGTGAAGGGCGCCGTCGGGAGTAATGATGGCGGCAGAGGCTCCCAGCAGGTTGGTGGTCTCTTCCTTATAGAGCCCGGAAAAGGCTTCATCCAGGTGTTGTTTGACCGAATGGCCGTACTTGACGTCCAGGCTGATCATTTTGGTGCGGACCACCCGCCCGTCGTCGGCCTTGATGGTGATCACATATTCGCCCTTATCCGCCCGTTCCGGGTTGCCGTACAGTTGAACGAGGTAGGGGTCAAAGGTCAGCCATTCGGGCAGGTTGTGGGCGGTGACCTTCAGCACGTCGTTGTCGATGTCCTCAACTTCGATGTCCAGCTCAAAAGGCGACTCCGTAAAGGCCTGAATATAGGCGCCCTGCGGCTCCACGAAGATGGGAGGCGTATTGAACGGGTCTGCGATCGCGATGATCAGGCAGGACAGGGTAAGAATAAAGCCTGCAAGTGGCCAACGGATGTGTTTCATGTGTGCCGCCTTTTTTACAACTGGGTAAATAAAAATAACATTAGGGTAAGGATCCCGAAATTACCCCGATACATATATACGAAATTATCAACGTCATTTCCGACATTTAGTTACAGAAAAATACGGGCCCCGGCCCTGACTTTAACATTTTAGTAAAACTGAACGATGTCTACCAGCAGGCCATTCACCAGGTTAAACCACTGGCTGTGCGGGTCGTTGGTGGCCAGAACGATGCTGAGGCCTTTGGCGGGCACGTACATCAGGATGGTGCGATAATCCATCAGGGCGCCGGTATGGCCGTGGTGGACGATGCCGTGGTCGTCCCAAAGGCGGGTGCCCAGGCCGTAATGATCGCCCCCGACGGCAAAGCCATAGTCAGTAGTCATCTGCTCCAGCGAGGCGGAGGTGAGAAATTGCCCGCCGTAGACGGCCTGTCCAAACCGGGCGACATCGGCAGGGGTGGAAACGATCGCCCCGGCCGCTCCCACTGCCGAAAGGTGATACGCATAGGCGCGTTCATTTTCCGCCAGGCCGTCGATCTGAATAGTGCGGTTGCTGAAGTCGTCGTACAAGGTATTTTCCAGGCCCAGGGGTTCGAATATCCATTGCTGGAACGCCTCGCTCAGGGACTGGCCCGTCACCTCTTCGGCCAGGGCCCCCAGGATGTAGAAACCGGTATTGGAATAGGCATAGTCTGTGCCGGGTTCGAACAACGCCCCTTTCTGCACGGCATAATTGAAGATGTCCTCATTCGTCCAGGTGCGGATCATCCAGCTGCCGGTGAAAAAATCGTTGCTGTTGAGGTGGTCCACCAGGCCGGCCGTGTGGCTCAGCAATTGCCGGATGGTGATCTGATCACCGTATTCCAGGCCATCGATGGGCAGGTAGTCGAACAGCTTATCGTCAAGGGTGAAGCGGCCCTCCTCGGCCAGCCTCAGGATCAGGGCGGCGGTGAATGCCTTGGAGACGCTTGCCATGCGGTATTTGTGGTTGGGGTTGACCGCCTCCTCGCTAAAGAAGCTGTGCTTGCCGGCCGTGGAGGTGAACAGCTCTCCTTCCGGCGTGAACACCGCCGCCGATACCCCGAAGAGGCCGGGCGTAGACAGGTGAAAGTGATGGAGCACCCGCATGTCCAGGTTCTCCTGAAAAGAAAGGATCACCACCACCCGGATGGTGAGCTTGCGGCTGCGCTGCCCTTTGCCGTCATCGGCGGTTATGGTGAGCTCGCGGGCGCCTTCGTTCTGCCGGGAAGGCGTGCCGCTCAGCCGGCGGCTGCCGGCGTCGAAGGCCAGCCAGCTGGGCAGGCCTTCGACAGTAACCAAGACCTCATCTCCATCAATGTCCTCTACCGGGATGGTATAGGTAAAAAGTGAATCGGCATAGGCGAGCATCTCCAGCGGGGTGTCGATCTCGGGCAGGTGGTTGATGGGGGCTTCGGTTGTCTCCTTGGAGCAGGTGGAGAACAAGAGTACAGAAGTAAGGGCCAGCGGTAAAATGCGGAGGAAGGAAGCCATGGTTGAAGCCGGATTTGTTTGGCGGGAAGATAGGGAGAATTTTGGAAAGAGAGGGAGAATGGGAGAGGGGGGGAGTGGGGAAAACAATTAACCGGCATATCAAAAACATTGCTTTAATTTGTGGTGTTAATCAGGAACACGTATCTTTTATCCAAAGAAGTGCTGAGGCATCATACATATCGACTAACAGGGAGCCTGGGTTTGCTCTTCCTCTTCCTCCTGCCCATCGGCATGAGGGATGCCCATCATTTGCTGGATCATCACGAGGCAATAGTTGCCTGCGATGCCAGTGGCAATGACCAGCACCTCCACGGCGAAGAGCTGAAGCACCACGACTGCACCCTCTGCCTTATCCATTACACCCAGTTTCTGGAAGCGGAGCCCCCGACGGCATACACTTCCATGCCGTCTCTTGGGGTAGAAAGCCAATTTAAATATTCCTTTTCCCACAATCATCCTTCTCTCTCCCACATCCGGGAGCGCGGGCCGCCTTGTTTTACCCTTTTTGTTTAGACATCGTCAATTGAACCGAAAAGAAAGGTGAAACATGAAGAAAAGGCTGTTGCTCAAGTGGCAATGGCTTCTGGCGCTGGCCCTGAGCGGCCAGGTGCTCCATGCGCAAAAACATTGTGATATTACCCTGAAGGGGAAAGTTGTGGATGCACACACCCAGGAGCCGATAGCGTTTGCCAATATAGCTATCGAAGGCAGTGACGTCGGCGCCATGGCCGATGAAAACGGACTATATATTATCGACAATATCTGTGAAGGGTCGTATACCATCGTATGTTCGCATGTGAACTGTGATCATATTCATCACCAGATCACACTCACCGAAGATACGGAAAAGGATTTTATCCTTGAGCCACAGGGTGTTTTCATGGATGAAGTCGTTGTAAAAGGGAAGGCGGCGCCGCTGAAGGCCCCGAGCGCCGGTACGACGCTTAGTGCCGAGCAGCTTAGTTCCGAACGGGGGCTCTCGCTTGGCGACGCCATCGGGAAGCTGCCCGGCGTTACCACCCTCAATACCGGGGCCTCCATCGCCAAACCGGTCATTCAGGGGCTGCACAGCAACCGGGTGCTGCTGCTCAACAACGGCGTCCGGCAGGAAGGCCAGCAGTGGGGCAGCGAGCACGCCCCGGAGGTCGACCCATTCCTGGCTGATAAGGTTACGGTAATTAAGGGAGCGAGTAGCGTGCGCTACGGGGCCGACGCCATCGGAGGGGTGATCCTGGTAGAACCCCGCCCTCTTCGCGAAACGCCCGGCATCGGAGGCGAGCTCAACCTTCAGGGCCTCAGCAACGGCCGCACCGGCATTGTATCCGGAATGGTGGAAGGACAACTCAGCCGCCGGCTGCCGATCACCGGCCGCCTACAGGGCACCCTTAAGCGGGGCGGCAACCTGCAAACGCCTAGCTACTTCCTGGACAACACCGGCGTGAAAGAACTCAACTTCTCCTGGGCCCTGGGCTTGAAAAAGGAAAAGTGGAACACCGAGCTGTTCTTCTCCCGTTTCTATACTCGCCTGGGAATCTTCAGCGGCTCCCACATCGGCAACCTGACCGACCTGATGAACGCCATCGAGCGGGAACGGCCGCTGCAGGAGGCCGCCTTCACCTATGAGCTGGGGCGGCCTCAGCAGCGCATTTATCACGAACTGCTCAAGTGGAAAGGTGCCCTGGCAACCGGCGAACTGGGCGAACTACAGCTGCAACTGGCCCGGCAGTTCAACCGTCGGCAGGAGTTCGACGCCCACCGCCCCTACGGCGATCTGCCGGATAACTTCGACGAGCCGCAGATCGAGTTCGAGATCACCACCCATACCGCCGAGCTGAGCTGGGAGCATGACCCCATACGGCTGTTGCGAGGCAGCATCGGCGCCCACTTCATGCGGCAGGCCAATACGACCGACCGCGGAGCGCTCATTCCCAACTACGAGAACTATACAGCAGGCGCATTCTGGATAGAACGCTGGAAAAATTACCCCTTCCCGCTGGAACTGGAAGGGGGCCTGCGTTATGACTACCAGTGGATGGATGTCGGCATTCAGGGCCGGGATACCATCAACCGGCAGTTGGACTTCAGCAACTTCTCCGGAACATTCGGCGCCATCTACC
>JAGFJE010000254.1 GCA_024103175.1 Phaeodactylibacter sp.
CACAATGGGGTGGTGGATACGTTCTCGGAGCGGGAGGTGGAGGAGTTGGATGATTGATTCGTACATCCCCGAATTGAGTTTGGGGAAGAACGGCACAATCAAAGGGTTTTAGTAAATTTATCGGGTATTCGCCTGATTTTTTCAGCCCAATTACCCCTTATGGCCAACGATTTTTACACTCGCCTTTTCTGTATCCAGCTTTTTCTATTGAGCCTGCTGCCCCGGGCAACCCATAGCCAGGTACCCCAGGGAGACACCACCATTTCTCTGCGCTTCGAAGCCATTGGCCATGAGGATGGAATGCCGGAGCATCGGGTGTTCGAGATCCTGGAGGATCATCTGGGGCTGATCTGGCTGGGCACGCCGCGGGGCCTGCTCAAGTACAACGGCTATGGTTTTGAATCCTACCAATATGAACCAGAGGACTCCGTTCTGGCGGCCCGGCAGTATGATGGCATGCGGGTGCACATTCTTACGGAGGGCCCTACGGGCGACCTGTGGATCGGTTCGGGCTTCGAATGGCCGGACAAACCGGCTATCTTTCGCTTCGACCGGGAAACAGAAAAGATCATCCCTTATCTATTCAATCCGCAAGACAGCTTACCGCCCATCCACAGCGGCATTACCTCCATTCAGGAAGACGGCCGGTATATCTGGGTGAGCAGTATGCAAAAGGAGAGCCTGATCAGGATAAGGCCCGAGGAAGAGTACCTGAATGCCGCCGCCGCCAGTAAAGCGCCCTTCGAATGGATAAGCGCCGAACATGGCCTCTTGCCCGACGAGCGCATCTATCACATTCTCAAAGACAAAAAAGGAAGGCTCTGGCTGGGCGGAACGCAGGGCCTGTATCTCTGGCACCCGGAGCAGGACAATTTCCAATACTTCGAATCGAAAGCCATGGCCACGTTCGAGGACAAATATTGTCAACTTACGGGCATTGAAGAAGGCCCGGATGGAAAACTGTGGATACACACGCACCGCTGCGGTGGCTTTTTCAGTTTTGACCCGGAAAACCAGCAATACCGGCACCACCCGATGAGCGGGCAACTGGACATCATGCCTGATGATCAGGGCAAAGTATGGATTGCCGGTTTTGCAGGAAGGGGCGGCATAGGCTGGTATGATGAGCGCTCGGGAAAGCTTGCCAACATAGACATCCGGCCGGATGGCCTGGACTTCTTTCCGGTAGCAAGGGTGCGGGAGTATTTGCAGGACCGCTCCGGCATGATGTGGGTAGGCACCATGGAAGGGCCGCTGTTAAAATACAATCCGCAACGAGCGGCCTTTCACTGGTTAAAAGCAGAACCCTCCAACCCCAACAGCCTAAGCCACAACTGGGTGACGGATATTGACAGAGATGCAGCTGGCAACTACTGGATCGCCACCTTCGGAGGGGGCCTGAACCGATGGAACCCGGAGACTGACACCTTTACCCATTACAATGACGGGCCGAATAGCGAAGTGGATCTCAATTACCCCTATGTTCTGGACCTCACCATCGACGATCAGGGAAAGGTATGGTATGGCTTTCCGTTCACGGCTACCTTCGACCCTAAATCCCAAAAAGTACAGCAATTTCGGGAAAGAGGAGGGTCCATCAATTCGCTTTATACGGATAGCAGGGGGCAGGTATGGATCGGCCAGTACCGCTCGCTTGGCAAATACCTTCCCGTGGCCGACAGTTTTAAAGATCATCAAGTCATCCTACCGGAAACGCCGAACATCCGCCAGGCCGTCAACAAAATAGCCGTTTCGCCCAAACTGATATTTACAAAGATGGACGTATTTGGAGAGCCCCTGGCCATCGGGGGGGATTCTCCGCTGCAAAAGCATATCTCTGTTACTCGGGAAATAGAACTCCAACACTGGCAAAATGACCTCACCCTCCACTATGCCGCTCTGCACTACAAAAACCCGGCGAATAACCGGTACAAGGTAAAACTGGATAATTACGATGAGCAGTGGCGGGAGGTAGGCACGCAGCGAGCGGCCAGTTACACAAACCTCGACCCCGGCCGTTACACCTTCCGCGTCATAGCCGCCAACAGCGACGGCATCTGGAATGAAGAAGGCATCGCCCTCGATATTGCCATTCGCCCTCCCTGGTACTGGAACGGTTGGTCGCAGGCCCTCTACCTCGTTCTGATCATCAGCCTGATCCTGGGCGTTTACCGCTTCCAGCTCAACCGCCGCCTGGCCCTGGCCGAAGCCGCCCGCCTGAAAGAGCTGGACAGTTTCAAAACCAGGCTGTACACCAACATTACCCACGAATTTCGCACGCCCCTCACCGTTATACAGGGCATGGCCGGGCAGATCACAGGTTTTGAAGAAGAGCGGGACGCCATCAACCGCAATAGCCAGAGCCTGCTCAATCTCATCAACCGCATGCTGGGCCTGTCTAAGCTGGAAGCCGGCAAGCTGGAGCTGAACCTGGTGCAGGACGACATTCTACCCTTCCTGCGGTATGTCACCGAGTCCTTTCATTCCTATGCGCTGAACCAGAAGGTTAACCTCAATTTCTACACCGATGCCGAAGGGATCGTGATGGACTATGACCCGGAGAAGGTGTTGGAGGTACTGTCCAACCTGCTGTCCAATGCCCTGAAGTTTACGCCGGAGTACGGGAAGGTGCAGGTAGTTGTTAAGGAAAAAAACCGAGAAGGAGAACCTCATCTGGAACTTACGGTCAGCGACACCGGTATTGGTATTGCAAAAGAACAGTTGCCCTATATATTTGACCGCTTTTATAGCCCCCCTCAATCCCCCCGAAGGGGGGAAGTTCCGGCAAAGGGCCTCTCCAGCTGGCCTTCTACTGCTAATCCCCCCCCTTCGGGGGGGCTAGGGGGGGCTGGAACGGGCGCTGGCATCGGCCTGGCCCTGGTGAAAGAATTGATTGATCTCATGGACGGCAAAATCGAAGTGGAAAGTGAAGTGAGCAAAGGGACAAGTTTCAGGTTGATATTGCCGATCACCAGACAGGCTGATGCTATTGATGACCCTACAATAGCATCTATAGTATCGACGACGGCGCCAGCCGAGCGAGCATCCTCTGCCCGTCATAGCGAAGCGAAAGAGGGTACTTCATTTAAATATACCCTGCTGTTGGTGGAGGACAACCGCGACGTCATGCAATACCTCACTACTTGCCTGAAAAACGACTATCACTTGCTTTACGCCCGCAATGGCCACGAAGGCATCGCCCAGGCCCTGGAGCACATCCCCGACATCATCATCAGCGACGTGATGATGCCGGAGGCAGATGGCTTTGAGCTGTGCAAAACCCTGAAGCAGGACGAGCGCACCAGCCACATCCCCATCATCCTGCTGAC
>JAGFJE010000259.1 GCA_024103175.1 Phaeodactylibacter sp.
CGCGCCAAGACCGCCCGGCGCTTCATCAAGGAAACCAACCCGGTGAAGCCCTTCAGCGAGCTTACCTTCTACGAGATCACCAAACACACGCCCCCTGAAGAGCGCGCCCGCTTTCTGGAAGACGCCGAGCAGGGCAAAGACATCGGCCTGCTTTCGGAGGCCGGCTGCCCCGGTGTGGCCGACCCCGGCGCTTTCATCGTGCAAACCGCCCACCAGCGGGGCATCGAAGTGGCGCCGCTCGTCGGGCCGTCCTCCATCCTGCTCGGCCTGATGGCCTCGGGGCTCAACGGGCAGAACTTCTGCTTCCACGGCTACCTGCCGCCCCGCCGCCCCGAACTGGACAAGGAGCTGAAATTCCTGGAACAGCGGGTTTTCAAACACAACCAGACGCAGATCTTCATCGAGACGCCCTACCGCAATATGGGCCTCATCGAAACGGCCATCAACGTGCTGTCCCCGGATGTAATGTTCTGCATCGCCGCCGACCTGACGCTGCCTACGGAATATGTACACACGCTGGCGGTGCGGGATTGGCGCAAGGAAAAGGTTCCGGACCTGCACAAGCATCCGGCAATTTTTTTGATGGGGAAATAACCACAAAGCCACAAAGGCTCGAAGAACCACAAAATGGCATCCATAATTACTATAAAAAATGCTTGTTCCTTTGCCCTTCCCTCCTTAACTTCAACCACAAGCCAAATGGCCACAGGCTCTTGGTGTATCCTTTGTGCCTTTGAGTCTTCGTGGCAATAAATTCGGCAAGCCATCCCATAACAAAAAACAGAACCATGTCTGACATACCCTCCGTCTCCAACGCCAATACCAAAGCGCAGATCCTCAAGGCCTACAAAGAACTCACTGACATGCTCAGGCAGGAACGCCAGGAAAACACGGCTATGAAGCGCGAGCTGGAAAAGAAGCGCCAGATCGTAGCCAAAGCTGAAGAAGCTACCCAAAGCGACGCCCCGCTCGGCATTGCCGTACTGCGAAAAGCCCTCAACGATGAGCTGGACAAGATCGAGAAGGCCATGGCCGAAGAGCAGGAAAAATTCGAACAACTGCAGCAGGCCATCGCCATTGAAAAGGAAGCCCTGGAAGAACTGTATAAGGTCAAGGCGGAAGCGGAAAGCCTGGAAGCCCTCATCATCACCAATAAGCAGGCCCGGGAAAAGCTGGAACGCGAAATGGCGGAACGCAAAACCCAACTGGAGGAAGATATTGCCGCCACCAAGCTGAAGTGGAAACGCGAGCAGGAGGAGTACGAATACCAGCTCAAGATCCTGCGCCGCAAGGAGGAAGATGAATACCAGGAGCAAAAGGCCCGGCAGGAAAAAGAAATGGCCGAACAGAAAGTAGCGTTCGAGAAAGAAATGGCCGAGCGCCGCAAAGCTCTGGAGGAACAGGAAGAAGAACTGGCCACTCTCCGCAAACAGGCCGCCGGGTTTGATGCCCGCCTGCAAAAAGCCGTCGAAGAAACCGAAAAAACCGTCAGCGAACGCCTGAACCGCGAGTTCGACTATGCCCAAAAGCTGCAGGCCAAAGACCTGGAAGCCGAGCTCAAGCTCAGCAAACAGGAGATCGACAGCCTGCGCGCCAAAATCAAAGAGCAACAGGAACTCATCAACAGCCTCAGCAGCAAGAGCGATACCGCCACCCAGCAGGTCAAAGACATCGCGCTCAAAGCCATCGAGACGACCGGCGCCCGGCAGTTCCAGCCCTATCCGCCGGAACGAAGGGGTGGGGAAGAGAAGAAGGATTAGATGGGAAGTCGGAAGTTTACCCGGAAGAGCGCCGCGAAGACGAGGCGGAAAGCTTTTGGGGCCCAAGCCAATTGAGGACAGGCAGCATGTTTGATTTTTGATGCGCGGCCTTTGATTTGTGCACAGGGGCCGCATGGCACATCGCAATTCAAAAATCACAAATCATACATCACACATCTAAAGTGGCCTTTCACCTTACTTTCCGTCACAAGGCTGAAAAAACTTAGTTTTAAAACTAAACTAAGTAAACTATTTTCAGAAAGCCGTCGTTATTCTGGCAGACAGGCGAAAAATGCCTCGAAGTTTCAGCCGTTCGCCGTTCGCGGTTGGCTATTCGCTATCAGGATAAATGGGGGGTTTCCAAAAAAATTTAAAAAAATTCCGAATCATGACGACGCTTGCCATCGCCGAAAAGCAGCTCCAGCAGAAGGGATACCTGGATGTCGATGTTGATCCTACTCTGGACTTGTTCGAGGAAATCGAGAAGCTCAAGAAGGAAAAGAACGCCATCATCCTGGCGCACTACTACCAGGAGCCGGATATACAGGACATAGCCGACTACATAGGCGACAGCCTGGGCCTTTCCCAACAGGCCGCCGCTACCGATGCCGATATCATCGTCTTTGCCGGGGTGCACTTCATGGCAGAGACTGCCAAGATGCTTTCCCCTCAGAAAAAGGTGTTGCTGCCCGACCTAAAGGCAGGCTGCTCGCTGGCCGATTCCTGCCCGCCGCCCGTCTTCCGCAAGTTCAAGGAGAAGTACCCGAATCACGTGGTGGTCAGTTACATCAACTGCACGGCGGAACTGAAGACATTAACGGACATTTGCTGCACCTCTACCAATGCGGTGCAGGTGATCGAAAGCATACCGAAGGATAAAGGCATCATTTTCGCGCCGGATGTCAACCTGGGCCGCTACCTGATGAAAAAGACGGGCCGGGATATGGTGCTTTGGAACGGCTCCTGCATGGTGCATGAGATCTTTTCCCACGAGAAGATCGTCAAACTGAAGATGCGCCACCCCGAGGCCAAGTTCATCGCCCACCCGGAGTGTGAGGATCACCTCCTTGAAATGGCCGACTTTATCGGCTCCACCACCGGGCTGCTCAATTACACCAAGCGCAGCGACGCTACCGAGTTCATCGTGGCCACCGAAGTGGGGATCATCCATCAGATGCAGAAGGCTTCCCCGCACAAAACATTCATACCCGCTCCACCCAATAATACCTGTGCCTGCAACGAATGCCCGCACATGAAGCGCAATACGCTGGAAAAACTGTACACCTGCATGAAGTACGAACAGCCGGAGATCACCCTGCCGGATTGGGTCATCGAGCAGGGCAGGGCTTC
>JAGFJE010000299.1 GCA_024103175.1 Phaeodactylibacter sp.
TCAACGCCAGCCTCGACTATTCCTTCATCTATCGGAATTTCAACTTCTTCGGCGAAACCGCCATGAGCGACAACGGCGCCGTGGCCACCCTCAACGGCCTGCTGATGGGCCTCGACCGCAAGGTAGATCTGGCGGTGCTCGTCCGCCACTTCCCACGCAACTACCAGGCCCTGTTCCCCAACCCCTTCGCCGAATCCTTCGGCGCCCGCAACGAAACGGGCGCCTACCTCGGCATCGAAGCGCGCCCTCACCGCTTCTGGAAGATCAGCGCCTACTTCGACGCCTGGCAGCACCCCTGGCTGCGCTTCGACGCCGACGCCCCCTCCCGCGGCCACGAATACCGCGCCCGCCTCACCTACTTCCGCAAGCGCAACCTGGAAATATACCTGGAAGTGCGCGACGAAATCAAAGAGCGCAACATCGACAAAATCGACGGAAAGAACAACTTCACCCTCCCCAACCGGGTGTTCCAAACCCGCCTGCACCTCGCCAAACAGGTGAACAAATCCCTGGAGCTGCGCAGCCGCATCGATATCGGCTTCTCCGAAAACGAGATCAACACCACCCAGCGGGGCTTCGTCGTCTACCAGGATGTGATCTTCCGGCCGATGAGCTTCCCCCTTTCCTTCACCACCCGCTTCGCCCTCTTCGACACCGACGGCTTCCAGGCGCGCTACTACTCCTTCGAGAACAACCTCCTGTACGCCTTCTCCATACCGGCCTACTACAACCGGGGCACGCGCTTCTACCTCAACCTCCGCTACAAGGGCATCCGCAACCTCACGCTGGAAGCCCGTATCGCACAGACTTACTGGAGAGACAGAGATACCATCGGCAGCGGGCTGGAGGAAGTGCTCGGGCCGCGGAGGACGGAGGTGGGGGCGCAGGTGAAATATAGGTTTTGAGGAATAAGTACATGGACAATTGTAGTTTAACATAGCCTGCTTCGGAAGCAGAACGCAGAAGCCGTTGTGCTTAGGGTTCCGGGCCCATTGTTAGATGGCTATACCGTCTCTTTGAGCCGGTTAAAATTGTTAAATTGTTATTGTCCACGTACTTAACCTTTAAAGTGGAGTGCCGGAATATGATTTTCAGGAAAAGGCCTATCTTTGATAACATGAAATACCCCATCGGCATACAGGATTTCGGAGAGCTGCGCCGCGACGGCTACGTATATGTAGACAAAACGCAGTACATCCACCGGATCGTCACCGGCGGCAAGTACTTCTTCCTGTCCAGGCCCCGGCGCTTCGGCAAGTCGCTGCTGCTATCGACCATGAAGGAGCTGTACAGCGGCGCCCGGGAGCTGTTCGAAGGGTTGTGGATCGAGGATAACTGGGATTGGGGAAAACAAAACCCGGTGATCTGGCTGAAGTTCAGCAGTTACGCTTACCAAACAAAAGAGCTTGACACGGCGATAAATGAAGGCCTGCTTCTCGAAGCAAAACGGCTGGGCATCACTCTGGGCGAGGCCAATTATAAAAGCTATTTACAGGAACTGATCACCAAAGCTGCTTCCAAAGGAAAGGTGGTTCTGCTCATCGACGAGTACGACAAGCCGATCATCGATTATCTGGATGATATCACGCAAGCAGAAGCCAACCGGGAGGCACTCAAAAATTTCTACTCCATCCTTAAAGACAGCGACCCCTACCTGGAGCTTGTTTTTATTACCGGCGTCTCCGCCTTTTCCAAGGTGAGCATTTTTTCGGACCTGAATAACCTGAAAAACCTCAGCTTACACAAGGATGCTGTAGAATTGCTCGGCATCACCAACGGCGAACTGAAAGCCTGTTTCGGCCCGGTTATCCGGCAAATCGCCAAACAGGAAGAAGAGGAGCCGGATGAGTTTTATGAAAAAGTCAAAACCTGGTACAACGGCTATTCCTGGGACGGCGATAGCAAGCTGTACAACCCCTTCTCTCTGCTCAGTTTTCTGGACGGGGGGAAGTTCCAAAACTTCTGGTTCGAAACGGGCACGCCGACTTTCCTGGTAAAGGAGATGCGAAAGCACCATTATTATGACGTCGACCATATCGAGGTATCCGAATCCCAGCTCTCCGCCTTCGACTATCAGCACCTCGACCCTGTCACCGTGCTCTTCCAAACCGGCTACCTCACCATCGACGGCTATGATGAACGCTTCCTGGTGTACCGGCTCCGGTATCCGAACCAGGAAGTGCGCTTTTCGCTCCAGCAGTACCTGCTCAACGCCTACCGGGATACGATGGCCGGTAATGCGCTCGC
>JAGFJE010000326.1 GCA_024103175.1 Phaeodactylibacter sp.
AACAATCGATCCCGAGCTACCCTAAGCGCCTCGAATTCGAAGCAGCTTAGGTGAAACTAAAATTGTCCAGGCATTTACTACTACTTTGTTACTTTAAAATTTCTCGTGGCCGGAGGACATGGAGCGCGGGCCTCCAGGCCCGCGTAAAACTGCTTCAAGCAGTTTTTCAGTATGATATTGCCCTCATGTAGGCTGCCCGAGGCCGCCTTCGCGGGCCTGGAGGCCCGCGTTCCTGTTAAAGTAACAAAGTAGTATTACGCACCTGGCGTCAATAAAACTGCAAAAAATCCGGAGCAGCGCCACCGCCTCACCCCCGGGATCGGCAACCCGATCAAACTTCGGCAGCCCCCCTCTACCGCCCCCTGAAAAAAGCCACTTCCCATTCACTGGGTAAAAAATCCCCGGAGGATAGATACAAGATCAGGGAAAAACACTATACTGACCATGAATTTTTCCTTAGGCAAATTCGCCAGTAAGGCCTTAGCCTCTTACGAAAAACTTAATTTTCACCAATGAGTACCTATGTAATAGGAGTAGACTACGGCACGGACTCCGTTCGCTCAGTGATCATCAATGCTGAAACCGGCGAGGAAGCCGGGAGTGCGGTTTTCTATTACCCACGTTGGAAAAAGGGCCTGTATTGCGAGCCGGCAGGCAACCAGTTTCGCCAGCATCCGCGGGACTACCTGGAGGGGCTGGACGCCACCATCCGCCAGGCGCTGGAAATGGCGCCGCCCGGAACGGCGGCCCGGATCAGAGGCATTGCGGTGGACACGACCGGGTCGACCCCTGTTGCCGTCGATAAAAGCGGAACGCCTCTTGCCCTGCTGCCCGGCTTCGAGGAAGACCCCGGCGCCATGTTCATCCTCTGGAAAGACCATACCGCTATCAATGAGGCGGCGGAGATCAACGCGCTGGCGGCCCGATGGGAGGTGGATTACACCAAATACGAGGGGGGCGTCTATTCTTCCGAGTGGTTCTGGGCCAAAATTTTGCATACGCTCCGTGTAAACGAAAAGGTCCGACGGGCCGCTTATTCCTGGGTGGAACACTGCGACTGGATACCTTTCCTGCTTACCGGCGGCGCCGACGTTCACCAGATGAAACGCAGCCGTTGCGCCGCCGGCCATAAGGCGCTCTGGCACGAGGACTTTGGCGGCCTGCCGCCCAATGCATTCTTCAAAACCCTCGACCCCCTGCTGGATGGCCTGGTGGACAGCATGTACAGGGAGACCTATACGTCCGATGTGCCTGCCGGCAGGCTCTCGGAAGAATGGGCGCAAAAACTGGGGCTGAGCACCGAGGTGGTGGTCAGCGTGGGGGCCTTCGACGCCCACATGGGCGCGGTCGGTGGCCAGATCGAACCCTACTACCTCAGTAAAGTGATGGGAACCTCCACCTGCGATATGCTGGTGGCTCCGATGGAAGGGGGAGCGGAGAAGCTCGTCAGCGGCATCTGCGGGCAGGTCGACGGCTCGGTCATTCCGGGTATGCTCGGCCTGGAGGCGGGGCAGTCCGCTTTCGGCGATGTTTATGCCTGGTTCAAAAACCTGCTGGCGTGGACGCTGGAAGAGGTAGTAGGCAAGAGCCGGCTGCTGGACGACAAGCTGAAGCAAAAGCTGATCGATGAAGCCTCCGCCCGCATCATTCCTGAGCTGACGGCAGCTGCTGAGCAGATCCCGCCCGGGGAGACCGGTATCGTCGCCCTCGACTGGCTCAACGGCCGCCGCACTCCCGACGCCAACCAGGCCCTGAAAGGCGCCATCTTCGGCCTCAACCTGGGCAGCGACGCGCCCCGAATTTTCCGCGCCCTGGTGGAAGCCACCTGCTTCGGCGCCAAGAAGATCGTCGACCGCTTTCAGGAGGAAGGGGTGCCCATCAAAGGCGTGATCGGACTGGGCGGGGTGGCCAAAAAGTCACCCTTCGTCATGCAAACCATGGCCGATGTGCTCAACCAACCCATTAAGATCGCCCGCTCGGAGCAGACCTGCGCCCTGGGGGCGGCCATGTTTGCCGCCACCGCCGCAGGCATCTACGATGATGTCTCCGATGCTATGGGCAAAATGGGTTCCGGCTTTGATGCGGAATACCACCCCAACCCGGAGCGCGCCGCCATCTATGAAAAGATCTATCAGGATTATAATGCCCTGGGGGATTTCGCGGAGCAGTTTTTCGTGCCTCGATTATCCTGATCGATAGGCTAAGGGGCGACAATATGTTCGGATGGCCAGGTTGAATGGTTTGACGAATGGTTACAATGTTGGGTGCGCCAGGACTGGATGGGGCGGGCAGAGGGGGCGTAACTATTTTTGACAGAACAGTATGATTGCTCCTTAATAATGAAAGCAGAAGGCAGAGAACAATCATTGATCATTAACGTACGATACCGATGAGCAATTTCCAGGATATCAAACAAGCCGCCTACCGGGCCAATATGCAGCTCCCCGAGCTGGGCCTGGTGCTCTTTACCTTCGGTAACGCCAGCGCGGCGGACCGGGAAAGGGGCGTCTTTGCCATCAAACCCAGCGGAGTGCCTTACGTGGAATTACGCCCGGAAGATATGGTAGTGGTGGATTTTGACAACAACATCGTGGAAGGAACAAAACGCCCGTCATCCGATACAAAAACGCATGCCGTGCTGTACAAGCACTGGAGCCACATCGGCGGCATCGCCCATACCCATTCTACCTACGCCACCGCCTGGGCACAAACCCAGCAGGACATCCCCATATTCGGAACGACCCATGCCGACCACCTGACGGTTGACGTGCCTTGTGCGCCGGTGATGAGCGATAAAATGATCAAAGGAGATTACGAATACCAGACGGGGTTTCAGATCCTGAACGCTTTTCAGGAAAAAGGGCTGAAGCCGGAAGAGGTGGAAATGGTGCTCGTCGCCAACCATGCCCCCTTTACCTGGGGAACAACCGTGGAGAAAGCCGTGTACAACAGCGCCGTCCTGGAAGAGCTGGCCAGAATGGCCTACCTCACCCGGCAGATCCGGCCCGATGCGCCCCGCCTCAAGGCGGCATTGATCGAAAAACATTACGAACGCAAACACGGCTCCAAGGCCTATTACGGGCAGGAGTGATCAAAAAGGAATAAAATGATCGATCTAAAGCAGTACGAAGCCTGGTTCATTACCGGGAGCCAGCACCTCTACGGAGAGGAAACCCTGAAACAGGTGACGGAACATTCCCGGAAGATCGCCGATGCCCTGGATCGTTCTGAGGCGATACCGGTGAAAGTAGCGTTCAGGGAAGTGCTCACTACGCCGGACGCCATTTACCGCCTCTGCCAGGAGGCCAATAATGCTGACAAATGCATCGGCCTCATCGCTTGGATGCACACCTTCTCGCCGGCGAAAATGTGGATCAGAGGCCTGAAGGCGCTCCACAAGCCCATGCTCCACCTCCATACGCAATACAACCGGGACATTCCCTGGCCCTCCATCGACATGGACTTCATGAACCTCAACCAATCGGCCCACGGCGGCCGGGAGTTCGGCTTTATCAACAGCCGGATGGGCCTCAACCGGAAAGTTGTTGTGGGGCACTGGCAGGACGAGGTGGTGGTGGAGCGGGTAGCCACCTGGACGCGGGTGGCCGCCGCCTGGAAGGACATGCAGGGCATGAAAGTCGCCCGCTTCGGCGACAATATGCGGGAGGTGGCCGTCACCGAAGGGGATAAGGTTTCCGCTCAGATACAGTTCGGCTTTTCCGTCAATGGGTACGGCATGGGGGATCTGGCGGCGAAAGTGAATGCCGCTTCGGAAGAAGCCGTCGATCAGTTGGCGCAGGAATACGAGGAGGAATACGAACTGGCGGAACCGCTTCGGAAGAGTGGAAATAAACGCCATTCCCTCCGCGAGGCCGCCCGCATCGAGATCGGCCTGCGCGCCTTCCTGGAGGAGGGCGGCTTTACGGCCTTCACCGATACCTTTGAGAACCTGCACGGCCTGGAGCAGCTGCCGGGCATCGCCGTTCAGCGGCTGATGGCCGATGGCTACGGCTTTGGCGCGGAAGGCGACTGGAAAACGGCGGCCCTGGTGCGTTGTATGAAAATGATGGGCGCCGGCCTGCCGGGCGGCAATTCCTTTATGGAAGATTACACCTACCATTTCCATCCGGGCAACAACCAGGTGCTCGGGGCGCACATGCTGGAGATCTGCCCGTCCATCGCTTCCGGGAAACCCTCCTGTGAGATCCATCCGCTGGGTATCGGCGGCAAGGCAGACCCGGTGCGGCTGGTCTTTAATTCCGCTCCCGGCCCGGCCCTCAACGCTTCCCTGATCGATATGGGCAACCGCTTCCGCCTACTGGTGAATACCGTCGAAGCAGTGGAACCTGAACAAGCGCTACCGAAACTGCCGGTAGCGCGGGTACTGTGGAAACCCCAACCCAACCTGCAGACAGCAGCGGCCGCCTGGATCTACGCCGGCGGCGCCCATCACACCTGCTACAGCCAGTCGCTAACCCCTGAGTTCCTGGAGGACCTCTCGGAAATGGCCGGCATCGAATATGTACTGATCGACGAGAACACACAGCTCCACCGCTTCCGGCAGGAACTGCGCTGGAATGAGCTGTATTATCGTTAATGTGCCCGGGGTTGGCGTCGAAGGCGTAAACCAAAACGCTTGCCCGGGATCGCTAAATTTATTTGGCGCCGGAGACGTAACCACAAGCTGGAGCTTCAAAAGAACATTAAAATTCATCAAAAATGAGAACCAATATCTGTCTTTTTCTATTCGCCATACTTTCCTCCGCCTTCGCATGCAAAAACAGCGGCCCGAAACAGGATGAAGAGCAAAAACCCACTCTGTCCATTGAAACTGCCGATTTCGGCCAGACGCAGGAAGGGCCGGCAAAGCTGTACACTCTCAAAAACGAGAACGGCATGGAAGTCGTTATCACCAACTACGGCGGCATCATTACCCGCCTGCTGGCGCCGGATAAGGACGGAGAATTTACTGATGTCGTCCTGGGGTTCGATAACCTGGAAGACTACCAGAAGGACCACCCTTACTTCGGGGCTATCATCGGCCGTTACGGGAACCGTATTGCCAAAGGCAAATTCACCATCGACGGCCAGGAATATACGCTGGCTGCCAACAACGGGCCCAACGCCCTGCACGGTGGGCCGACGGGCTTCCACAAACGCCTGTGGGAGGCCAAAGAAACAGAAAGGGAAGGCTATGTGGGCCTGGAACTGAGCCGGGTGAGCGAAGATATGGAAGAAGGCTACCCCGGCAACCTGTCGGCCACCGTCCGCTATCTGCTCAACAACGACAATGAATTGCTCATCGAATACGAAGCCACGGCCGATGAGCCCACCATCGTCAACCTGACCAACCACACCTATTTCAACCTCAAGGGCGCCGGTAAGGAGGACATCCTCGGCCATATCCTGATGGTCGACGCCGATTATTTCACTCCCGTCGACAGCACACTGATCCCCACCGGCGAACTCCGCCCGGTGGAAGGCACGCCCTTCGACTTCAATACCCCTACACCCATCGGGGAGCGGATAAACGCCGAGGACGAACAGCTTACCTTTGGCCTGGGCTACGACCACAACTTTGTCCTCGACCGGGAGGGGCCGGGCCTGGAACTGGCGGCTACCGTCCGCGAGCCCACCACCGGCCGTTTCCTGGAAGTGCTGACCACCGAACCGGGCCTGCAGTTCTACTCCGGTAATTTCCTGGATGGAACCAATATCGGGAAATACGCTGTGCAATACGATTACCGCAGCGGCTTCTGCCTGGAAACGCAGCACTACCCCGACTCGCCCAACCAGCCGGATTTTCCGTCGACGGTGCTGCGGCCGGGGGAAACGTATGCTTCCAGGACGGTGTACCGTTTCTCGGTGAAGCCCTGATTCATGGTTCGGATGCAGCCGGAATGCTGACGCCTTTTCGCACTACTGTAGCATCCGCACCCAGCAGGGCCGGCATGGTCGTCTCCGGCCGCCCGGGCAGCGCCTGGCCGGGGATCTTTGGCAGCCCGTCCGACATGTTGGCCAGGGTGACGGAAAGAGGGCCCGTTCCTTCGATCAGGAGCATCAGCTCTATTCCTTCCTGCGGGCAGGCGGCGTAGTTGAATGTCAACTGCCCTTTCTCTGCCGGCAGGTAGCCTTCCATTTCGAGGGTTTCTCCCTCGAGCGCGGCCATCAGCAGGGGCCCTTCGGCCTGTATGCGCCCTTGCAGCGTGGCCGAAGGGCGTTGCGGCTGCAGCCATAGTCGCATCATGCGCCGGCCCTCCTCGGTGAAATCCTCCGTCACCGTTACAGTTGGGGCCTCCAGGGGCAGGATGGGGGCGGGGGCGGCAAAGGTGGCCGGCCAGTAGAACAGCAGGGTGGCGCTGTCGGCCGCCGGGCGGGCGTTTTCCGGAGGGATAAACAGGCTTGTCCACTCGCCCAGTTGGGCGTCGCCGGTAACCCATCGCGCCTGCCCGGTATTGGCGTCCAGTTCATAGCGTATTCCTTCCGGGCGGGGATGTTTGGGGCTGTAACCTGACTTTGCCCAGCCTATGGCGAAGGCGCCCAGCGCCAGGACAGGAATGGGCGCCAGCCAGCGCACGCTGTTCATCATATCTGACGCGCCGAGCAGGGGAATCAACAACCCCGTCAGCAGGGCGGCAAACACCCCGTCGATGGCCAGCAGCGGCATGCCCGCCATGGCGTCCAGGCGCACCAGCAGGGCAACGAAGGGGTTAGGGCCGGCCATTACCGGAACGATAAGGACTATGGCGGGTATGGCGACGGCCAGTACTGCCGCGGCGGCGCCCCAGGGGCGTTGCTCTGTTTTCTCTGCGGACAGCAGCCAGGGCAGAGCCGGGACGCCCGCCAGCGCCGGCCAGAGGAACAGGTAATTCCCGATAGGATAAACAGCGCCCAGCAGCACTGCCAGCAGGGCAAACCCCAACAGCACTCCGGCCGCCTGATGATCAAAGGAGAGGCGCCGCCTGAGCCCGAAGGCGAGGGCCGCCATCAGTGTGGCAGCCAGCAGCAGCAGGCCTCCGAGATACCAGCCGGTACCCCAATTGCCGACCTGAAAAACCTGCAGGTTGGGGTTGGCGGTTTTCAGCGCCGCCCAGGCGCCTGCGGTTAGGGCGGTAGCCAGCAGTACGCCTGCCAGAAAAAGCAGCGTGCTCAACACCACTTTGCCCGCCGACAGTTTTTTCCTGCGCACACCCCACATGGCCACGGCCAGCAGTAGTGCAAGGGCTAGAATGGCCAGAGGCAGGGACAGGGTGGCAGGGTAATGGATCATCAAGCCGGGCCACAGGGCAAAGAATACGGCATCGGCCTCGCTTTTCAGGTTTTCCAGGCCGGCGTTACCGAAATGGCGAAGCAGGCCCATGGTTTTGTCCCCCAACTGCTGTATGGTGCGTGGGCTGAGGGATTCGATGTTGTCGAGGCGGGTATGGTAGGCCGGGCTGTTGCCGGAGAAGACGAAGCCGTAACCGGCGCTGCCTTCGTCGAGGTAATCCTGCAGGTCGCAGGCCAGGCGTTGTTCCGGGAACAGGTTGAAGAGGCCCACCACAAAGGAATTGGTTACGGTCCGGGGAGCCACCCGGGCATAGTCTTCGATCAGCCTACGGTTGCCGACGCTGGTGACGTACAAATAGGCCGGGCCGCGGGCGCCCATGGCCTCGTAGTTGAGCGCCAGGCGCACCTTCTCCATCCAGGGGTGCTGGGTGGCGAAGGCGTGGGCGCCGAGGTCGCCCACCTCCTCGGCATCGGCGAAAACGAAGATTACGTCGTTCTTCAGGGGCGGGCCCGCTTTCAGGACGCGGATGGTTTCGAGAAGGGTGATCACGCCTGACCCGCAGTCAGCGGCGGCAGGGCCGGTGGAGGCGCCGTCGTAGTGGGCGTCGAGGGCAATGGCATGGGCGCCGCCTGTACCCGGCAGGCGGGCGATGACGTTCTTAACCGTGCCGGCGGAGAAGCCCGGCGCGCCGGGGAAGCGCAGCACGCTCGCCGTTTCCTGCAGTTGTGGCTCGAGGCCTGTTTTCCGGATCGCAGCCATAAGGTAGTTGCGGGTGTTTTCATGGCCGGCCGAGCCGGCCGGGCGCGGCGCGGTAGCGAAAGCAGGCAGGTGGGCCATGGCGCGGGCGGCGGAAAATTCGGTTTCCGGGGCGGTTTCGGTTTTCGCGGCAGGCAGGGTGTACTGCCGGGCGGCCAACCAGGCGGCCAGCAGGATGCCGGCCAGAGTGGCCAGGCGGGGCCATAGCCGGCGGCGGTTGAGGGCGGCCGCCGATGATTCGGAAGTGCGGGGAGCAGTGCTGGGAGCAGTGCTGGTATTTTTCACAGGTTGGTTTTTTTGAGCGGCGCATAAATATTCAGGGCTGTCAATTTAATTTTTTTTATCCGGAGGGGAAATGACTTTTGGCAGTTCTCGTTTTAGAATGCCACTAAACTACGAAGACACGAAACTTTTACCTGGCCGTATGGACGGGTAAAAGTTTCGTGCCTGCCTGCCAATTTATATTGGCATTTGAATCGTTCTCCGTAATTTTATTCTATTTTTACCATTCCGTTCACTTGCAGATCCTAAAGACAGAATAGTATGAACCTGAGAATTCAACTGCTCCTTATCCTCTTCTTCGCCGGATCGCTAAGCGTTTATGCTCAAAGCCAGCAGCGCCCCAACATCATCTTCATGATGGCCGACGACCACGCCTACCAGGCCATCAGCGCCTATCAGGATCACCTGATCGAGACGCCCAATATCGACCGCCTGGCGAGGGAGGGCATGCTGTTTACCAACGCCAGCGTCACCAACTCCATCTGCGCGCCGTCGCGGGCCACGATCCTGACCGGCAAGCACACCCACATCCACGGTAAGATCGACAACCGCTTTCCGTTCGATACCACCAATGTGACCTTTCCGCAGATCCTGCAGGAGGCCGGCTATCAGACGGCCATGTTCGGCAAGCTGCACTTTGGCAACAACCCAAAGGGCGTGGACGAGTTCATGATCCTGCCCGGGCAGGGCCATTATTACGGGCCCGATTTCATTACCCCCCGCGGCGATACCATCATCAAAGGGTATACCACCGACATCATTACCGACCTGACGATCGACTGGCTGGACGGGCAACGGGACCCGGACAAGCCTTTCATGCTCATGTACCTCCACAAAGCGCCCCACCGCGAGTGGTTCCCTCCCGAGCGCTACTTCCGGGAGTACACCCAAAAAACCTTCCCCGAGCCGGCCAACCTCTTCGACGACTACGAGGGAAGGGGCACGGCCGCCAAAACTGCCGAGATGAGCATTCTGAAAGATATGAACTGGGCGGGCGACTCCAAGCTCTACCCGGAAGTGGTGGACTGCCTGGGCCTTACCGAACCCATGGTATGGGGCAAAAGGGCGCTGACGGAGACCCTGGCCCGCATGACGGAGGCCGAGCGCAAAGCCTGGGACGAAGTGTACGCCCCTATCAGCATAAACTTCCTGGCCCGATACCCGGAGATGGACGAGCGGGAACTCCTGAAATGGCGCTACCAGCGCTACATGCAGGATTATCTGGCCTGCATCGCCGCCGTGGATGAAAATGTGGGCCGCCTGCTGGACTACCTTGACGAGAACGGCCTGACGGAGAACACCATCGTCGTCTATACCTCCGACCAGGGTTTCTACCTGGGCGAGCACGGCTGGTTCGATAAGCGCTTCATCTATGAGGAATCTTTCCGGACGCCCCTGCTGGTGCGCTGGCCCGGCGTCGTCGAACCCGGCTCACGCTCCACCGAAATGGTGCAGAACCTCGACTTTGCCCAGACCCTCCTGGAAGCCGCCGGCCTGACGCCGCCGGATGACATGCAGGGCGAGAGCCTGCTGCCCCTCCTCAAAGGAGAGCCCGAGAAGTGGGACAGGGACGCCGTTTACTACCATTACTATGAATACCCGGCCATCCACATGGTCAAACGCCACTATGGCATCGTCACCAAGGACTACAAGCTCGTCCATTTCTACTACGACATCGACGAGTGGGAACTCTACGACCGCAAAAAAGACCCCCACGAGATGACGAACGTCTACAACGACCCTGCCTACGCCGATGTGGTGAAGGAACTCAAAGAAAAGCTGGCGGAGCTGCGGAAAAAGTACAAGGATTCGGAAGAACTGGACCAGAAGTATATTGAACTGTATAAGGAGTGAATCATCAGGGCGCTCCATCATTCCTTCACAACGACTTCCTCACGATCAGCCGGAAGGGGTTCTCCACGTGCTCCTTCCGGCCGGTGAGGATCATCCCGGCGGCGGCCTCGCCCAGTTTCCGGAAATCGGTGGAGACCACCGTGATGCCATCCAGGAGCACTTCCTTGAGCGGGCTTTCGTTGTAAGAGAGTATGCCCACTTCCCGACCCACTTTCAGCCCTGTCTGTTTGATCTTTTTCACCAGCGTTACCAGGCCGTCTTCCATCATGGTGATGTAGGCCTCGCCGGCGGCGATGGGCTCCTCTTCAATGCGGGATACCAGTTTGCCCTGCAGGCGGTGTTCGATGGTGAACTTCTGAAACCCCTTGATGATCTCCCGCGGCTGGTAGGTCTGGGCGGGGAACAGCAGCTTTAACGTCCGGTATTTTTGCAGCAGCGGCCGTGCCTGCACCAGGGCGCGGTAGATGTCCTGCTCAAAGTCCTGATAAACGCAGGCGTATTCGCCGGTGATCCCTTCCACCTTTTTGTCGAGGATGAGCAGTTTGTGTTTGGGTATGCGGTTGATGATGTCTCTGGCGTTGCAGAACTGGGTGTAGAAATGCGGGATGATCACGTAGTGGGAATAGTGATCATCGGCACTGGAAAGCAGCTTCCGGAAGATGGTAAAATCGTTGTTGTAAACGCGAAAATCGATCTCCGCCAGGCCCTGCAGTTTTTCGGTGAAGTGGTCGTAGATGATCTTCTTGTGGGCGCTCAGCTTGTTGAACAGAAGAAAAATGCGAAGGCTGCCGTCCCTTTGCCCCTCCCGGACGAAATACCCTTTCCCGGGGATGGCCTCCACCAGCTTCCTTTTCATCAGCAGGTTGTAGGCCTTGACCACCGTGTCTTTGGAGACGCTGCAGGTGGAGCACAGATAGTTGATAGACGGCAGTTGCCCTTCATCGGGGAGGCGCTGGCTGTTGATCCCTTCGATCAGGTTGTTGGCAATCTGCATGTACTTGGGCGTACGGGAGTTTTCCACTATCTG
>JAGFJE010000356.1 GCA_024103175.1 Phaeodactylibacter sp.
AATTCGTGGAAACTTTCGGTGAATTACAGGGCGAGCAGCTCAAAACGGCCCCTCAGGGGTACTCTCAGGACCATCCCAATATCGACCTGCTCCGCTACAAACAGTTTCTGGTCTCGCAATCTTATACAGATAAGGAAGTGATTTCCCCCGATCTCATGGACAAAATGGTGCTGGCCTTCCAGCGCATGCGCCCCTTCTTCGATTACATGAGCGAGGTGCTGACCACCGATGAGAACGGCGTGCCGATCGAGTGAGTTAGAAGATAAGTTTTTCCGGGCCAACCGGGTGCATGGAAAAACTTATCTTTAGGCAAAAATGCGCCCGACAGCTTTTCTATCCTTGCTTGCCTTGTTGTTTTCCTGTTCAAATGCCGAAGAGCAATCACTGAATGGGCTGAATCGGCCGGCTTCGGAGGTTGAGCCTTTTCTGAAGCCCGACCACGCCGCTATTCTTTCTCTCGACACCCTCTACCGATCCTATGGTGTGGAAGGCTGCTTCGTCCTCTACAACCTGAAAAGCGATTCCCTTTCCCTTTACAACGCTACCCGTTGTGAGCAGGGCTTCCTTCCCGCCTCCTCCTACAAGATCCCCAACTCCCTGATCGCGTTGGAAACCGGCGTGATAAAAAGCCCGGAGGATACCATCTTCTGGGACGGAACGGAGCGCTGGAACGGCGACTGGAACCGGGACAATACCCTGGCCGAGGCCTTCCGCGTCTCCTGCGTGCCCTGCTACCAGCAGATCGCCCGCAAGGTGGGCGTGCAACGCATGCAGGAGTGGACAACCAAAGCCGAATACGGCCAGCTGGATATCGGAGAGGACAACATCGACACCTTCTGGCTGGAAGGCGATTCCCGGGTGACGCCCCTGCAGCAGGCCCGCTTCCTCATCCGCCTCTACCGGGAGCAGTTGCCTTTCCGGAAGGAACACCAGCACACCGTCAAACAGGTCATGCTCCTGGAGGAGACGCCGGAGTACCGGCTCTACGGCAAGACCGGCTGGGCACAGCCCGATGGGCGAAATATCGGCTGGTTCGTAGGTTTTTTTGAAAAGGGTGATGAGGCCTATGTCTTCGTCAATAACGTCGGGAACGAACAGGCGCCGGAGGGGGAGAATGGGATGTTTCAGCGATGCAGGAGAGAGATTGTGGAGAAAGTATTTAAAAAAATAATGGGTGAGGCAAAGAAACGGTAACCGATAAAATGCCTTTGATCAATTGTTTTTGTAAATTGTATTATGGAAAAAGTAGTGAGGATCGTAAGCTTGCGAGAAAAGCAATCAGACCTATCTTACTGGCTGAGCAAAGCTCCCCATGAACGCCTTGCGGCAATTGAAATCCTTCGTCAGCAATATGTCAGATTTAAACGTATTGAGCCAAGACTTCAGAGAGTTTGTAGAATTATTAGCTCAACATGAAGTTAAGTATCTTATTCTTCCTCCTCCTCCCTGCCCAACGCATACCAGTCAATATTCCGCGTCAGGTACATGATTGTGGCCAGGATCAGCAGCAGGCCTAAACTTCCCAGCAGCAGGGCGTAGTCCTGCAACTGCAGCAGGGAGTAGAAAAAGCCGTACAGCAATGCCAGGATGCCGAACATCATTCCAGTCAGGCGGCGGTTGCTCAGGATGTAGGAGCAATAGCCGGTGATGAGGGCCAGGATGATGATACAGGCGATCAGGTATGCCGTATCGAAATTGAAATGCTCGGAGATGGACAGCAGCAGGATGTAAAACAGGATGATGGCCGAGCCCACCAGGATGTACTGTATGGGGTGCAGGCGCTTCCGGTTGAGCACCTCGATAAAGAAGAAGGACAAGAAGGTGATCAGCACAAAATAGGCGGCGTATTTGGCCGAGCGCATGGCCTTCTGGTATTCGTCGATGGGCAGTAGCAGGCGGAAGCCGAAGGCGTTGGTGGAAGTGCGGAAAGGGCTATATTCATCGGTGTATATATTGGAGGGCTTCGGGGGAATGGAGCCGATGTATGCCCCTTCTCCCTGCTGGGCGTAGTTGCGGTTGAGCTGCAGCACTTTCCAGTTGGCGGAAAAACCTTCTCCCGAAACCGTGCGCTTGTCCGGCAGGAAAGCCCCTTCAAAGCTGGGGTCGGGCCAGGACGACTGTATGCTGGCCGTAGTGGCCTTGCCGAAGGGGGTGAAGTGCAGGCTGCTGCTGCCGTTGAGGTTGAGCCGGAAGGAAAAGTCGAGGGCCGAAGCGCTTTCCCGGCTGAGGCGGATGGGAAAACTGGCGCCCGATTCCAGGATATCGTTGGTAACGGTGCCCGGCCCGAACTGGTAGGTGGTGTCGTTGATGCGCACGGGGATAGCCTCCTCGATGCCTTTCATGTCGCTGATACCTATGGTAAAGAGTGCGTCTTCCCATTGGATGTCTTCTTCCGGGACACTGAGCGCCTCGGCATTCAGCCCATTGAACCGGCCGCTGAGCTCCAGTTGTGCATTATACAGGACGACCATATAAATACCCCGGTAGCGTTTTTGCGGATCCACCTGGCCGCGGATGTCGATGCTGTCCGGAAGGAAGTGGACATATCCGCGGGTGATGGCCGCCTTCCCTTCTTCATTCAGGCGGGTAGAGCGGTAGGGTACGGAAATCACCGGCCCGGCAATGGTTTGATCATCTCCCCATTTGGAGCTCACTTCCCGGATGGCCTCGTTGCGGATATTCTCCCGTTCCCGAATAAGGGAAATGACCATGCTTACCGGAATAAGGAGCAGCAGGATGAGAATGCCGATAACAAAGAGTTTCAGGGTCACGGAATTGCGCGCCCAGCGGTTGAGGCGGCCGAGGAAGGAGTCGTCTTTCATGGCGTTGGTTTTTGCCGCGGTGGGCGGACGGGGGGCAGGGAACGCCCATGCGGCTGCATGTATTCGCAGAACGGAACAGGAGGGGGGTAAATTGCAGCGGGAGGGAAGAATCTTATGGCCTCTGCTTTCCAATAATCCCGAAGCCCACAGCAAGCCAAACAATATAACAATACAGCAATATCCCCATAAGCCCCCTCAACCATCATCTCACCCCCTCGGCATCTGTATCGTAAACGTCGTCCCCTTGCCCTCTTCCGACTTTTTCACAAAGATCTTCCCCTTGTGGTATTCCTCCACGATGCGTTTGGCCAGTGACAGGCCCAGGCCCCATCCCCGTTTTTTAGTGGTGAACCCGGGCTGGAAGACCATTTTGAACTTATTGGCGGGAATGCCTTTGCCGGTGTCGCTGATGTCGATGTAGACGTAGTCGCTGTCTTCGTATACCTCGGCGCTGATCTTGCCGACGCCTTCCATGGCGTCGAGGGCGTTGCGCAGGAGGTTTTCGACCACCCAGTCGAAAAGGTGGGGGTTGATACGGACGGTTTTTTCCGGCTGGCCGTTGGGCTGGGGGAAGTCGAAGGCTACCTTCCGGGATGCCCGGCGCTGCATGTAGGCCCGGCACTTGTCCAGTTCCTCGTATACATTGACGGCCTCGAGCTTGGGCGCGGAGCCGATCTTGGAAAAGCGGTCGGCGATGAGTTCCAGGCGGCTGACGTCGTTGCGCAGCTCACCCAGCACCTCCTGGGTCTCTTCGTCGTCTTCCCGGATCATCTTCAGGTGTTCGATCCAGGCCACGATAGCGGAGATGGGCGTGCCCAACTGGTGTGCCGTCTCCTTGGCCATGCCCACCCATACCCGGTTCTGCTCGGCGCGGCGGGCAGAGTTGAAGCCCATATACCCGAACCCGACAAAGGCGGCGATCAGGATGAGCTGCACCAGCGGGAAATAGCGCAACTGCTTGAGCAGGGTGGATTCCTTGTAATAGATGGAGTAGGCGAAGCCCCGGATCGGTTCGAAACCCTCTTCTTCCATCTTCTCGACTTCCTTCCTGAGGGCCAGGACGCTGGTGTCTCCCCTTATGTTGATGAAATCATCGATTCCTCCCCGGTCGTTGACCACCATGACCGGGATGGTGGTATTGGACTGCAGGATCTGGAAGTGCAGCGTGAAATCGCAAAACTGAGCATCTTCGTCATCGGTATCGCTGAGGTCCTCCATGGCCCGCAGGTAGAGGGAAACTTTCTTCCGCTCTTCCTCGGCGAGCTTGCCGGTCAGGTAATTGGTGTACAACATCGATATCGCGACGATGATGGCGCCGGCTGCCCCCAGGTATATTTTCAAACGGGATTTCCTGGTGTAAATGTCCATATATTCCAGTTAAGGCCTGTCTTTTTTCATACAATGACTAAACGTTCAAAGGTAAAGATTTATGGTGAACTTGACGCTTGAAGAGGCGGAGAGGGGCCGGGCGTTCTTCGGGGGGGCGGGTTTCGCCGTTCGCGATTTACCGGCTGGGAGGGGAAAAAAGCCCGCCATTCCGCAAGATTTCCCACCTGTGGCGGCTCTTTGTGGCCTTATCTTTGCCGGTATTGTGTTTTTTGTCATAGCACAAAGCCGCCGGGCCCGATGGATAAGGCACAGGAGAGGGCCCGGCGCATTTTTTTTGCAATTTCTTCTATGGGTATACACGTATCGCCACTAAAACACGAAGACACCAAATTTTACCCGGCTTTTGGACGGGCCACACGAAATTTTGTGCGGTTTGGCGCCCGCCTGCCTGCCGTGCCGGTATAGCAGGCAGGTTCGGGGCAGCTTTTCATCGCGAACGCCTATAAGAGAAACTGCTGATTTTTTCAGTGATCTTTCGGTTCTTCGCGGATTTGAAGGATCTTCACACCAAACAAACGCTTGAACCATGAAAAGACTCCTCCTCCTCTCATTGCTTTTCCCCCTCTTTCTTTCCGCCCAAACCGGGGAAGAACTCGCTGCCGTGAAGGCCCCCATACAGTTGTTGTTCGACGGTATGCGCGCCGGCGACAGCAGCATGGTCCGCCGGGCCTTCCTGCCCGGCGCCCGCCTGCAGACGGCCTACACCGGTAAAGACGGGCAGCCTCAACTGGCAAGTGAAGAGGTGGAGAACTTTATCCGCGCCATCGGGACGCCCCATGAGCAAACCTTTAATGAAAAGATCTGGAGCTACGATATCCGCATCGACGGCCTGCTGGCCACTGCCTGGACGGAGTACACCTTCTTCCTGGGCGATCAGCTCAGCCATTGCGGCGTCAATGCCTTTCAGCTCTTCAAAAGCGCCGAGGGCTGGAAGATCAGCCACATTACCGATACGCGCCGGCGGGAGGGCTGCCCGGCCGAAGCGCCAGACGAGGCCGCCGCCATCAACACCTTCCTCGACGCCTGGCACTACGCCGCCGCCACTGCCGATGAAGAGGCCTTTTTTGGCAGTATGACGGCCGATGGCATCTACCTCGGCACCGACGCCTCCGAACGCTGGCTGCGCGATGAACTGCGCACCTGGGCCAAGGCCGCCTTCGAACGCGATACGGCCTGGGCCTTCACCCCATACGACAGGCAATTGTACTTCTCCCGGAACGGCCAGACAGCCTGGTTCGAGGAAAAACTGGATACCTGGATGGGGCCCTGCCGCGGCTCCGGCGTTCTCACATATACAGATGAAGGCTGGAAGATCCGGCACTACAACCTGGCCGTGCTGGTGCCCAATGAAAAGATCCAGGCGTTTATAAAACTGGTGAAAGGGTAGGAGCGGCAACCGGGATTCGCGGCCCGCAGTTCGGTTTTTCGCGTCTTGGCCAGAGGCGAACAGCGAATACCGAAAGGCGAATAGCAGAAAAAAACACCACGAATTCCATTTCCTGTTGGCATTGCGCGGCAAAACTTATTAAATTGCCGACAGGAGAAAAATCGGGATATGGAAAAGTACCTCAATTACCTGCTCACCGATATCGCTGCGGCGGTGGCAAATGTCCCTGTCCTTACCTTTGAGGACGCCGACGAAGGGCCGTCTTTCATCCCGTTGGACGAAGAAGAGAAGATGGCCCGGCGGGAGATCCTGGGAGAATGGATCGGCCTGCGCCAGGAGTGGTTCCCACCCTCGGGCCGCCTGAACGATGAGCAGGTGGGCCGCCTGCTGGAAGCCGTCGTCCAGTGCCTGGATGTATACAACTTCATCCCTCATTTCCCCGCCGGCCTGCCCGCCCGTAAGCGCTATGAAGTACTGGTTGCCCAACTGGGCAAAGAGGTGCCCATCCTCATGCACAATGCCTGGCAGATCGACTTCTGTGAATACGAACCCAAAACCTGCCCCTTCGGAGAATCTTTTTGTCAGTGTAAGGTCTACGAACAATGGCTGACCCATACCGAAGAAGACGAAGCGCCGGAGGGGGAACTGTCCTCAAAGCCTCTCCTGCCCGGTTTTTTCTTCAGTGAAGAGGACGAGAATTACGATGAAGAAGGGTACGAGGACGACGATTACGATGACGAGTACTTTTTTGAAGAAGAAGACGGCTACTACGACGACGATTATGATTACGACGAGGAGGGCGGCTTCGATGAAGACGATCCGGATGA
>JAGFJE010000362.1 GCA_024103175.1 Phaeodactylibacter sp.
CACTTGCAGTCCAATTACGATAAATTTCCGGTAGTCGAAGTACCTGAGTTTAAGGACGCCTGCCTTTCCGGCTGGGATGCCATAGTGGAGGAAATACGGGAGCAGCTTCCGGATGTAAGCCGGCAGAAGGTGATCCTGGCCGTCGAATTTTACCACGGTGTAAATTCCCGGGAGATCCGGCAGGCATTGGAAGCGGGCCTGCAGCCCGTATCGGTAATCGACGCGGAGCAGGCGTACTATACAGAAGAGCAGCTCGATGCACTTACCTTCCCGGATGTCACCGACGACCGCATCTTCGGCTTTATGACCCGCCTCACTATCGGAAATTATTTTGATCCCGATAAACTGCAAAAGGCTCGCCGGCAATTGAATAAGCTGGACAAAGGCCTGGTTTTGGTGCACGGCGCCGGCGCGGCCCACCTGGCAGAAAGCTGGGACGTGCTGGTATACGCCGATATGGCGCGATGGGAGATCCAGCAGCGCCTGCGCCGCCAGGAGGCGGCCAACCTGGGGGCAACCAACTATACTGAAGATTTCGCCCGCCAGTACAAGCGCGCCTACTTCGTCGACTGGCGCGTCTGCGACCGGATAAAAAAGCAATTACTCCCCCAAAGCGATTTCCTGCTGGATACCAATAAGCCCGGGAAGCCCAAGATGATACCGGCAGCAGCCCTGTGGGCGGGGCTCCGCCAGGCCAGCCGGCGCCCGTTCCGGGTGGTTCCTTTCTTTGACCCCGGCCCCTGGGGCGGCCAGTGGATGAAGGAGGTTTGTGGCCTGGACCCCGCTCCGCCCAACTACGCCTGGTGCTTCGATTGTGTGCCGGAGGAGAACAGCCTGTTGCTGGGCTTCGGGGAGGATGTCGTAGAAATACCGGCCATCAACCTGGTTTTCTTTCACCCGGAAGAACTCCTGGGCGGCAGCGTTTATTCCCGTTTTGGGACGGAATTCCCCATCCGGTTCGATTTTCTGGACACCATGGACGGAGGCAACCTCAGCCTGCAGGTACATCCCCTCACCGAATACATTCAGGAACATTTCGGAATGCACTACACCCAGGACGAAAGCTATTACCTGCTGGATGCCAAAAACGGCGCCTGCGTCTACCTGGGGCTCAGGGAGGGGATCGACAGGGAGGCTATGATCGAAGCGCTCGAGGATGCCCAAAACGGGGGCGCCCCTTTTGAGGCGGGCCAGTTTGTAGAAAAATGGCCGGCCCGAAAGCACGACCACTTTCTCATCCCCGCCGGCACGGTGCACTGCTCCGGAAAGGACAGCATGGTGCTGGAGATCAGCGCCACCCCCTACATTTTCACTTTTAAGTTGTGGGACTGGGGGCGCCTGGGGCTGGACGGCCAGCCGCGGCCCATCAACATCGAACACGGCAAGCATGTGATCCGGTGGAACAGAGATACCTCCTGGGTGCGCCGCAACCTGATCAACCGCATCGTGCCCATCGCCGAAGGCGAGGGGTGGCGGGAGGAAAAGACCGGCCTGCACGAGCTGGAGTTCATCGAGACCCGCCGGCACTGGTTTACCGGTACGGTAGAACACCATACGGGCGGAGGCGTCAACGTGCTCAACCTGGTGGAAGGCCGGGAAGCCATCGTGGAAAGCCCGGACGGGGTCTTTGAGCCCTTCGTCGTTCACTATGCCGAGACCTTTATCGTTCCGGCGGCCGTGGGCGCCTACACCATCCGCCCGTACGGAGAGAGCGAAGGGGGGGTGTGTGCGACGATCAAGGCGTTTGTGCGAACTTAGCCGCTAAAGAAAATTGACAAAAGAGTAACTACATGCCAACGACCAACCAATCTTCTGCCCAGCCCGTCAACATGGGCGTCGTCTATCTGCTGACGGCGGTGGCTGCCCTGGGCGGCCTGCTGTTCGGTTATGACACCGCCGTCATCTCCGGCGCCATCGGCTTTCTGCAGGCCAAGTTCGAGCTGACGGCCGCCATGAAGGGGTGGGCGGCCTCCAGCGCCATCATCGGCTGCATATTCGGCGCCATGTTCGCCGGGTATATGAGCGACCGCTTCGGGCGGAAGAAGATCCTGATCCTCACGGCCTTTCTGTTCGGCATTTCGGCCATCGGGTCGGCCCTGCCCAACAACCTCACGCAGTTTGCCCTGGCCCGTTTTGTTGGCGGGCTGGGCGTAGGGGCGGCCTCCATGCTGTCGCCTCTGTACATCACCGAGCTGGCGCCCGCCAAGGTGCGGGGTATGCTGGTCTCGCTGTATCAGCTGGCTATCGTCATCGGTATACTGCTGATCTTTTTTGTCAACCTGCTGGTGCAAAACCTGGGCGACGAGGCCTGGAATGTGGAATGGGGCTGGCGCTACATGCTCGGTTCGGAGACCCTGCCCGCTATCCTGTTCTTCGTGGCCATGTTCTTCGTGCCGGAGAGCCCCCGCTGGCTGGCCAAGGAGAGGCGGGAGGAAGAAGCCCTCGGCGTGCTGGCCCGGATCAACGGCATGGCCCGGGCTCAGGAGATCCTTCAGGAGATCAGGGAAACCCTGAAGGAAGAATCGGGTACCCTTGCCGAGCTGTTCGGCGGGCGCTTCCGCAAGGCCATCGTCATCGGCATTCTGCTGGCCTTTTTCACCCAGCTGCAGGGGATCAACGCCATCATGTACTACGCACCGGAGATATTCAAGGAGGTGGGCGCCGGCGCCAACTCGGCCTTTATGCAGACGGTCATCGTCGGCGTCATCAATGTGCTGTTCACCTTTGTGGCCATCTGGCTGGTGGACCGTGTAGGACGGAAGGCCCTCCTGCTTTTCGGCGGAGCCGGTATGGGCATCAGCCTGGGCATTGTGGGCCTGGCCTTCTTTTTCAACTTGGGCGGTTATGTGCTGCTGATCTTCATCCTGACGTATGTGGCCTGCTTCGCCGCTTCCTTCGGGCCGGTGCCCTGGGTGATCCTCTCCGAGATCTTCCCCATCAAGCTGCGGGGGCTGGCCATGTCGGTGGCGACGCTGTCGGTCTGGGTGGCCGTTTATTTTGTCACTCAGCTGTTCCCCATACTGGTGGAGGAGATTGGGCCGGCCTATACCTTCTGGATATTTTTCGCTGTATCGCTAATGGCTTTCGTATTCGTCTGGACGCTGATCCCGGAGACCAAGGAAAAGACGCTGGAGGAGATTGAGCATAGCTGGTAGGGACAGGATGACAGGAAGGACAGGATTAACAGGAAGGACAGGATGACAGGAAGGACAGGATTAACAAGATGGCAGGAAGGACAGGATTAACAGGAAAGATCCGGAGGCCTGCGCTGGGAGACTTGACAAGTTTTCAGTGAGAGGGCAGCTGAGAAACTTGTCAAGCCTGGCGTAGGGCAATAAATGTTATTATGTGTACTTAATTGACATTGTAATGAATAGAATACTACTGATAACAATACTCGCAATCGGGCTGAGCACAGGGAGCCATGCACAGAAGAGCGCCGCCAAGCAACCCGTAGACTACGTCGACCCCATGCTGGGCAATCACGACTCCCGCTGGATGATGTTTCCCGGCCCTTCCATGCCGTTCGGCATGGTCAAGCTCAGCCCGGATAATGAGCGCAACGGGTGGAAAGCCGGGTACGAATACGACCTGGACAACATCACCGGCTTCAGCCACATCCACGAATGGACCATGGCGGGCCTGCTGATGGCGCCTCAGACGGGCCCTCTGCAAACCCAGCCGGGAACGGAAAAAGACCCCGACGCCGGCTATCGCTCGCGCTTCCGCCACGAAACGGAAGTGGCTGAACCGGGCTATTACGCCGTAGTGCTCGACGACTACCAAACCAAAGTAGAGCTCACCACCACCACCCGCGCCGGCTTCCAGCGCTATACCTTTCCCAAAACCGACTCCGCCCGCGTGCTCGTCGACCTGGACATCGAGTCGGAATACGGAAACGAGCTCTTCCTGTCGGAGATCCGCAAGGTTAGCGATACCGAGATCGAAGGCCTCACCTATTCCCAGAGCCTGCGGGGCGCCGGATGGAATGATTACATCGTGCACTTCGTCATTCGCTTCAATAAGCCGTTCAAGGATTTCAACGGCTGGACGCGCGACGGCGTGCAGCGCAATACAGAGCGCATCTTTTCCGGCTGGGACCACACCGATATCGGGGCTTTTGTCCATTTCGATACCCGTGACGGGGCGCCTCTGCTCATTCAAACCGGCATTTCCCTGGTGAGCATCGAGCAGGCCCGCCTCAACCTGGACAAGGAACTGGCGGAGCCCTTCGGCTGGGATTTCGACGCCGTGCGCCGGAACGCCCGCGATACCTGGAATGAATTGCTGAGCGTCATCCAGGTGGAAGGCAAAAATGAGACGGACAAAGTGAAGTTTTACACCAACATGTACCGCGCCTACGCCGGGCGGAACATCTGGAGCGACGTCAACGGCATGTACATGGACGTCTGCGAGAACCCCCGGCAGCTGAAGGATACCAACTCGCCCATGCTGGGCGGCGACGCCTTCTGGAACACCTTCTGGAACCTGAACCAGCTCTGGACCCTCGCCACCCCCGACATCGCCAACCAGTGGGTAAAGGCGCTCCTGGAGCAATACGAAACCGGCGGGTGGCTGCCCAAGGGCCCTCCCGGCGTCGAATACTCCGGCATCATGGAGGCTTCCCATGAGATCGAGCTGATCGTGGCGGCCTACCAGAAGGGCATTCGCAATTACGATGTAAAAACGGCCTATGAGGCCATCAAGCACGTGCAAACCACCCTGCCGGTGAAGCACCTGTGCAGCGGCATCGCCGGCAACCGCTTCCTGGACGATTACCTCAAATACGGCTATGTGCCCTACGAAACCGGGCCGGTGTCCAATACCCTGGAGTACGCCTTCGACGACTGGGCGGTCAGCGAAATGGCCAAGGCACTGGGCCAAACGGAAGATTATTACTACTTCCGCCGCCGCGCCCACAATTACCTGAACCTTTGGGATCCCACAGTCCAATACATGAATATGCGTAAGAAAGACGGCTCTTTTATGCCGGATTTCGACCCCTACTGCTGCTCCACTTTCCTGGGGCAGGGCTGGATGGAAGGCAATGCCTGGCAGTTCACCTGGTTCGTCCCGCACGACCTGCGGGGGCTGATCGGGCTGATGGGGAGGGAGGAATTCAATGAGCGCCTGCAGGCCGGCTTCGAAAAGTCGAGAGAATGGCGATTCAACAGCGAGTGGACCCACGAGAACAACCTGCTGGCCATGGGCGTGCTGCCCATCAACCACGGCAACCAGCCCAACATGCAGGCCGCCTACCTCTTCAACTATTCCGGAAAGCCCTGGCTCACCCAGTACTGGGCGCGGGAGATCATGGAGGTGTATTACGGCTCCACGGTCAAAGATGCCTGGCCGGGAGACGAAGACCAGGGCCAGATGGGCGGGTGGTACGTCATGAGCGCCATGGGCCTGTTCGAGATGAAGGGCGGCTGTGCGGTAGACCCGGTGATCGAGATCGGCAGCCCCATCTTTGATAAGATCACCATACAGCTCGACCCCCGCTATTACCCCGGCGGTACTTTCGTCATTGAAACGATCAACAATTCTAAAGAAAACAAATACATACAGTCGGCCACCCTGGACGGCAAGCCGCTGGTAAAGCCCTGGTTCTACTTCCGGGAGCTGAGCGACGGCGGGAAACTGGTGCTGCAAATGGGGCCGGAGCCCAATAAAGAATGGGGAAGCCGCCCGGAGGATGCGCCGCCGTCGATGTCGGATGAAGAGAAGTAATAAATATCCTGATTATAATGGATTGTATGGACGGGGTAGTTAAAAAGCCCCGTGGGTGGATAGTACACTGATTTATTAGGATTAGTTAGGATTCATTAAGATTTTTCGTCCTGAGCACTACGATCCTAAAAAATCTTAATTTATCCTAATAGATCGGTGTACCATACCTTTTTCACAACCCCCTCCGGGGGCGCGTCGCAAAATGTTACAATGAGTAAATTTCTATGCCAGTACCGTTAAGACATATTGTTCAGGCGGCCATTTTGAGCCTGGCCCTTGCTTCCTGTGGCGGGGCAGGTGAGGAGGCGCCTATGCTGGAGCTGTTACCACCGGAGCGGACCGGCGTAGATTTTACCAACCGCCTCTCCGAGGGCGACAGCCTCAACATCATGAACTATGTCTATTACTACAACGGAGGCGGCGTCGGCATCGCCGATTTCAATAACGACGGGCGGGAGGACCTGTTCTTCACCGGCAATGAAACCTCCTGCCGGCTGTATCTCAACAAAGGGGGGATGCGGTTTGAAGACATTACCGGGCAGGCAGGCCTGGAAACAGAGGCCTGGGCCACCGGCGTGGCTATCGCCGATGTCAATGCCGATGGGTGGAAGGATATCTACATCTGCGCTGCCGGGTACGATGTGCCTTCGAAAAGGGCCAATCTGTTTTATCTCAATCAAGGCCCCGCACCGGACGGCCTTCCCCGTTTTCGGGAAGCCGCCGCCGAATACGGCATAGCGGATACCAGCTACTCCACCCATGCCGCCTTTTTCGACTATGACCTCGACGGCGACCTCGACCTGTACGTACTCAACCACGCCAACCAGCGCAGCACGTTGAACACTCCGCTTCCCCGAAAGCTGAATGGAGAAGGGGCAAGTACCGGCAGCCTGTACCGCAATGATGGCGCCGCTGCTCAAAAGCCATTCACAGATGTCTCCGAAACTGCCGGCATACAGGCGGAAGGCTATGGCCTGGGCATAGCGGTAAGCGACATCAACCGGGATGGCTGGCCCGATATTTATGTGGCCAATGACTTTATCTACAACGACCTGCTTTACATCAACCAACAGGATGGGACGTTCGAGGACCAGGCTGCCGTTTACCTCCGCCATCAGAGCTACAACTCCATGGGCTGCGATATCGCCGATTTCAATAACGACGCCTGGCAGGATATCCTGGTGCTGGACATGCTTCCGGAAGACAGGAAGCGCAAAAAAACCATGGCCGGGCAGATGAATTACGACAAGTGGAACCTGATGCTGGCCAACGGGTATGCCCCCCAGTATATGCGCAATGTGCTGCAGCTCAACAACGGGCCTTCCCCCCGCCCGGACGCCTTCGGGCAGCCTTCCTTCAGCGAGATCGGACAGCTCTCCGGCATTCATCAGACGGACTGGAGCTGGAGCGCCCTGTTCGCTGACCTGGATGACGACGGCTGGAAAGACCTGTTCATTACCAACGGATACCGGCGGGATATAACCGATAAGGACTTCATCGATTACAGCGCCAACCTGGGTATGTTCCAATCCCAGGAGCAGGCAGACCAGCTGGTGTTGGAAAAGATCCGGAAGCTTGAGGGCATCCACCTTCCGAATTATTGCTTTCGCAATGAAGGCAACCTTACTTTTACCCCCTGCCCCTCCCTGCCGCCGTCCTTCTCCAATGGCGCCGCCTACGGCGACCTGGATGGCGACGGCGACCTCGATCTGGTGGTAAACAACATCAACGAGCCGGCTTTCCTGTTGGAGAACAAGGCGGCCGGCCGGCCTGGTGCTCATAGCCTGAATGTCAGCCTGGACGGCCCGCCGGGCAATCCGAACGGGATCGGGGCCCGCTTGTGGCTCTTTGTGCAGGGGCAACAGCAATACCTGGAGCAATATCCCTACCGCGGTTTTCAGTCGTCGGTGTCCACCACGCTCCACTTCGGCATGGGAGCTCATGCTTTTGCCGACAGCCTCATTGTGGAGTGGCCGGGCGGGCGGCGGCAGATAGTGACTGCAGTCAGCGCCGGGCAGGCCCTTCGGCTGAAGTATGAGGATGCCGGAGAAAGGGTGGCCCTGCCTTCCGTTCCACCGCCCGAACCATTACTCAGGGATGTCACCGGGCAGAACGGGCTGGAATTCGTTCACCGGGAATCTCCTTATAATGACTTCCTTCAGCAGCCCCTGCTGCCGCATGGCTTTTCCCGTTCCGGCCCCGTCCTGGCTGTCGGCGACCTCAACGGCGACGGGCTGGATGATGTCTATATCGGAGGTGCGAAAGGCCAGGCCGGACGAATATTCTACCAAAAACCCGGCGGCGCCTTTGATGTTGAGGGCCTGGAGGAAGGGGCAGGATCAGAAGATGTGGACGCCCTCATCTTCGACGCCAATAATGACGGCGCCAACGACCTGTACGTCGTCAGCGGAGGAAGCGAATTTCCGGCAGGGGATAAAGGCTATCAGGACCGCCTGTATCTCAATGACGGGAAAGGGGCTCTGCGGCTGGCCCCGGACGCCCTGCCGGCCATGCCCGCCAGCGGTTCCTGCGTCGCAGCCGCCGACGTGGACGGGGATGGCGGCCTGGACCTGTTCGTCGGCGGGAGAGTGGAGCCGGGGCAGTACCCCCTGCCTCCACGGTCGTATCTGCTGCGCAATGACGGAGGGGTATTTTCGGATGTGACGGCTGAAATGGCGCCGGAGCTGCAACGCATCGGCATGGTAACGGATGCCGCCTGGGTGGCCATCGAAGAAAACGCCGGCCCCGCCCTGCTGCTGGTAGGGGAGTGGATGCCGGTTACTATCTTCCGAAATGAACGCGGCAGCCTGGCCCGTCAGGAAACTATCGGGCTGGAAAACAGCCGGGGCTGGTGGTACAGCCTGGAGGGCGGCGATTTCGACTCGGATGGAGATACCGACTTCCTGTTGGGCAACCTGGGAAAGAATACATTATATCAGGCTACTCCTTCTGAACCGGTGCGCATTTATGCCGGCGATTTTGATAATAACGGAAGCATCGATGCCGTTATGTCTTACCATATTCAAGGCATTGAATCCCCGGCTCATTCCCGGGATATGCTATTCTCCCAGATCCCCGGCCTTGAAAAGAAATATCCCCGGTACGGCCTTTACGCCGAAGCGACCCTGAAGCAACTATTCGAAAAGGAAAAGCTGGAAGAAGCCTACGTTCTGGAGTGTCATACCGTCCAGTCGGGTTATTTGGAAAACCTTGGTAACGGCCGGTTTGAACTGAGCCCTCTTCCGTTGCCCGCCCAGTTTGCCCCTGTGGCCGGCATCATCTGTACGGATCTTGATCAGGACGGGCGCCTTGACGCCCTACTGGCCGGCAACGACCATTCCCCGGAGGTGAATACAGGCCGTTATGATGCATCCATGGGCCTGCTGCTGCGGGGAGACGGGCGGGGCGGTTTTTCTCCTGCCGGCCCTATGCTAAGTGGGTTTTGGACAGTGGGAGAAGTCAGAAGCCTCAAATTGGTAAGGAAGGGAGAAACCGGCCGATACTGGATACTGGCGGCCATGAATAATGATACTATGAGAACCTTTACAGGAGGGGGGCGTCGTCCGCCAACCTAACCTGTTGCAACGAAGGATAAGAACAACACATCCATTTAATAACCAAATATTTCGCATCATGAGGTACAAGAATTTAATCTTATTTCTCGCAGTGGGTTTAATGGCGGCAGGCACCCTACTGGTCAGCAGTTGCAATGAAGACGAGGAACCGGTAGCCGCGCCTACGGTCTCTCTGTCGGAAAGCACATTCACCGGCAAGATCGGTGACGTGGCCACAACTACTGCTACCGTAACCGCCGTGGGAGGGCTGAAAACCCTGAGGGTGACCAAATACCTGGGCACCGAGATCGATCCCAGCTACGGCACGAACGGCACTATGGAAGTTTCCTCCTCAACCTTCACCCTGGAATATACCCTTACGGACGAAGGCCTGGAAACGCCGATACGCTTCAACTTCGAAGCGGAAGATGAAAAAGGCCAAACCGGCGACGCCGACTTCATCATCACCACCGAACTGTCCGTGAAGTACCTGCTGCTCAACTTCGACTGGCAGTGGGATTCAAAGCTGGGCAAGTGCCTGGACTCCGAACCGGAGACCGAGCAGATCCTGGAGTGCGAGGAAGACAACATCTACAGCTTCAATGAAGACGGGACCATGTCCATCGATTACGGCGCCATCACCGGAATGGGGGGCGGCACCTGCGACTTCGACGGCATCCGGCCGGCTACCGATTGGGAACTGAACGATGATGAAACCGAACTCACAATCACCAATACCAACGTATTCGACCCGAATGACGTGCAGATCGAAGTGTACCGCATCACCAGCTTTGACGCTATGGAGATCAACTCCGAACAGACTATTGACCTGACGGCCTTCGGCTGTGTGGTCTGGGACTGGAAGTTTACCTGGAGAGCTGTGCCCAAATAGTTCTGAAGTCGGAAATCGGAAGTCGGAAGTCGGAAAGCTTCTGGGTGCAAGCGGCGCTCCGAAGTCGGAAGTGCGAAGTCGGAATTTTTCGGGCTGAGTGCTGCCACGATGGTGCAGGCCCCTTTCGCTCTCTTTCCGCCGCCCCCAGCGAGACAATATTCCGCCTTCCGACTTCCGATTTCCGCTTTCCCACTTCGCTACTTCCACTTCAGCCGGATAAACCGCGGCCGGTAGATGTGGGCGTCCTTCTGTATATCATTCCAGAAATCAAAAGTGATGGTATTGTAGCTGATGAGTAATTCTCCCGGCTTGGAAAGGCAGGGGTGGGCTTTGGCGTTGTACGGCAAAAGGCCCTCATCGATCTCCGGCGTACGCCAGATCTCCTGTATGGGGCCGAAGGGCCCAACGGGGCTGTCGCCCACCCGCAGGCCTACTTTCTCCGAGATGCCCAGCACCTGGAAAACCAGGAGGTAGCGGCCGTCTTCCAGGGGAGTGACGCTCAGCTCGTTGGAAACGGCGTTCGTCACCGGCATCATCTCATTCTCGTCTTTCACCCATTTCTCGCCGTTCCAGTAGCGCCAGCGGCTGAAGTGCTCAAAGTCTTTGGGCTTCACCCTTGCCACGATCAGGTTCTTGTCCTGGCCAATGCAGCCATAGACGTACACATAACCGTCGGGGTGCGGGGCGCCCGCCCAATCGGTATTGACCAGGACGCCGGCGCCCATATTGCCTTCTCCCAGGCGCTCGTTCCTGATGTGTAGGGGCGTCGTGATCTGCCGTTGATCTTCGAAAGGAGGGCGGCTGCCGGCAGGGATGGCCAGCAGGGAGACATTGGGCTCGATAAAATCGAAGACATTGGGCCCCGTCATTTCGATGTGGTAGGCAAACAGGTAGAGGGTATTGTCCTTTTCCCGGTTGATGAAGCCGTCGCCGAGCCAGTAGTACTGGCCCTCGCGGGCGTTTTCATTGTTGGGCACAAAAAACGTTTGGGGCGCTCCGCGTTCATCCTGTTTGTAGAAAAAGTGGATGCTATCCGGGTGGGGCTCCTGGCCTGTCATATAGGCCACGGTGTTGTTGACCATGGTGTAGCCTTCCGCCGGTTTGCCGTCTTCCACTTCGCCGATGAAGGTATCGCTGAAGGTGAGGAGTACTTCCCGTTGCGGGTCATTGCGAGCTTGTTCATCGCCGTCCAGAGAAAAGGAAAAGATCCCGTCGGCGCCGAACCAGCCGGATTGGCGGTGGAAGAGCTGGGCCCATTCCGGCGCTGCTTCTGCGGTGAACTCCAGCTCCGGCCGGGCGGCCGTCGTTGGCGCCTGCTTCTTCGAAGCTCCACAACCGGTGGTGAGCAGCGCTATGCAAATGGCAAAGAAAATTAGTTTGCCGCCATTAGAGATGGACGGAGGCCTACTCGGGCCCTGACAGGATGAATTGATCATATAGTTTATTTATTGATCCCGGTTCGCCAACAATTGTAAGGACATCGTTTTCAAGAAGCACGGTGTTCCCTTTCGGAGCAAAAGAGGTATTGTTCCTGTCAATAAAGACAACCAATACATCCTGAGGCAGTTTTATGTCCATCAATTTTTTATTGATCAGAATATTGGACGAATCATTTTTTGTTAACCGGAAAGATATATACCGCTTGTCATGCAAAAGATACTCGATGATCTCCCTTTCTGTTTTTGCAGCAAAAATATCTTTTATAAAGTGGTCGCGTTCTGCAATATTTATGATACTTGACAACATGCGGAGCTGCTGTTTCGGGTTATTCTCATCGTTTACGAGGAAAAAAAATATTTTTATTTTCTCTTTACTGATTACACCGTGTTTTTCAACTGGTTTTTCAATGCCCTCTGCACACAGTACAATATGAAGCGCCGGATGAATTATATCCGCTTCTTTTGCGTAAAGAAGGGATACTTCAGGAATTACCAGAGCAGGATCTATCGGAGTTGTTTTCAGGAATTCTTCATTCAAGTCATTGCCATCAACATTTAATTCCAGGGCGATAGAGTTTGCCACCTCTTGCACCAGTCCTTCAAATACCGCGCTTTTGATAAAATGTATTTTGGAGCGAACGATCGTCTGGTTGAACGGGTCATCCTGGCGCAAACCTTTCTCCCGTAAGATCATCATAAACTCATTTTCCAGTTCATCGTGCTGATATTTGCCCAGCAAAGCAAACCAGTGGAAAATAGCTCCTTCTCTTTTTACTTTTGAACGGACGAAGTATATATACCACAAGTATGCAAGAATGATGGTGATCAGAGTAAATACCAGCGCCTCCCATCCCATGTAAAACATGAGAGCCAGCGAAGAAATAATGCCGAATATTTGCATCCATGGATAAAGGGGGGAATGATAGCCGGGGTCGTAAGAAGCTATTTTACTATTTCGAAAAACGATGACGGAAAAATTTATGGCCATGAATATGAACAACTGAAACGTACTCGCAAGTTTGACAATGCCTTCTTCGGTAAGGACGACAATAAAAAGGACGATCAATCCTGCCGTAAGGAGAATTGCCGGAACAGGGGTCCCCCAGCGGCTGATCGCGCTGAATTTTTTCGAAAATAATTTGTCTCTGCCCATAGCCAACGGATAGCGGGAGGTGGCAAGCATGCCTGCATTTCCGGTGGAAGCAAAGGCAAACAAAGCGGCTATGACAATGATATACAGCCCCGTTTTCGGAGGTAGCCAATTGAATAATTGCTCCACTGCGGTAGCTGCCGGCGAGAGGTCTTCAGAAATGGCTTCATTGCCGATCACGGTTACCATAACAAAAACACCAAGCACGTAGATCAACCCGGTAACCAACAGCGACAATGCCATTCCCAGGGGTATATTTCGTTCCGGGTTTTTGATCTCTTCGGCAACGCTGGCTATCTGTGTTAGCCCTAAATAAGAAACAAAAACAAACCCGGTGGTAAAGAGAAGGCCGCTGAGCCCCCCGGTAAAAAAAGGATCATAATCGCTCTTTTTGAATTCTATGGAAGGGTGGGTTCCCGAAAAAATATTCCAGAGGCCATCGGCGATAAACGCCCCTAATACTACCAGCAACCCAATTACAAATACTTTTTGAATGCCCGAAGATTTTCGTGCTCCGAATATGTTCAGAACAGCAAATATTATGGCAAAAGTTACAGCCGTTTTTTTTATTGGTATGTCCCAGAATATGGAAGCATAGGCGCCAATACCAACAAGCGCAAAAGCTGTTTTCAGGAGAAGGGCTATATACGTTCCAATTCCGCCGATCGTCCCCATCATGGGCCCCAGGCTTCGGTCAAGAAAGAAGTAAGCTCCGCCTGAGCGTGGCAAGGCGGTAGATATTTCGGCAACACTAAACATGGCGGGCATTATTAAGAGCCCGGCAATCAAATAAGCCAAAATTACCGACGGCCCGGTATGCTGAGCAGCCAGCCCCGGCAACAGAAAAAAGCCGGAACTGAACATGGCCCCGGTGCTTACCGCAAAAACATCAAATAATCCTAATTCTTTTTTTAGTTTCATGGCTCGCTTTTTGTATGGCCTCCTTCAATCAAAATAGTTGTCTTTCTAAACTTCAGGCAACACCAATAGCGGAACCTGATTGCTGAAAACCTGGGCCTTCGTAATGCTTTTCTTAAAGATGCTTTTAAAAAACCCCTTCTCTCTGCGTATCATGCACAACAGCCCACAGCCCTCTTCCTGAATAAATTTGTTAATGGTTTCATTGATGCTTTTAGACATTGGCATCTCACGATAAGTCGTTTCTACCCCTTCCAGGTATAAATCAATTTTCCGATAAGTACTTCTACCTGAGCCGGTATTTACGTTGAGCAGGGTCGCTTCTGCTCCGAACTTGGACGCCAGCTTTTGGAGCGGTGAGAACACAGTTGGAGAGATCTCATTGTGGTCCATGGCTACAACAATATGCTGAAGAGGATGAAAAGAATATCCAGGCGGAACAACCAACAGAGGGGCGCTCGCCGTTTCCAACGCCGTTGCTGCAACGCTTCCGAAAATAACTTTTTTTAGCCCGGAAGCGCCTTTGCTGCCCATTACGATCAAGTCGATCCCGTGCTTTTTTGCTTTTCTTTTGAATAAGGAAAAAATATCGCCTTGCTCTACAAAGGTTTTTACAGAAAGCCCGTTTTGTGTTATTTTTTCCATGAACCTCAGTTTCGTCAGGATCATCTTTCGTTCTACTTTCTCGGTGTAGGGCTGTTCGTCTTCGGGGAAGTTCAGGTCATAATTAAATCTGTCAAAAGAGTAAACATGGTACAAATACAGCTCGCTTTTGAACTCAGCTGCTATTTCAATGGCATATCGAATTGCATTGTCCGCAACGGGAGAAAAATCGGTGGGAACAAGAATTTTCTTCATCGTT
>JAGFJE010000368.1 GCA_024103175.1 Phaeodactylibacter sp.
AGTGGGACCGTCTGGTCAGCCGGTTAAAAAGTCGGAAGTCGGAATTTGGGCCAGAATGGGCGCTCAACGCCTTCTTTTCCGCCTTCCGATTTCCGCCTTCGACGTCGGTACGTCCAAAGTCCAGTAACGGTAGCTCAGGACAAACCTCCGCAGCCGGCTCTCGGGTTTGCCCGTAATGCTGTAAACCATTAACTTAGCCTGCCGAGGCAACAAGCATATTTTATACCTATGAGAATATCTTTCAGGATGTTTTTATTACTGGCTGTTAGCATCTTGTTATCCTGCAGCCGGGAAGAACCGGGCTTCAAGGCAGAAGGCGAGACGGAAGAAGAGGCATACGAACCCATCCGGGAGTATTTCCAGCTTCAGGTTGGCAACTACTGGGTTTACGAAAGCTACAGCGTGAATCTGGAAACAGGAGAAGAGGCCCCGCTATTCAAGCGAGACAGCATTTATGTGCTTAAAGATACCCTCATCGGCCGCTCCGAATATTTCATCCTGACAGGTTCCCGCCTGGGGCGGGCCTACCGTTCCCTCCTGCGTTGCTCCGGCCCGGATGTCATGGATGCAGAAGGCCGCCTCCTGTTCAGCACCACTTTCATTGGCGATACGATCCCCCTTCCGGCCAGTTTGCTGGCCGATGAAGCCGAATCGGGGGTAGTTTCCGCCAGTTTCATCGAAGGGGTGAAAGTTCCCTACGGAACATTCGATGCAGTATCGTATCGGCGCACGTTCCAACTTTCTACGGCTGAAGGTTCGAGGGGCGGTGGAGATGTGCGCCACTGCTCCGATTATTTCGCCAAAGGCATAGGCCTGATCAAATACACCAGTTTTTTCCCCAACCAACCCCTCGACATCGAAATGAGGCTCGTCCGCTGTTGGGTGCAATAAGCGCCGTCCTGTCTCAAGAGCTGGTGAAAGGGCCTTCCCGGCCGCCGTTGAAAGTCGCTTAAAAACCTATCTTTGCTCTTCAAACACTCATGCCATGCAGCTGGAATGGTATCACTACCTTATTGCAATTCTGGGAAGCGCCCTGGCCGGAAGTATTAACACCCTGGCGGGCAACGGCTCCGCTATTACCCTAACCATCCTGACCGAGCTGATCGGCTTGCCGGGCAACCTCGCCAACGGAACCAACCGCATTGGCATCTTCACCCAGAGCGCTGCCGGCACCCTGGCCTTCTGGCGCAATGGCAAACTCAACCTCAGGCGCAGTTGGATACCCATATCGCTCAATATTGTAGGCGCCGTTGTCGGTGTGATCGTGGCCGTCAATGTAAGCAATGAGGAGTTCAAAGATGTCTTCCGCTTTCTCATGGTGGTCATGCTTTTCGTCATCCTGGTGAAGCCAAGCCGCTGGCTACGCAGTACCGACATCAGCCGGAAAACCAACCCCTGGATCGCCGTTCCGCTCTACCTCGCGCTCGGCTTCTACGGCGGGTTCATACAAATGGGGATGGGCGTATTCTTCCTGGCTGTAATGGTCCTGTATGCTCATTACAGCCTCGTCGACGCCAATGCCGTGAAGATATTTGTCGTTGGCGCCTACACCTTCCTGGTGATCCTCATCTTCCAGAGCCAGGGGCTGATCGACTGGAAAATAGGGCTCCTCATGGCGGCCGGGCAAACAGTAGGGGGCTATTACACCGCTCATTATGCCTCCCGCTATCCGCAGGCCAACGTATGGGCCCACCGGCTTCTGGTCGCCGTGGTCGTCCTGGCGATCATCAAATTGTTCAACCTGCACCGGTTGGTTCTGTGACCGATCAAACTGCTTACTTATGAAAGATGCCCTCGACAAGATCCATGATTACTGCGAAACCCACACCACCCCTCCCTCTTCCATCCTGCACGAACTGGAGCGGGAAACCCACCTGAAAACGCTGGCCCCGCAAATGCTCTCCGGCCACCTGCAGGGGCAGTTCCTGGCCATGCTCAGCCGGATACAACAGCCCCGGCTCGTTCTGGAAATAGGGACATTCACCGGCTATGCCGCCATCTGCCTGGCGCAGGGGCTGCAGAAAGGCGGAACCTTGCATACCATAGAGGCCAACCCTGAACTGGAATACCTCATCCGGAAATACATCGCCCAGGCCGGCCTCGACGACAATATTCAATTGCATATCGGTGACGCCCTGGAGATCATCCCCGGGCTGGCAGGGCCGTTCGATATGGTTTTTATCGATGCCAATAAACAGGAATACATCCGTTATTACGACCTTGTGATCGATAAGGTGGCGCCGGGCGGGCTCATCCTGTCCGATAATGTGCTCTGGAGCGGCAAAGTCCTTACCGCTGCTGAACGGGAAAAGGACGAGGACGCGGCCCTGATCCACCAGTTCAACGAAAAGGTACTGCGGGATGAACGGGTGGAGAACGTGATGCTTCCCCTGCGGGATGGGCTGCTGATCGCCCGGAAGGTGTGAGCCTCCCCCAACCCCTCCCAAGGAGGGGAGTTCCCGTAGTAGGCTGCTTAATGCCCGGAAGGCGTATCCAATGAGATCTGCTATGTCTGAAAAAGGCCTTTACCACGCGTTTTGTCGGCAGGTTCCGGATCTGCCTGTTTTTGCGCAGCCCTGGTATCTCGATGCTGTCTGTGAAGGCGGTGAGTGGGGCGCGGCAGTCGTGCGGCATGGCGAGCAACTCGCAGCCGCCATGCCTTACTTCCTCAAGCGAAAGGGCCCTTTTCGCTACCTGGCCATGCCCTACTTCTGTAAGCACCTGGGCCCCTTCCTGCATCCTGATTTCCGGGAACTCAAGTTCGAGCACAAATTCTACAGGCAGCTCATCGAACAACTGCCCGCCGTCCACGCCATCAAACAGGAATTCCACCCTTCGGCCACCAACTGGCTGCCCTTCTACTGGCGGGGCTTCCGGCAAACGACCCGCTATACTTACCAACTGAACCTGCAGGAAGGCCTGGAAACGTTGTACAATGGCTTCAACCGCAATGTACGGCGCAACATCAAAAAGGCCGAAAAAGTGCTAACCATCCGCCACGGCATGGCCCCGGAGGATTTCCACCGCCTGGTACTGCTCAGCTTCGAACGGCAGGGGCTGCCTTCTCCCCACTCCCTGGAATTCTTCCTGCGTCACGACAAAGCCCTCGCACAGCACGAATGCCGCGCCATCTTCTGCGCCGAGGACAGCCAGGGCCGCATCCACTCCGCCGCCTACCTCATCTGGGACGGCCGGGCCAGCTACTACCACCTCTCCGGCGACGACCCGGAACTGCGCGACAGCGGCGCCGGCCTGCTGTTGATATGGGAGGCCATTCGCTATACGCATGATGTGCTGCAATTGCCTGTTTTTGATTTTGAAGGCAGCATGATCCCCAATATCGAGGCGATCCGGCGGCAGTTTGGTGCCCAACAAACCCCCTACTTCCGGGTGTGGAGGTATAGTTCAAAGATTTTTTGGCTGCTGGATGGTATTTTGAATGGGTTCGGGTAATACTGCCTGGCTGATTAATTAAACAAACTCACATACCCGAAATGCACCTTCGGCGCGCTGAAGTCGATGGGGTTATCCAGCCGCTTTCCATAGGCCAGGCTGACGCCGAACAGGCCGACCGCCGTTTCAAAGGTGATGCCGGCGCCGAAGCCGTAGGGGCGGTCCGTTATGCTTTTCGTTCGGGTCTTGTCTTCTACGTACGCATAATCGCCAAAAGCGTACAGGTAGGAATTCTGCCCGATGAGCAGGCGGTATTCAAGGGTAGCCACACCGTAACTGGTGGCAAAAATGGACTCTTCGTCAAAGCCGCGCAGCAGGCGGTTGCCGCCGATCCGGAATTGCTCGTTGAAGAAAATGGGCTCTTCGGCAATGATGGTGCCGCCCTGCAGGCTGCCCTTGAGCGTACTGCGGCTGAACAGCGGCAGATAACCCTCCAGGCGGGCCGTGAGTTTATACTGAAAAGCGCGCAAGGTGAGGGTATCGTACAGTTCTCCGTACCCCAGCTCCACGATCCGGTTATTGCGCTCGATGCGCTTGACGCCGGCCCCGCCACGCAGGAAGGCGGCCCAACCCTTACGCGGGTTGAAACGATAATCGAGCCGCTGCAGCGCATACTCCAGGCCGAAGTAAGCATTGCGCACATCCAGGGTAGGGGGAAGTTGCTCCCGTTGTTCCAGCTGTTGTTCATCAACGGCCAGCAGGGAAGAGGAGCGGTTGTTCCAGAAGGCCTTGATGTAATTCCCTCCTTCAAAAAGGTACTGAATCCCCAGGTCGGACTCCAGGTCCAGGAAAGAGGTATCCCGCTTGTAGAGGTTGAAGCGGAAGTCGGCGCCAAACGGAAGGCCGAGGACGTAGGGATAGCTAAATTCCAGTTCCAGTTCCTGCGTTTCCGGCCGCAGCTGTTCGAAGGCGGCGTAGATGCGCTCGCCCAGGCCAAACTGGTTCTGCAGTTCCCCGTTAAAAGTGCCGGTGATGAGCAGGTTGCGGTTGTTCTCCTGCCGCCCGCTGGCATTCTGGGGCAATACTCCGATCACAAAATCGAAACGGCTGGCTCTCTTTTTGCTGAGCAGCAAGCGGGGCTCGGCGCGTCCTCCCAGGAAGGTGACTACCGGATCCTGGTCGAGCTTGAGGAAAGGCAACTCCCGAATGCGGTTGCGGATACGCAGCATCCGGCTGTTGTCGTAAGGCGTACCTTCTTTTATGCCCAGGTAGTTATTGAGGTAGGACTTGCTGATCTTCGCATCGCCTTCCACCTCTATTTCCTGAAAAAGTATGAGCGGCCCCCGATCCAGCCGCAAACGGCAAGTGGCCTTTCCTTCCCCCACGTTGATATCGCTCAACCAAACCTGCGCAAAAGGATAGCCGTGGTTTTCAGCATACTCCAGCAACCGCTCCTGCAGGCGCCGAACCTGAGGAATGCGAAAAGGGCGCCCCCGGTAAAGCCGGCCCCGAAAACCCGCTGCGTCGAGGAAAAGCTCCGGCACGCTGTCGGCCTGCAACTGCACCCACTCGTAGGCCGGCCCCAGGTGAAGGAAAGCCGTGAGGCTGCTGCTGTCCCGCCACAACAGGCCGTCGATGGATGCTTCCAGATAAGACTCCAGGCGCAACTCCTGGATTTTTTCACTCAGGAAAGCGGCGGCCGAAGCGGAGTCGGGATAAGACTTGAGGGGCTTCAGGTAGCGTTCTGCAAAGGCAGGCGTAGTATCCAGCGGGACGATTTCCAGGCGCACCTGCCCCGGCAAGACGCCAGCATTCAGCAAAATGGAAAAAATGCCGAAAAATGCTCTCCAAGCCCTAATCCAACTCCGACAGCCCCCCCCCCGCAGTTCGGCATGCGGCAGTTCAGCAGCGGGGAACCATCCAACCATCCAACCATCCAACCATTTATCCATCATGCCATATATTATTCTTTCAAGGCATCTTTACACCGAAATTTCACAACATCCCCCGCCTTTAAAGCAAAGGCAACATCTGCCCCCCCATCTCCCACAACATTTGGGAACACCAGGCGTTATCTCTTTATCCGCCAAGCCAATATCTTTAACGGCTCCGGAGTTAAAGTCATTGTTTCCGACACTTCACCCCCCCATTTCATTGTGGGCTTCCTGTATGAAAACTCTAAAAAAAATTTCCTGAATTCCGGCGCCCTGGAAAACCCATCGGCAGGGCTATAGTGTTTTCAGGAATGTTATCGTTTCAATAACAAGTATTTATAAACGTAACCAAAATCAAAAGCGGCGTTACTTTAACAAATAAAAATCCTTATAACTCATGAAGCGGATGCTAAAATACGCTGGGATCATCAGCCTGCTCTTCATCGGAATGGCAGCCTCTTTCCAACCGGAAAACAAATACTTCGAGATCCTCAAAAACATAGAGATTTTTACCAATTTATACAAAGAGATCAACACCTACTACGTCGATGAGGTCGACCCCGGCCACCTGATGCGCACCGGCATCGACGCCATGATGGGCTCCCTCGACCCCTTCACCAACTACATCTCCGAATCAGAGATCGAAGGCTACCGCTTCATGACGGAGGGTAAATACAACGGCATCGGCGCCATCAGTCAGAAAATGGGCGATTTTGTGACCATAACGGAGCTGTATAAAGACCAGGCCGCCGACAAGGCGGGCCTTCGCCCCGGCGACCAGATCATCGCCGTAGACGGGCAAGACGCCACGGGTAAAGACCCGGATGCCATCAACAACATCCTCCGCGGATTCCCAGGCACTTCCGTAGAGCTGACTATCCGCCGGCCCGGAAGAGCAGGCGATTTCAACATTCAGCTCGTGCGGGGAGAGGTGCAGGTGCCCAACGTTCCCTATCACGGCATGCTGGGCGAAGACATCGGCTATGTCGCCCTGACGACCTTCACCCGCGAGGCCGGCAGCAACGTCGCCAATGCCGTCCGGGAACTCAAAGAACAAAACCCGGGCCTCAAAGGCGTCATCTTCGACCTGCGCGGAAACGGCGGCGGCCTGCTCAACGAAGCCGTCAATGTCTGCAACGTTTTCATCCCCCGCGGTGAACTGGTCGTAACCACCAAAGGCAAAGTCAAAGACTGGGACCGCTCCTTCAGCACCATGAACCAGCCGGTCGACCTCGACATACCACTCACTGTTCTGATCAATAAAAATTCCGCTTCCGCTTCGGAGATCGTCAGCGGGGTGATCCAGGATTACGACCGGGGCGTCCTCATCGGGCAGCGCTCTTACGGAAAAGGGCTGGTACAGAATACCAGAGACATCGGCTACAATTCCAAGCTGAAACTGACTACCGCCAAGTACTACATCCCCAGCGGGCGTTGTATCCAAAGTGTCAAGTATGAAGAGGGCGAACCCATTCACATCCCTGACGATCAGCGGACCCCCTTCAAAACCCGCAACGGCCGCACCGTGCTCGATGGCGGCGGCGTCAAGCCGGATATGATGATCGACAAGTTTACCGATGCGGCCATCGTTAGAGGCTTGCTGGAGCAGCATCTCATTTTCGATTACGTCACCCAGTTCTGCCTGAAACACGACAGCATTTCGCCGGTGGAGGCTTTCCGCTTTGAGGATTACGCCGACTTCGTGCAATTCCTCGAAAACCGCCAATTCGATTACGATACCGAAAGCGAAAAGCTGCTGAAAAAGCTGGTGGAGGAAAGTACCGAAGAAGGCTATGAACTGGATGCCCAGATCAATGCCCTGGAAGCCAAGATCGACGCCGACAAGAAAGATGCCCTGATGGACAACAAGGCGGTCATTATCGACCTGATCGAAAAAGAGATCGCCAGCCGCTACTACTATCAGGAGGGCAAGATCAAGATGGGCCTTCGCAATGACGCTGAAATTGAAGAGGCCGTCAAACTGCTTCGGGAAAAAAATGAGTATCAGGCCCTGCTGAATGGCTGATATATAAAAGGTGTGAAAGTGTAAGTGTGTAAAAGTGTAAATGAGCGGGGCTTGCCTTTACACACATCCACATTTACACTTTTACACCTCTACGCTATTCCTTATTCGCCAACTGCCCGCAAGCCGCATCGATGTCCTTCCCCCGGCTGCGGCGCACCGTTACCATTACTCCCTTTTCCCGCAGGTATTTCGCAAAATCGTCGATGCGGTGTTCCGCTGCTTTGAAGAATGGCGCCCCGTCGATTGGGTTGTACTCGATGATGTTGACGCGGACGGGGAAGTATTTGCATAATTCTGCCAGGTTGGCGGCATCTTCCAATCCCTCGTTGAAATTCTGGAAGGCGATGTATTCGTAGCTGATCCGGTTGCGGGTCTTGCGGTAGAAATAGCGCAGGGCTTCCATCAGTGATTCCAGGTTGTTCTGCTCGTTGATGGGCATGATCTGGTTGCGCTTCTCGTCATCGGCGGCGTGAAGGGAAAGGGCCAGGTTGAACTTCACCTCATCGTCGGCCAGCTTTTTGATCATCTTGGCAATGCCGGCCGTACTGATGGTGATGCGGCGGGGCGACATATTGAGGCCGTCGGGAGAAGTGAGGCGCTCCACGCTTTCCAGCACGTTTTTGTAGGCCAGCAGCGGCTCCCCCATACCCATGTATACGATGTTGGTCAGCGGGCGCCCGAATTGGGCTTCCGATTGGCGGTTGACCAGCACCACCTGGTCGTAGATCTCCCCGGCATCGAGGTTGCGCACCCGCTTCATGCGCCCGGTGGCGCAGAACTTGCAAGTGAGGCTGCAACCCACCTGAGAGGAAACGCAGGCGGTAAAACGGTGGTCGGAAGGCACCGGTATAAGCACCGATTCGATGAGATGCCCGTCGTGCAGGCGGAAGCGCGACTTGATGGTGCCGTCCAGGCTGTGCTGCACTTTATCGATAGCAATGGCATTAATGGCGAAGTTCTCATCCAGAAATTCGCGCAGCTTCTTCGACAGATTGGTCATTTCTTCAAAGGAGTGCGCCCCTTTCTTCCACAACCATTCGTATACCTGCTTAGCCCGAAATTTCGGCTCGCCGATCCCCTTGAACAACTCCTCCAACTCCAGTTGGCTGAGTTGCCGTATATCTTTCTTATCCGTTGATACAATCATATCCTAATTCTAAATCGCAAAAAACCGGACTATTTCCCCCGGCTTTGCCAACAATCTAACCATACAGCAATCTAACAATACAACAATATCGCCATCCAACAATACAACAATCCAGCCACCTAACCATATAACAATCCAACAATCACCCCCCTAAACCGCCCTGCACCTTTCCGCCAGCCAATCGTGCTCCTCATCATTCAGCAGCGGCGTCAATTCATTTAACACCTTTCGGTGATAATCGTTGAGCCAGTCCTTTTCTTCCTGTGTAAGCAGCTGCAGGTCGGCCAGCCGGAGGTCGATGGGGAAGAGGGTGACGGGCTCGAAGGCGAAAAAACGGGCATCGTCATTGGCATATTTTTCTACACAGAGTTCCAGGTTTTCGATCCGGATGCCGTATTCTCCGGCCTTGTAGAAACCCGGTTCGTTAGACGTGAGCATCCCGGGCCGGAAGGGCGTTTCGCCCCGCTCTCCCCGCGGATTGGGGGTGAACCCCTGCGGGGCTTCGTGCACATTGAGGAAAAAGCCTACGCCGTGGCCGGTGCCGTGGCCATAGTTGAGGCCCTCCCGCCAGAGGTGCATCCGGGCGAGGGTGTCCAACTGGACGCCGGACGTCCCTTCCGGGAATACCGCCCTCGACAGGGCGATATTGCCTTTTAGGACGAGCGTATAATTCCTGCGCTGTTCGGCGGTAGGCTCTCCTCCGAGGAGGGTAGTTCGGGTGATGTCCGTCGTGCCTTCCAGATACTGTCCTCCGGAATCAAGCAGAAGGATGCCTTCCGGGCGAATGTCGGCACAGGTATCCGGTTCAGGCTTGTAGTGCACGATGGCGCCGTTGGCGGCATACCCTACGATGGCGGCGAAACTCTCGCCGAAGTAGTTGCCCTGGGCTTTGCGGAAGGCGGCCAGCTGCTGTGCCAGCTCGTACTCGCTCACAGTGCGGTTTTGAAGTTCGGCCTCCAGCCAGCGATACAACTTTATCAGGGCAACGCCATCTTTGCACATAGCCTGGCGGATGTGCTTGACTTCCGTTTCGTTTTTCAGCGCCTTCATGGGGCGGATGAGGTTTTTGGCGCTTCTCCACTGCTCCTCATCCAGGGTTTCGTAAATGTTGATGCTGGTAGAACCGGGGCCGTACAGAATGGGGCTGTCTTTTTCCAGTTCTTCCAGGAAGCTCTCCAGCGCCTCGTAGGGATGTAACTCCACCCCATCCTTTTGTAGCCGTTCCCGAAGGCCAGCCGAAACCTTCCTCTCGTGGACAAACCAATGCGCGGTATTGGCGCCGATAAGCAGATAACTGATGCATACCGGGTTGTATTCCACATCCGCCCCCCGGATATTGAGCGCCCAGGCAATGTCATCCAGAGTAGACACCAGGTAGTATTCCGCTCCTTTCATTTGTGCGCGCACCCGGGCAAGCTTTTCCGCCCGGCTCTGCCCTGCATAGGCTGCATCCAGCTCAAAGGCAGCGTCGCGCGGCAATGGCGGCCGCCCTTTCCAGATACGCCCGGCCAGGTCTTCCTTGTAAGCGAGCCCGATATTCCTGCGCTCCAGCTTCTGCCGCAGATGTCCAATTTCGGCAACCGAGAAAATATCTCCATTGCAGCCAACCGTACTGCCCGCCGACAGTTTTTCCAGCAGCCAGTCTATGTGTTCCGGCGCATAGGGCACCTTCAAAGGGTGAAGCACAAAGGGGCTGCCCTTCAGCTCCTGTTCTGCCTGAATGAAATACCGCGAATCGGCCCACAATCCGGCATGATCGGCCGTAACTACCGCTACGCCGGCAGAACCGGTAAAACCGGATATCCAGGCCCGGGCTTTCCAGTGATCAGCCACATATTCGCTTTGGTGCGGGTCCTGGCTGGGTATGATAAAGGCATCGAGATGGGATTCGGCCATCTCCCGGCGCAGCGCCGCCAGGCGTTCATTTACATTATTGCTTTTTGACATATTTTTGGAACATTATATGTTTTCCACCGTATTCTATCCACATGCTCCGTACCACTTGCAAAAGATAGAAAATTTGAGTAAATAGCTTATATAGATTGTTTATCTTTTCCGGGTTTAATCCCCAAGCCTCAAACAAAAGAACACCCAAAAACATTCTCAATAGATTAAGTTAAGCTCAACCTAGCGGGTGGCTTTTTTGCCATCCGGAAAAAGCTGAAAAAGAAAAAGAAAAATGCTGAAGCAGAGTTTAAGCCAGAAGATGCTCCAAAAGCTGTCGCCGCAGCAGATCCAGCTGATGAAGCTCCTGCAGGTGCCGACGGCCATGCTGGAGCAACGGATAAAAGAAGAACTCGAGGCCAACCCTGCACTGGAAGAAGGCGCAGAACAGGATGAGCTGGCCGAGCTGTCCAAAACCGGCGAAGAAGAAATAGCCGACGACAACTTCTCCGATAACGATTCCGACGATGCCCGCGAAGACCAGTATGAGCTCGATGACTACCTGAACGATTACATCGAAGATGACCCCGCCTCCTACAAACTCCGGGCCAACAACTACAGTGCAGATGAAGAGGATAAAAGCATTCCCATCCCGGTGGAAAGCACCTTCCACGACTATCTGGACCAACAGCTGGGCATGCAGGAATTCGGCGAAGAAAAGGAAAAAGCTATCGCCCTCCAGATCATCGGAAGCATCGATGACGACGGGTATCTCCGCCGCGAACCCGCCGCCATTATGGACGACCTGATGTTCTCCCAGAATATTTTCGTCACCGAAGAAGAAATCCTCGAGGTATTAAAGCGCATACAACGGTTCGACCCGCCCGGAACCGCCGCCCGCGACCTGCAGGAGTGCCTCCTGTTGCAGCTCTATAACAAGAGAGACCAGGAGGAACTGGAAGACATGAGCCTCGAAGAATGGGACAGCCTGGAACTGGCCATCGAGATCCTGGAAAAACACTTTGATGAGTTTACCAAAAAGCACTACCAGAAACTCCAGAACCGCCTGAATATCACTGAGGACGACCTCAAGGGCGCCATCGACGAGATCATCAAACTGAACCCCAAACCAGCCAGCGGTTATTCCTCCAGCGGCAGCCGGTCTGTACAATACATCGTCCCCGACTTCATCATCGTCAACCGGGACGGGGAGCTGGAGCTAACCCTCAACTCCCGCAATGCTCCCGACCTGCGCGTCAACGACCAGTATCGCGACATGCTGCGGGCCTACAAAAGGAATACCGAAGGGCGCCGCGCCAACAAAAAAGAGCGGGAGGCCGTGATGTTCATCAAACAGAAGATAGACTCCGCCAAGTGGTTCATCGACGCCATCCGGCAGCGACAGGACACCATGTACCGAACCATGTACGCTATCCTGCAGTACCAGTACGACTACTTCCTCACCGGGGACCCCAAGAAGCTGCGCCCCATGATCCTCAAAGATATCGCCGACATCACCGGGCTGGATATCTCCACCATCTCCCGGGTGGCCAACAGCAAATTCGTGCAGACGGAATTCGGCACCAAGCGCCTCAAGGAGTTCTTCTCCGAATCGCTTTCCACCCAGGAAGGGGAGGAGGTCTCCACCCTGGAGGTTAAGAAGATACTGGAGGAGATCATCGCTCAGGAGAACAAGCGCAAACCCCTATCCGACCAGAAGCTGCAGAAGGCCCTTGAAGATAAGGGTTACAACATCGCCCGCCGCACCGTGGCCAAATACCGGGAGCAGCTGAACATACCGGTGGCGCGGCTGCGGAAGGAGCTTTGAAACCGCAAAATGTTAAATGTCAAACAGTACAATGTAAAAGTGGGTTCCCGGCGAGCACCCTGGCCTTTTACATTTCGCGGTTTTCTACTTTGCGGTTTTATCGCTCACACCCCTCACACGGCTCCGCCACGAGCTTCTCTTTTATGGTTTTCGCTTTTTTGGACGAATAAAAATAAGAAAAACATAAGTGCATCTGACAGCCGGCCGGTGGCAGCTGCGCGTACCCATCTTTGAAAAATGGCTGGAGCGCTACGCGTAGCGCGCATGCGACAGGGTGCGCTTTCCCAGCGTGCCCTGGCTTGTATAGCCACCTCAGTATCTGCCCATAGAAAAGCTAACAGGCCCGGGGCATAACCCAGGAGGCACAGGGAATGCGCCACCTGGGGCCGACGTGCCAGAGTGCGCTTTTCCAGTTTATACTGGCTTGTAGCAGCAGAGATTATCGCCCCACGAAGGTAACCAAGCCACCCTTCCACTAAACAAGCGTGCGATCCCTCCTTCGCTGAAGCTACGGGCGGGCAGGCAGAGATGATCGCCGCACGAGGGCATCCAGGATGACCCCGCACGCCCACCGGACCTGCTCTTCGGTGATGATCAGCGGCGGAGCGATGCGCAGGGAGTTGCTGTTGAACAGGAACCAGTCCGTAACCAGGCCTTTCTCCAGGCAATGGCGGATGACGCCCTGCACCGCCTCGAAGTTTTCCAGCTCCACCGCCAGCCACAGGCCGGCGCTGCGCACCTCTATGATGTCGGGGTGCTGCAGTAATTCAAGGAAGAGCTGCTCCTTGGCCTTCACCTGCTGAATGAGATCGCTCTCCAGCAAAGTATCCAGGGTGGCCAGAGCGGCGGCGCAGCTCACCGGATGGCCGCCGAAGGTGGTAATGTGCCCCAGGATGGGGTTGTCGGACAGGGCGCTCATTACTTCTTTCGAAGCGATAAAAGCCCCGATGGGCATACCGCCCCCCATGCCTTTGGCCAGCAGCAGGATGTCGGGTACGACGCCGTACTGCTCGAAGGCAAAGAGGCTGCCGGTGCGGCCGTAGCCGGCCTGTATCTCGTCGAAGATGAGCAGGGCGCCCATCTCGTCGCAGCGCTCGCGTACTTTTTGCAGGTATCCGCCCATCGGTGGGCGCACCCCCCACTCACCCTGGACGGTTTCCATGATGACGGCGGCCGTCTTTTCGGTAATTTGTTGCAGGCACCATTCGCAGTTGTATTCGATATGGCGGATGCCGGGCAGGAGGGGGTGATAGGCCTGGGTAAAATCCTTGGGCCACATCAGGCTAGCGGCGCCCTGGGTGCTGCCGTGGTAGGCTTTTTTGCAAGCCACGATCTCGTAGCGCCCGGTATGGCGCTTGGCCAGCTTCATGGCGCCTTCGGTGGCCTCCGTGCCCGAATTGACGAAGTAAACGCTGTCTAATGGGCCGGGCAGGGCCTGCGCCAGGCGCTCGGCGAGCTGCACCTGGGGGGCCAGGACGAACTCGCCATAGACCAGCGTGTGCAGATACTTGTCGAGCTGGGCCTTCACCGCCTCCACGACCGCCGGATGCCGGTGCCCCAGGCAGCTGACGCCGATGCCGGCGATGAGGTCGAGGTAAGGCTTGCCTTCCGGGCTGTAGAGGTACATGCCCTCGGCGCGTTCGATCTCCAGCATTAGGGGGGAGGGGCTGGTCTGGGCGAGATGTTGCAGGAATAATTGGCGTAAGTTGATCATGAATGCGTAAATTGTTGGGGGCAAATATTCGAAAGGTTTTCTTATGCCCCCCTGACGATCCTTTCCGGGAGATGACAAATGTTATCGAAAGCTTAAACAGAAAACAGGTATTTTTAACTGACGGTTTTTTTGCCGATATTAATACCGGGTAATTAATCCCTGAGAAGAAGAGAAAGGGACAAACTGGGATCTATGCGGTACTTCCTGAGCATATCATTCCTTATCGTAACCTTGACTGCCTGCGAATACAGAACAGTGCGGCTGCAGCAGTTTGAGGTCCACGGTATTGATGTATCCCATTACCAGTCCAGGATCAACTGGGACGCGGTGGGAGGGGAAGAGATCCACTTTGCTTTTGTGAAGGCCAGCGAAGGCATCAGTATGGTCGACACCCTCTTCTGCCGCAACTGGGAGGAGATGAAACGCATCGGCCTTTACCGGGGCGCTTATCATTTCTTCCGGCCCACCCTGCCCGCCGAATTACAGGCCGAAAACTTCCTGAGTGCTGTTGAGATGGAATATGGAGACCTTCCTCCGGTGCTCGATGTAGAAGTATTGGACGGCGCTTCCAAAGTCCAGTTGATCACCGGCATCCGCACCTGGCTCTATCTGGTAGAGATCCGGTACAACATAAAGCCCATTTTGTATACCAACCTGAAATTTTATAATAAATATCTCGCCGGCCACTTTAACGAATATCCACTCTGGATTGCCCGCTACAATTCCCGGGAGCCCCGCCTGGCCTGCGGGCGGGACTGGCAGTTCTGGCAATATGGCAACCGGGGTGAGCTCAGCGGTATTGCAGGGCATGTCGATTTCAACGTCTTCAACGGCAGCATGGAGGAGCTAAAAAGCCTGTGTTTTTCTCCACCCCTTATTCTTAGTGAAGGCTTTATAGAAGGGCCCTGATGTTTGGGGTTCACCGGCCGAGGGCCCCCGTTTTTTCACAGGCGCCCCCTGTGGCGGGGCTTGCCTGTGAAAAAACATCCATTATGGTTTACAAACTGTAAGTCACACCCACTACGTAGTAGGTCTGCAGGGGGTTGTCGGACAACTCCCTGGCAAGTGCTTCCTGTTTGTTGCTTCTGAGCCCCAGTTCAAGGCCGACACCCACTTTTTTGAAGGCCTGGAAAGCAATGCCGTTCACCCAGGTCCAGTTGGAATAATCAGCATCCTCGTAGCTTAAAAAATAGGAAAGGTTAGACTTCCAGTTTACCCCTGTGAGTATCTCCTTGGTGTAATCCGCCATTATCTTGGCGCCCAGAGAAGACTCGAAGGAGCTCCCTTCTTCAGCAAATACGAAGTTGTAGTTCAATGGATGAGCCACCACGATCAGATTTTGTGTCGGCGTCCAGGTAATACCGGTGCCAAGGTCGAGGTACCCCGGGTTGTTGAAATTCTCCAGGAAGGTACTTCTGTATTCTCCCAGCACCGATATGGCCAGTTTTTCAGACAGTTTATACCCAAAGAGAGAGGTGAAGTTGATCACGTCGGGAGCTTTCAGCTCTGTCTCCTCAATTACATTACCGTCGCGGTCTTTTTGCTGGAGCCTCGCAAAACCGATGTTCAGGTTTCCGCCATTTCTCCAGAAAGTCTTCGGCGTGAAATAGTTGGCGAAGGCATTGGCGCTAAAAGTTATTCCGAGGGTCGTACTGTTCGGCTGGTCTCTGGAAAACCAATCGCTGAAGCCGTTCAAATTGGCGCCGACAATCCCAAATGCGCCGGTTTCCCATCTGGGAAAAACCAGTAATTGTTTATCAATACCGGCTATTTCGCCCTTTACTGCCGCCACTTGTGCTTCCAGCTCTCCAAGTTCTGCTTTTTTCTGTGCTTTCAGTTCTTTCAGTTCTTCTTCAGTTTGTGCCGTAACCGTGAAGGCCAGGGAAAAGAGAAGAGCCAAAGTCAATAGTGATCTGTACATCATTCTTCATTTTGTTTTATGAAATAACTCAAGATATTGCAAGGACTTGCCCGTAGCAGCTCATGCCCGGGAAGTATATTTGTGTCCTTATTGTGCACGGTTGGATCTTGCGGTGAAGATGGTTCCTTTGCTTATTCGTCTTCTGGCTCCGGTTGGGCTCGTTCGAAAATATCGACTTTTTCGGAAGCTATTTTGCTCAGGGGGATGAGTACCTCACGGCCTTCCACGTCAAGTACGATTGACGAATTATCCATACCAATGACTCTTCCCTTCACCCCTTCGATGCCGATGGTGTCTCCTACATTCACTCTCCCCTTATTGTAGAAAGAGGCCAGAAAATTGGCTACGATATTGCGGGAAGCGAAGCCATAGCCGATGGCGAAGGCCAGCACTACCCCCGCCAGCACTATCGAGAGGTTATCCTGAATGAACTCCGTGTCGACCCGCGCCTGAGACAACGCGATCATGGCCACATTGAGAAACAGGAAATAAAAAACCACATTGGCGATCATTCCCGAGGCCGGAATCCCCAGAGAATCGCAGGTAGTTTTTACCAGGTTTTTCAGGAAGTCACTGATCAGCAGGCCGATGACGAAAACGGCCAAGGCAGAGATGAGTACCGGAACGTAATTGAGGATCTCGCTCATCAGCTGAGAGATCACGGGCATGTTCAGAATATCGGTGGCGGCAACCACGAAGATAAACAACAGGAAGTAATAGACGACCTTCGATAGAAGCACGCTGGGCACCAGCTGAATATTGCTCTTATAGACGATCTCGATCTCGTTGAGCCGTTCCGCCAGTTTATCAGCCCCTATAGTCACAAGGATACGCCGGATAAAGCGCGCGGCAATCTTGGATACGATGATTCCGATGATAAAAACCGTCAATGCTCCGACGAGGTTAGGGATTACCGCGGCGAAGCCCATGATGAGATCCTGGAGGATCTGCCAGAGGTCGATTCTGCTTTGTAAAGGAATGATCATGATGACAATTTTTCGGGTTAAAGGGAAAAGAGAATATTTTGCTAACGGCGGGCAATACCTCCGTTAGGGGGGTGAGGGCCTACCCCTCCGGGATGGCCTCCTCCTTCCGAAGGCGTCCTGCCTGGCCCTTTACTTCCGGAGTTGTTTCCTCCAGCGGCTGAGATCAGGACGCCGATCATTGCAGGCAGATAGACATCAACGATCTGCCCGATGAATTTGAATAGCCCAAAAGTATGCTCCAGGTTGTTCTGCACCTTCCGGCGCTTGGAAGCGTCGTACTGTCTGATCTGTTCTTCTTCCAGTCTTTGGAAATTATTCATATCCGATCCTCATTGAATGTGTGGTTCCTTAAACATTTCTTTCTTCGTGACTTGCGCTTTGGCCTTCGCCCGTTTGATCTTCATTTTGACTGCACTTTCGGTTTTGTCCAAAACCTCTGAGATGTCCTTAATAGACATGCCATCCTGGTATTTCATCAGCAGCACGGCGCGGTCTCCGGCGGGGATGTTATCCAGGACGGTTTTCAGCTGGCTGATCTCCATCTCCAGCAGTTCCTTTTCTGAAGTCAGGTCATCCACTGGCTCTGCGGCTTTTTCCATTTCATCTGAGAAGATATCTTTTTGCTTTTTCTTCCTTCTCAGAAAATCAATGCAGTAATTGTAGGTAATGGAATACACCCAGGTTGAAAACTTCGATTTCTCCCCAAACCTCGAAAGGTTGAGAAAGATCTTGGTAAAGATCTCCTGCGTGGCATCCTGTGCCAAAACATCATCTTTCAACATGGAGATACACTTGCTGTAGATCTTACCGGCATACCGTTCGTAGAGGAGGTTGAAACATCGGGTAGCCTGGGTGTCGAGGTAATTGTGAATTACCTCGATATCCTTCATTGATTTATTACACGTTTGCTCCAAGGGCCAAGTTTTTTAATAAAGTTGCGCCTTTGGGTACTTGCTTTAAAGCACTGTACGTTTAGACGCGTTTTCCGATAAAAGATACGTATCTGCAGTGAAATAATAGTCAATTTTAAGAAATTCCGATCAGGGGAGCAGGAAAAAGGAGAGGAAATTCAGCCTCAGCTGTGATTTGTCAGCTTTTAGCCATTCGCTGCTGGCACTAAAAATGAGTGTTGCGGCCCTACGGGAAAGGAAGCCCAATCGCCCGCTGAACACCATCAGCACTCCGTGCGTGCCGGGGCCGGCGGCCCGCCCGGAAACGACAAAGCCCCTGCACGAATAAACGTACAGGGGCTTGCCTGTTATATTGAGCTGGCA
>JAGFJE010000386.1 GCA_024103175.1 Phaeodactylibacter sp.
AAGCCTTGCGCACCGCCGGGAACAACACCTCTTCTCCCACCTTCATACTCACCTCATAGTGCTCCGCCTCGTAGCCGAAGGAGCCTGCCATGCCGCAGCAACCGGAGGGGATCACCTCCACCGTAAAGTTCTTGGGCAAGCTAAGGGCAAAAGCGGAAACATCCACGCTGGCCAGCGATTTCTGGTGGCAGTGGCCATGGAGCAGGATGTGGCGGGGCTCGGTAGTGAACTGCTCCGCCCGGATGCGGCCGGCCTCGATCTCGCGGGCCAGGAACTCTTCGATCATCAGGGCGTTCTGGCCCAGGGCCCGGGCGGCCTCGCGCTGTTCCGGCCGCACCAGGCGGGGGTATTCGTCGCGGAAACCGAGGATGGCGGAGGGCTCGACGCCCAGCAGGGGCGTATCGGCGGTGACAATGTCTTTGAATATCGCTACATTCCTTCGTGCCATACGTTGGGCTTCCGTCAACATCCCTTTGGAAAAGTGGGCCCGCCCGCTCTCCTCGTGATCGATCATGCGCACCTCATAACCCAGGCGGCTCAGCAGCTCGATGGCCTTGATGCCAATGGCGGTGTCGTTGTAGTTGGTGAATTCGTCGCAGAAGAACCAAACGGCGCCTACCGGATCAGCCGGAGGCAGCAGCTTGGCCTGGTTTTTGGCAAACCATCGGCGAAGGGTGGTGGAATGGAGCAGCGGCAGGGATCGCTGGGGAGCAACGTTCAGGAAGCGCTTCATCATTCCGCTGAAGAAGGTATTGCGGAGGAAGAAGTTGCTCAGGCCAGGCGCCATGGCGGCCAGCCCGTTCAGGCGGCCGAAATTGGCGAAGGCACGGGAACGCAGCGGCACGCCGTTCGATTTGTAATATTGGTGCAGGAATTCCGCCTTGAGCGTCGCCATATCCACATTGGAGGGGCACTCGGCGGTACAGCCCTTGCAGGACAGGCAGAGGTCCATCGCCTCTTTGATCTCCGGGTGGTTGAAGGGATTCTCCTTTACGTTCATGGTCAGGAATTCGCGCAGGATATTGGCGCGGCCCCGGGTGGTGTCCTTCTCATCGCGGGTGGCGCGGTAGCTGGGGCACATGGTGCCGCCGGCAAAAGAGAGCTTGCGGCAGTCGCCCGAGCCGTTACACTTCTCGGCGGCGCGCAGGATGCCCTGGGTTTCGGAGAAGTCGAAAACAGTATCGAATTCCGGCGTTTTCTGCCCTGCCTGATAGCGGAGGGAGCTGTTCATGGGCGGCGCGTCGACGATCTTACCAGGGTTGAAAATATTCTGCGGGTCCCAGGTGTGTTTGATCTCCTTGAGCAGCCCGTAATTCTGCTCGCCGATCATCAGGGGGATGAACTCGGCGCGCACCCGGCCGTCGCCGTGCTCCCCGCTCAGGGAGCCGTCATACTTCTTGACCAGGCGGGCGACGGACTCGGTGATGTCGTGGAAGAGGCGTTGTCCCTCGGCCTCCTTCAGGTTGAGGATGGGCCGCAGGTGGAGCTCCCCGGCGCCGGCATGGGCGTAGTAAACGGCCTTTTGTTTGAAGCCTGCCATCAGCTCGGTGAACTCCCGGATGTAGGCGGGCAGGTCCTGAATATCGACCGCCGTATCTTCGATGCAGGCTACCGGCTTGGGGTCGCCCTCCAGGTTGGACATGATGCCCAGGCCGGCTTTACGGAGGTCCCATACCTGCTTCGTCTTTGGCGCCTCGACGATGGGGAAAGCGTAGCCCAGGCCTTCTTTCTTCATAGCGGTGATCATGGCCTCCGCCTGTTCGTTGGCCTCCCCGATAGTATCGCCCCGGAATTCGACCATGAGTATGGCGGCGGGATCTCCCTCCACAAAAAAGCGGTTCCTGCGCTGCTCGATGTTCTGTTTGGTCAGGTCCATCAAGAACTTGTCCATCAGCTCGCAGGCGTCGGGGCGGAAAGCCATGGCCACCAACACGGCCTGCATGGACTCGTCGATGCTGTTGAAATGGGCGCAGACGACCACGTCTTTAGGCTTGGGCAGCGGGTCGACGTGCAGTTTGATCTCGGTGGTGAACGCCAGGGTGCCCTCCGAACCGCTGAGCAGCCTGCAGAGGTTGAAGGGATCGCCTTCCGGTTGGAAGGGCTGCCCGTCCAGCATGATATCAACCGCGTAGCCTGTATTGCGTCGGTGGATGCTGGCCTTGGGATAGCTTTCGCGGATGGATTGTTGCTGTTCCGGCCGGCTCAGGGCTTCGTAGAGTTGCCGGTACACCTTGTTTTCCAGCCTGTCGCCCAGCAGCTTTTGCTCCAGTTCCGCCGGGCTGAGCGCCTGGAAAATAGCGTCGGACCCATCGCTCAGGATGGTTTTCAGCTCCAGCACGTGGTCGCGGGTAGAGCCGTAGACAATGGAAGTGGTGCCGCAGGAGTTGTTGCCCACCATGCCTCCGATCATGGCGCGGTTGGCGGTTGAAGTATTGGGGCCGAAGAACAGGCCATGCTCCTTAAGGAACAGGTTGAGCTCATCGCGGACGACGCCGGGCTGCACCCGCACCCAGCCTTCTTCGGCGTTCACCTCCAGGATGCGGTTCATGTATTTGGAAATATCCACCACGATGCCGTCGCCCACGCACTGCCCCGCCAGGGAGGTGCCCGCTGCACGGGGTATGACGGACAGGCCTTGCTCCCGGGCAAAGCGGATCACCTTGCGGATGTCTTCTGCATGCCTGGGAAGGGCGACGGCCAGCGGCAGCTCCCGGTAGACGGAGGCGTCGGTGGCGTACAGGTGGCGCATGAGGCTGCCGTAGTGGAGTTCTCCGTCGAGGGAGGATCGGAGGGCGTGGAGTTGTTGTTGCATGTAATTTAAGCGGCTGCGAATTCTGTAAGGGCTCTGTGATCCGAAGGAAAGTATCCCAATACGATATCGGACTTGGGGATGCCCTCCTCCACAAGCAAATTAGCTATCCCGACTTCAGTAGAATCATGCTGAACCCAGATCTTTCCGTTGATTATCGATAGGAAAGTAGTCACTGTAAAAATATGCCGGTTGCCATCCCATCCGAGCCATAAAAGTTGATAATGGCGCTTTTCCTTATCAGCGATGATCAGCGGCTGAATGTCTTTGCTGGATTTTTTGAATCGGCCTTTATATTCCTCGAGTACTTTGAGAATTGAATCCTGATATTTATTCACTTCAGCCATTGTTCTATCTTTTGTTGCTTCAGGTCAACTACAATCATCCTCAATTTACAACGTTCTATTGACTTTTTGATGATATAGTTACCTGTTAGGTTTTCATATACTGTATTGGAAACAGCTAAGTATAGCTCCCTGTTTTCTCCGGATTCGGCTAAAGCGGTTTCATAATTTATGTACTGCCCGAGGGCTTCGTGGAAAGCATAGAACAGAGAAGGCTGAGTGAAACTCTTTACCTCGATGGCAATTTTTTGGGCGCCTCTTTCGGCGACCAATAGTTTTTCAGCCGCCAGATCAATAGCAACATTATCTTCTTTAACGAAGATGATTAACGGGTCATCAGTAACATTCCAGCCTTCTTTCTCTAAAGCCTTCTTCACTGCCTCATGGATCAGGTCTCTCGC
>JAGFJE010000216.1 GCA_024103175.1 Phaeodactylibacter sp.
TGTATAGAATAACTAACTGATAAACCCTTAGCCATGTCACAAGTTGAATTCACCAATGCGTTTTGTCAGTTTGAAAGGGCTCTTCTGGCTTTCGCCTGCCACCTGACCAAGAATGAGGATGAAGCTCAGGACCTGCTTCAGGAAACAGCATATAAGGCGTTTAAATATCGGAGCATGTACCAGCCCCACACCAACCTGCGGGCCTGGCTGATGACCATCATGAGGAATACTTTCATCAACGATTACCGGCAAAAGAAACGCCGGCAGACCCTGAACGACCGCACCCCGAACAATTATTTTCTCAACTCGGGCAGCCGCACAGTGTACAACCTGGGAGAGGCCGAAATAACGATTAAGGAGCTCACTGTGCTGATCGATTCCCTGGAGGACTGGATGAGGGTTCCTTTCCTGATGCATTATCAGGGATATAAATACGATGAGATCGCCACAGAGCTGGATATTCCGCTGGGTACGGTCAAAAGCCGTATTTTCTTTGCCCGCAAAAAATTGCAGGAGGCCCTGCGGTTGATGTACCAGTCCGGCAGTACTGCGGAGTTGCTCAATTAACAGGAGCGGCCGGGCTTGCCAGTTCGGGAAAACAAATACCTATAATCGAAAAACAGTAAACCAACCTTCATTTCTGTTATGGCCATTCTAGCGATTGAGCTCAGCATCAATGAGAAGTTGTTTTTGCGTAACCCCCAGCGCACGGCACTGGGGCGGAAGATCCTGCGGCACAGCATTCTGATGATCGATGAGGTGGGCCTGGAGCGTTTCAATTTCCGGCGCCTGGCCAGTCGTATAAAATCAACGGAAGCCTCTGTTTATCGGTATTTTGAGAACAAACAACTTTTGCTGGTGTACCTGGTTAACTGGTACTGGGAATGGATGAAATTCCGAATTGATATGAGGGTGATGCACATCAATGACCCCCGGGAAAAACTAAAAGTGGCCCTCAGTTGTATTGTGGATGCCGCCAAACGAAATACGAGGGTTACTTTTATCGATGAAGACATCTTGCACCGCATCGTAGTGGCGGAAGGCGCAAAAGCATATCACAATAAAGAGGTGGACGAACAGAACAAAGACGGCTTCTTTTTGTCTTATAAGTCCCTATGCCAGAAGATTGCGGATATCATTCTGGAAAATAACCCCACTTTCCCGTATCCGAGGGCGCTGGCCAGCAATTTGCTCGAAATGGCCAACAACCACATCTATTTTGCCCAGCACCTGCCCCGGCTGACTGAGGTGGACGGCAAAGGGGATGTGCTCCGGCAGGTGGAAGAGTTGCTGGTGTATTTTGCCTGGAAAATGTTGTTTTCCAACGGCAACGAGCGATCCGGCGCCAATGGCAGTCTGCCAAAACAAAATGGAAAACCACAATAACAGGCTCTCGAAGAAAAAGAGAGAAGCCCCCCCCTTTATCAGGCAGGGCCCTTTTTTTTGAACCATTAGTTGCTTATCTTATTGTGCTATTGGGCAGATGAGGGAGAAATGTCCTGGCTCCTATTTACCCCGGATAAATTTCATAAAATGGAGAACAACAGCCAGCTTCGCCCGCTACAGCGATTTTTCAAATTGCTGGAGCTGGACCGTAAGGAAATCACTTACATTTATATTTATGCGATCTTCTCCGGGTTGATCACGCTCAGTATCCCTCTGGGGGTACAGGCGATCATCGGCTTGATCGCAGGCGGCGCCCTTTCGGCCTCATTGATCATCCTGGTCGCTATTGTGACGTTGGGCACGGCTCTTTCAGGCATTCTGAAAGTCATGCAGCTGACCGTCACGGAAACCATTCAGCGGCGTATTTTTGCGCGTTCTTCTTTTGATTTTGCGTACCGCATTCCCCGCCTCCGGCTGGATTCGGTGGTCCGTTTTTATCCGCCCGAGCTGGTCAACCGCTTTTTTGACACCCTTACCCTGCAAAAGGGCGTGCCCAAGATACTGATGGATTTTTCCACTGCCGTCCTGCAGGTGGCCTTCGGCCTGATCCTGATCTCCTTTTACCACCCCTTTTTCATACTGTTTGGCATCACCCTGGTGGCCATCCTGGCACTGATCTTCCGGATAACGGGCCCCGGAGGTTTGGCGACCAGCCTCAAGGAATCGAAATACAAATACGAGGTGGCCTACTGGCTGGAAGAGATGGCCCGGGCAATGAGCACCTTCAAAATGTCGGGCGGCAATGCTTTTTCCCTCAATAAGACGGACGGCCTGGTGTGTAACTATCTGGACAGCCGCCATAAGCACTTCAGGATCCTTCTTTTTCAGTATGGCAATATTGTCGCTTTCAAGACCATTATCACCGCCGGGCTGTTGTTCCTGGGCAGTTACCTGGTGATCGACAACCAGATCAATATCGGGCAGTTCGTAGCTGCCGAGATCGTCGTGCTGCTGGTCATGGCCTCCGTGGAGAAGCTCATCCTGGCTATGGAGACGATCTATGATGTGCTTACCGCACTGGAGAAGCTGGGTAATGTGACCGACCTGCCCATCGAGGAGGAGGAAGGGGTGATGTTTGATGACATTGACACCGGCAAGGGCATGCACATCAAAGTAGACCAACTCAGCTTCGGGTTTGCCGACGCCAAGAAGCCGACCCTGAGCAATATATGTTTCGAGGCCCAGCCGGGAGAAAAGATCTGCATCGCCGGATACAGCAATTCCGGCCGGGCAACGCTGATGCAGCTGCTGTCGGGGCTGTATACCGATTATGAAGGAGGCATCTCTTACAACGGTTATCCTTTGCGCAACCTGAACGTCGCCAGCCTGCGCCACCACATGGGCGATTACTCCGCGCAGGAAGACATTTTCCGGGGCACCATACTCGAAAATATCACGCTGGAACATCCGGAAGTGACCCTCGGGCAGGTGGTGGAGATTGCCGACAATATCGGGCTGAGCTCCTTTGTACAGCGCTTGCCGCAAGGCTTCGATACCATGCTGTTGCCCGAGGGGCGCAATGTGCCCAAGAACATCCGCACCCGCATTATCCTGGCGCGTTGTATCATCGCTCAACCCCGCCTGCTCGCCGTCGAAGGCTTTTTCTACGGTATGGAGAAGACAGACCGGGAAGTGATCTGCAGTTACCTCACCGGAAAAGATAAGCTCTGGACCATGCTCGCGATAAGCGACGACCCCTTCTTCGCTTCGCGTTGTGACCGCGTGATCATCCTCAAGGAAGGAGAGATCATCGAGTCCGGGCCCTTCCAGGAAATCTCAAAAAGTGAACACTTTGAACGGGTGTTCCTGCCTTTTAACGGCAGCCTGACAGCCCATAACGGTAAAGTGGAAAAAGCTGTAAAACAATAAAAACGACAACCGGCCATGCTCAATATATCGCCAAATACCATAAATCAGAAAGTAGAGCAGGGGAGGTTCAACTCCTTTTCCAAGATCAGCCTATCTTCCGCCAACCAGATGTTCACCCGCTGGCTGGTGGGGACGCTGCTGCTGGTCATCGTCCTGCTTCTGTTGCCCTGGACACAGAATATTCAGTCTAAAGGCAAGGTGACGACCCTGCAGCCCGGCCAGCGCCCCCAGACCATACAGTCGACCATTGCCGGCCGCATTGAGAAGTGGTACGTGCGCGAAGGCCAACTGGTACAGAAAGGGGACACCATCGTCCACCTTTCCGAGATCAAGGCGGAGTATTTCGACCCCAACCTGGTGCCCCGCACCGAGCAGCAGGTGGAGGCCAAGGAAGGGGCTATCGTGTCTTACGACCGGAAGGTAGAGGCTCTGGAAGGGCAGGTCGCCGCCTTAAGGTCGGAACTCGACTTCAAGCAGCAACAGCTGGCCAACAAGATCAAGCAGATGGAGTTCAAGCTGGCGTCCAGCCTGGCAGATATGGAACAGGCTTATTATCAGGATTCCGTCGCATTGGTACAGTATAACCGTACCGTTCAACTCTTCGACCAGGGTATCAAATCCAGGGCCGATGTGGAAGAGAAGCGGGTAAAGATGCAGGAGTCCCGCGCCAAGTATTTGTCCAGCCAGAACAAGGTGGAAGAGAGCCGCAACGAGCTGGCCAACGCCCGCCTGGAACTGAGTACTGTACTCTATGAATACAATCAGAAGATCGCCAAGGCGGAGTCGGACAAGTTTAGTACGATCTCTGCCAAATACGATGCTGAAGGCAGTGTGAGCAAACTGCGCATTCAAGCCTCCAATTACGAGCAGCGAAGCCGGTTTTATTTCATCGTGGCGCCTCAAGACAGCTATATCACCAAGGCCATCAAACCCGGTATCGGGGAGACCGTCAAGGAAGGGGAGGGCATCGTCACCATCATGCCGGCGGATTATGAACTGGCGGTAGAACTGTATGTTAAACCTATGGACCTCCCGCTGATCACCATCGGCCAGGAAGTGCGCTTCATTTTCGATGGCTGGCCGGCCTTCATCTTTTCCGGCTGGCCGGGGCAGTCCTTCGGCACCTACAGCGGTTCGGTGGTGGCCATCGACAATATGATCAGCGCCAACGGCCAGTACCGCATCCTGGTGGGGCCCGAAAAGGAGAGTAAGCCCTGGCCGGAAGCTCTTCGCGTCGGTTCGGGAGCGCAGGGAATCGCCCTGCTCAACAACGTTCCGCTTTGGTACGAGGTCTGGCGCAAGCTCAACGGCTTCCCGCCCGATTACTACGATGAAGATGGTAAAGAGGCGCCCAAACTGAAAGCGCCGGTGAAGTCGATAAAATAGAGACAGGATGACAGGATAGACGGGTATAGGGCGCTTGGTAGATAATGCGCCAATGTAGAATTATATCAAAAAACCTCTATGAAGCCCATGATACTTCGGCAAATAGGCCACACTTTGTTTCTTTTGCTGCTGCCCTTAATTTCCCTGGCGCAACCCTCCGATAGCGCCCGCCTGTTTTCCCAGGAGGAGTTCTTTCGCTGGATACTGGACTACCACCCGGTAGTGAAGCAGGCGCGCCTGCTGGATAGCCAGGCGGAAGCCCTCGAGCGGCTGGCCCGCGGCGGCTTCGACCCCAAAGCCTATGCTGACTGGGACCAGAAGTCCTTCGACAAGAAAGAGTATTTCTCCATAGGGGAGGGGGGGCTGAAAGTCCCCACCTGGTACGGTGTGGAACTGAAGGCCGCTTATACCGTTACCGACGGCATTTACCTCAACCCGGAGCGCAACCTGCCAGAAGCGGGGCAGGCGGTGCTCGGCCTTAAGGTCCCCTTGGCCCGGGGCCTCATCATTGATGAGCGGCGGGCTACCCTGCAGCAGGCGCGCCTGATGGCCGAGGCCAATGAGGCGGAGCGGCAGGCCATCATCAACACGCTCCTGCTGGAGGCGGCTTCGGCCTATTGGGAATGGACGAGGGCTTACAACGAACTGCTTATCGAACAGCAGGCGCTGGAACTTACACAGCAACGCTTCGGCGCTATCGTGGAAAGCTTCATTCAGGGCGATAAACCGGCCATCGATACTCTGGAAACGCTAATCCAGATGCAAAACCGGCAGCTGGCGCTCAACGATGCCGGCGTCAACTACCGGAATGCCGGCCTGCTGCTGTCAAATTTCCTGTGGTACGAAGGGGAGGTGCCGGTGGAGGTCACCGATGGCCTGCGCCCCCCCGTGCTGGAAGAACTGGACCCCGTCATGCCCGCCCTCGGCCCCGAAGCCATCTGGCGCAACGCCAGCCTCACCCACCCCGAGATCCGCGGCTACGAGGTGAAGATCAGCCAGCTTGATGTAGACCGCAGGCTTGCCGCCGAACAACTCAAACCTCGCCTGGATGTGGAATACAACTTCCTGAGCGACGGCAGCGATTTCATTTACGACACCGGCGAGGGCTCCGGCCTGAATAACCTGGTCGCCCAGAATTATAAATGGGGCCTGCGCTTCGACTTTCCCCTCCTGCTCCGCAAAGAACGCGGCAAGCTGCAAATGACAAAACTGAAGATACAGGATGCCGAATACGGCCTGCAGCAGAAACGCCTGGAGATCGCCAACAAGATCGGCGCCTATTACAACGAACTGCAGAACCTGCTCCGGCAGATCCGCCTCACCGAAGATAATGTAGGCAACTACCAGGCCCTGCTTAACGCCGAGATCCAGAAGTTCAACCTCGGCGAAAGCTCCATCTTCCTCATCAACTCCCGCGAACAGAAACTGATCGACGCCCAACTGAAGCTGGCGGCCCTGCGCGGAAAGTTCTTTAAGAACCGGATCGGGCTGGAGTGGGCTGCGGGGCAGCTGGGGAGAGAATAGGGAAGGAATGAGTGATTGAAGGAGGGCAGCCCCACCATTCCTTCATCCCACCATCCCCTCTTCACGCGCTCCCGAACGCTCTCCTCCACCCGTACCGGATGGCCAGCAGCAGGGCGATAAAGATCAGGATCACATATTGGAACGGCAGGTAGGAAAAGACGATGATGCGGGTGCGGTCGGCAACCCACATGAGGATAAAGACGGCGGTGATGACCGTTATCAGGCCGGAGAGCTTGTCGAAGCCGGGAATGTGGTCGAGGTTCACATTGCGGCGGATGAGCAGTAGCGTGATCACCATGGAGAGGACGGGCAGCACCTGGGCAAAGACATCCGCATCCATGATGCTGCCGCGGTTGAACAGAAAGTTGTATATGCTGACGGTGATGGAGAAAATACCCGGAACGCAGACGAAGTAGATAAGTGTAGAATACAGGTACCGCCAGGGGGAGAGGTGCCCCTCGCCTTTGCCCAGGATGCCCGCCAGGAAGGCCATTACAGGAATGATGGCGAAGTAAAAGATGATGTACTCCGGGTGGCCGGCAAGCAGCTGGAATAGTTCTCGTAGTGTCATACCGGGTTAGTCCTTTTTTTTTTGCTAATATAGTAGAAAGAAAGCAATCCGGAATAGGTGGCTGTGCCTATGGGAAAAAAGAAATCGGAACGATGGGAGGGGGAGAAGGGCGGAGTTGGGATGGCGCCCGGCCTTTCACGGCTTTCCGGCAGCCAACAGGCGGCTGCGGTAGGTATTTTGAGGGAGCGGAAGGCACTGCCGGAATACGCTTTCCACCGGGTAGAACCAATTGGGAAAGCGTATTCCGGCAGAAAAACTACAGGCCCATCAGCATGGCGACCGGGTCTTCCAGCAGTTCCTTCACCTTCACCAGGAAGGTCACTGAAGAGCTGCCGTCGATCACGCGGTGGTCATAGGAGAGGGCCAGGTACATCATGGGGCGAACCTTTACTTCCCCATCCACTACCATGGGCCGCTCTTTGATGGCGTGCATGCCGAGGATGGCCGACTGCGGTTCATTGAGGATGGGTGTGCTGAGCAGGGAGCCGAACACGCCGCCGTTGGTGATGGTAAAGGTGCCGCCCTGCATTTCCTCCAGGGTGAGGTTGCCGTTGCGGGCCTTTTCGGCCAGTTCGGCGATCTTGTATTCGATCTCGGCAAAGCTGAGCGACTCCACGTTGTGTACCGGAGGAACGACCAGGCCGTTGGGCGTGGAGATGGCAATGGAAATGTCGGCATAATCGTGGTAGATGAGTTCCTCCCCGTCCAGGCTGGCGTTCACCTCGGGCATTTCCATGAGCACCTTGGCGCAGGCCTTGGCGAACAGGGACATGAAGCCCAGTTTGATGCCGTACTTTTCGACGAAGCGGTCCTGATATTTTTTACGCAGCTTCATCACCTCGGTCAGATCCACCTCGTTGAAGGTAGTGAGCATAGCCGTTTCGTTCTTGGCGCTCACCAGGCGGCGGGCGATGGTGCGGCGCATGCGGCTCATCTTCTTGCGGCTGGTCTCCCGGCTGAAGTTTTCTTTAGGCGTGAAAACCACCTTCTTTTGCTCCTTCTCTTTTTCTTTGGGCTCTTCTTTTTTCTTTTCGGGCTCCGGTTTGGCCTTTGCTTCCTCTTTTTCTTTCGCCGGCCGCGATTTTTTGGCTTCGGCGGCCTTCTGTGCGTCTTCCTTGGTGATGCGGCCGTCCTTGCCGGTTCCTTCCACATCGTCGGGGCTTATGCCTGCTTCATCCAGGATTTTCCTGGCTGCCGGTGAAGGGTGGCCGGCGGCGTAGCTTTCCTCTTTTTCCTCCTCCTTCTCTTTCTCAGCTTGCCCGGCTTTTTCTTCTTTTGCCTTCTCTTTCTTGTCCTCTGCTTCTTCTTTCTTTTTGGGCGCGCCATTGTCTCCACTGCCTTCGCCTTTTTCCACGCTGGTGTCGATCTTGGCCACCAGGGCGCCGATATCGAGGTCGTCCCCTTCCGAAGCGACGTGGATCAGCTTGCCGGCTGCTTCGGCAGGAAATTCAAGGGTGGCCTTATC
>JAGFJE010000397.1 GCA_024103175.1 Phaeodactylibacter sp.
TGGTGGAAGTGCAAAAACGGGGCGTACAGGTGGTGCTCATCGGCGGAGACGTGGGCATGCAGGCCAAGGCCTCCGAATTCCGCACCCCGGAAGGAATATGGATGCTGGGCTCCGGCATCAACAATTCCCTGCGCAGGGAATACGCTCCGGAATATGTGAAGGACTTCGGAGCGGATCAGGTGCTGGTGCTGGAATATGAGCCCCGGGATAAAGAATTGAAATGGGAATTTGTGGCGTTGGATGGGTTGGTGGAGTAGGAGAGGGGGGGCTTGCCCTGTAGCGGTAGCGTACAGGGAGAGTGGGAGACGGCGGGCTAGTGGCCAGTCGACTTAGAGTTCGCCTGGCCACTAGCCGGGGCACCATGCAGTAAGGCTAAAGCAAAGTTACCCGTTTCTCAGAACAATTTCCAGGACAGTTATCAGCAGTTCTGCTGAGTATATTTTGGGGGTTTTTAATTTTACTTTGAGTCTAAGTATTTGATTATGTTTGATTTATGACTTGTGTTGTCGTGGGTAATGTAACGGAAAAAATATTCTGAAAGTAAAGGGAAGTCAAAGATTTTCGCAAGGTTCCTTATTGGAAGGCTCCAAAAATCGCCTCGACTTAGTGAACATTTGAACGGATTCTCCCTTTCCTTTTAGCCCGAATCAACCAATCAACCCCCGTCCTCGTCCCTCGGCCGGGTAAAAATCAACCAATCAACCATGACTAAAATAGCCATCGGCATCGGCGGCTCCAGCGGGAGCATCTACGCCAAAGTATTATTGGATAAACTGGTAACGCTCCAGGATCAGCTCGAAGCGGTGGGCGTCGTCATGAGCGACAACGCCAAATTCAACTGGGAATACGAGCTGGGCGACAAGAGCTATGAAAACTACCCCTTCGATTTTTACGGCAAGCGAGACTTCATGGCGCCCTTCGCTTCCGGCTCTGCCCGGTACGGCGTAGTCATCATCTGCCCCTGTTCCATGGGCCTGTTGGGGCGCATCGCCAATGGCATCTCCGATGACCTCACCACCCGCGCCGCCGACGTGGCCCTCAAGGAGCGCCGCCGCCTCATCCTCGTGCCGCGCGAAACGCCCTACAACCTCATCCACATCAACAACATGAAGGCCATCACCGAGGCGGGCGGCGTCATCTGCCCGGCCAGCCCTAGCTTTTACAGCAAACCGAAAACCTTTGAAGAACTGGCCGCCACTGTCGTCGACCGGGTGATCGGCCTGGCGGGGCTGGAGGTGGATACTTACCATTGGGGGGAGTGAGATGACGAGAAAACTCGAATATATGAATACCATTGCAGCCTACCCACAGAAGCAGAGTGGGAATACGCTGCTCGTAGCGGAGGGAGGAAGGAGAAATGGGCAGGTACTTCTGAAAAAGATTCTCTGGCCCTGTATGCTAATTACAGTGAGGAAGGCAAAAAGAATGGTTATTTGTAGATGGAATCAAATAGCTGAACGGGTGTGCTGTTGTCACCGCAGTTACAGCCCGCCCGCCCGAAGGACTTCCTACTTGGGGTTCCGCCTGGCAAGGTCTGCCCGTTAAGAGAGGTTTGATCTTTACCTTGAATAAGACAGGCGCCTACCAACTGATTTCTCCTATAATTTTCTTTTCTTCGCGTCGTTAAAAAGCCGAATTCAAAATTTTTATACCCATGCAAAAGATCAAAACCACAGCGCTTCTCCTCGGAGGGCTCTTTCTTTTTTCATCCGTAAACGCACAAGAAATGGATTCATTAAGCTACAGCCTGGGCGTGCTCCTGGGCCAGAACCTCAAAAGCCAGGGATTCGACAAGATCAATGAGCAGTCGCTGAATGCCGGCATTCATGATATGCTCGCCGGCAACGAGCCCAAAGTGAGTATGGAAGAGGCCAATACCATCATCCAGCAGTACATGCAGAAGAAACAGGAGTCCAAATTCCAGGACAACATAACCGAAGGCAAAGCCTTCCTGGAAGCCAACGCCCAGCGCGAAGAGGTAACCGTGCTGCCCAGCGGCCTGCAGTATGAGGTGCTGCAGGAAGGTTCCGGAGCCAAGCCCGGCGCCACCGATAAGGTGACCGTCCACTACCACGGCACCCTCATCGACGGCACGGTATTCGACAGCTCCGTCGAGCGCGGCCAGCCCGCCACCTTCGGCGTCAACCAGGTGATCAGCGGCTGGACGGAAGCCCTGCAGCTGATGCCCGAAGGCGCCAAGTGGAAACTCTATATCCCCTCAGACCTGGCCTACGGCTCCCGCGGCGCCGGCCCCAAGATCGGGCCGTATTCTACCCTGATCTTTGAGGTGGAACTGTTGAAAGTAAACTAAGCCCGGACGTACCACTTTCAAGTGGTGCGTAAGTTGCCGGATTATGGTTGCCTGTCAGCCACACATCGGCGCAACCATAATCCGGCGAAAAAACTGCCCATGAGGATCGACATTGTCTCCGTACTGCCCGAACTGATGGAAAGCCCCCTGCAGCATTCCATCATGAAGCGCGCCCGGGAAAAGGGCCTGCTGGAAGTGCACCTGCACGGCCTGCGCGCCTATGGCCTGGGCAAACACCGCCAGGTAGACGACTACCAGTACGGCGGCGGGGCCGGCATGGTTATGATGGCCGAACCGCTGGCCAACTGCATCGACGATCTTCAGAAGGAGCGCTCCTACGACGAGGTCATCTACATGACCCCCGACGGGCAGCGCCTCACCCAGCCCCTGGCCAACCGCCTGTCCATGAAGGAGAACCTGCTCATTCTCTGCGGGCACTATAAGGGCATGGACGAGCGCATCCGCGAACACTATGTCACCATGGAGGTCTCCATCGGCGACTTCGTCCTCTCCGGCGGCGAGCTGCCTGCAGTGGTGCTTGTCGACGCCATCGGCCGCCTCCTGCCCGGCGTGCTCAACGACGAGACCTCCGCCCTTTTCGACTCTTTCCAGGATAACCTGCTCGCCCCGCCCGTCTACACCCGCCCCGAGGAATTTCGCGGCTGGACGGTCCCCGAAGTACTGCTCTCCGGCCATGAGCAAAAGATCGAGGAGTGGCGCTACGAGCAGGCGCTCAAGCGTACCAGAGAACGGCGGCCGGACCTGCTGGAGGAGGAATAAAAAGGAATGATGGAATGAATTAATGAAGGATTGAATGGCCAGCAGAGCCGGTATTCATTCCATCATTCCATCATTCCTTCCCCCAAAGCTGCTCCATCATATGCTCCCGCACATCCTCCGGGATGCCCGCCATCATGGCGTCACGGGCTTCGAGGTATACCTCTTTTTTCACATTCTCCATCACCTGGAAATCGTACTTGCCTCCGGCGCCGATAACGCTGGAGTAGATGCTGCACGGGTCTTCCCCGTCCGGGCAGATAGAGTAGACGATGGAATAGGCCGTGCCCGTGGAGGGCAGGGTGGCCAGCTGGCTGCGATCGCCCTTCAGTTCCACCATAGAGTAAGTGTTCGGGGCTTCGGCCTGGAAGGCGCGCCGGGTGAGGGCCTGCCCGTTGCCGATCTCAAAAAGGTACATATTGAGCCGGGAGGCCCAGTTGGGAGTAAAGAATTCGCCCTGTTCGTATTTGGAAACGACGGAATACCAGGTAGAGCCCTGCCCGGCCCACTGGGCGGCCTGCAGGAACTGCCCCTCGTAATCGATCACTTCCGGCAGCTGCCCGGCGTGGGTGATCAGGCCCTGAGTGGGGGGGGGAAGCGGTTCGGTTTCCTGTTGTCCGCCCGTTTCGTGTTGTTGTCCGATATTACCCTGGCAGGAAAAGAGCGCCGTGGCGAGGAACAGCGCCAGGAGAAAGGAAGTATTTGATCTTTTCATCATCGGTTGATCTTGGCCTGCCGCAAAATAATCAAATATCATTATCCGGAAAAGCATCCCCGGAAGGGGCCGGATTGTCATTTAAGGGACATTCGGTAGCTGATTAATCCACCTTTTTTCCAACACTACGGCTTTCGGGCTGTTCCATTCATATTACTATTTCTAAACCAAAAACAGATTGAAAATGAACAAACTATTGACCATTGCTCTGCTGCTCGCCACTTCGATGGCTTTTCTGCCGCAAGCTGACGCCCAGAAATTCCCCCCGCTGGACAAGAGCCCGCTGGACGTCGCCTACTACCGCGCCAGCCGGGGCAGCGCGCCGGCGATGCGGGTGTTGTACTCCCGCCCCCAGATGAACGATCGCACCGTATTCGGCAAGCTGGTGGATTACGGCAAAGTCTGGCGGCTCGGCGCCAATGAATCCACCGAGATCCAGTTCTTTCAGGACGTAACTATCAACGGCAAAAAAGTCAAAGCCGGCCGCTATACCGTTTACGCCACTCCCGGCGAAAAAGAATGGGAAGTGGTTTTCAACACCGACGTAGACACCTGGGGAGCTTACAACTTCAACCCGGAGAAAAACGTAGCCAGCATCACCGTGCCGGTGGAATCTTCTGAAGAGCCCATCGAGGCCTTCTCCATTACCTTCGAAAAGGCCGACAACGGCGCGCACATGGTGATGGGATGGGAAAATACGGTGGTAAGGGCGCCGATTGAGTTCTGATGGCCTTTCATGTTACTGGTTATTGGTTATTGGCCGGGCAGAGCCGGCGGGCTAACCAATAACCAGTAAACTACTTCTTTCCTTTCCATATCCTGGAAAGATCAGCTGTAGTTCCGCACCCGCCAAAATCGAAGGAATAAGAAATGTCTCTGCCCTTGGCCCTGAGTTCGTACTCCCCCGCCTCATTCAACTCAAATACAGATATCGTTTCCGCTTTGGGGTCAACGATCAGATAATAACGAATACCCAAGGCCTGATAGATCTTCGGCTTCGTCTTTTTGTCTTTTTTCCTGGACGAAGCAGATAAAATTTCAACTACGAGATGCGGGGTGGTAGTGACGTAGGTTCCTTCCGGCGCTTCTCCGCAGACAACCATCAGGTCCGGATGGAACAGATTGCTGTCGTTAACCTTATAGTTTACCGGCAGGTATGCCTCGCAATCCGGGCAATCTTCCAGAAGTTCTGTGAACTCCATATACAGCCGCCCGTTGATCCGCTGATGCTTCTTGCCAGGCATAGGGGAAAGGGCAAAGGGGATGCCATCGATCAGTTCCCATTTGCCTTCCCACTGCTCCCAGTCAGATATGGTATACCGGGGCAGGTCTTCCACTTCGATACTGCGGTTGCGCATGGCGGTGCCCATTGGTTGATATTTTGAATCAATTTAGCCAAATTTTCTTTTTCCGGCAAACCGGGTGCACTGTTATCTCAACAGGATCTTTTCTCTGCCTATTACTTTTTCATCCTTTCCAAATACCACCAGCCAATACAATCCTGCTGCATTATTGCCCTTGGCGATCGTAAAAGAAG
>JAGFJE010000399.1 GCA_024103175.1 Phaeodactylibacter sp.
TCTGCGTTGGCTGCTATACGGTTGCCACATCTAAAATCGAAAATCCAGAATCAAACTTCATAAATCCTATTGCCGATTCGGTTGCTGGAGTTGATCAGGTTCCCGGAAGTGCCCGGAGAAGGATTCGATCTCTTTTTTTGTGGCAGGGAGTTGTGTGTAATAGTTGCAAACCACCGTTTTTGATGGTGGTAGTTCACTTTCTTCGACCCATTCTATCTTTGCTACTGACGTTGATCTAAGTATATTTGGATCATACAACAGAAATTTTTCCGTATTTTCTCAAAAAACATCCCTATGAAGCTCCCAAACCTATTCGTATTTGCACTGTTTTTACTAACCCTTTCCTGCGGCGGTACTCAGCCCAAAGAAGAAGAAAGTGCTTCCCGCCTGGGGGAGGTGCATTTCCAGGTTTCCGGGGCGGCGGAGGCCCAGCCTTTTTTTGAGAAAGGCTTGCTGTTGCTTCACAGTTTTGAATACGAGGACGCCCGTACTGAGTTCCGGAAAGCCCGGCAGGCAGACCCCGGTTTTGCCATGGCCTATTGGGGCGAGGCAATGACCCACAACCACGGCCTGTGGCGCAGGCAGGATTACGAAGCCGCCAGGACTGTCCTGGAAGAGCTGGCCCCGACGGCCGAAGAGCGCCTGAAAAAGGCCGGGACGGAAATGGAAAAGGACTTTCTCCAGGCGCTGGAAGTGCTGTATGGAGAAGGGGAAAAGGTGGAACGGGATAAGGCCTATGCCGCCTTTATGGAGAAATTGTACGAAAAATATCCCGACAACCATGAGGTGGCGGCGTTTTACGCTTTGTCTTTGTTGTGGGCTGTTCCGGTTGGGCGGGATGAGGAAGCCTACGGAAAGGGCGCCATCATTGCCGAAGGCATCCTGAAGGAAAACCCCAACCATCCGGGCGCCCTCCATTACCTCATTCACTCCTATGACGACCCCGGCCATGCGCATCTGGCCAAGGCGGCGGCGGACAGTTATGCCGAGGTGGCCCCCGATGCGGCCCATGCCTTGCACATGCCCTCCCACATCTACGTAGCCCTGGGAATGTGGCATGAGGTTGTCGCTTCCAATGAAGACTCCTATGCCGCCAGCGTCAACAGGATGGAACACATGGGGCTTGACAATGACGCCCGTTCCTACCATGCCTTTCACTGGCTGCTCTATGGTTATTTACAGCAGGAGCGTTTTGAGGATGCCCGCCGCATTATTGAGCTGATGCAGCAGTACACGGAAGAATTGCCGAGCAAGAGCGCCCGTTCTTACCTGGTGCGGATGAAGGGCAATTACCTGGTGGAAACGGAGGAGTGGGATAGCCCGGTTGCCGATATTGAGGTGAACCTGGAAGCGCTGAACATCACCTTTCATGCCATCGAACACTTTCTGGAGGGCATGCAGGCTTATAGAAATAAGGACGCAGCCAGGATGAAAGAATTGCTGGAGGAGATGGCCTTTGCCCGACAGCAGGCCGCTATGTCCGTTACCGGCGAAGGGGCGCCCATGTGCGGTTCCGGTGGAAGCTACGGCAAGGCCAACCAACTGGATATTGACCAGGCGTATATCATGGAACTGGAGCTGAAGGGACTGCATGCCATGCTTGCCGGACAACCGGAAGAGGCGGAACGCTGGCTGGAACAGGCTACCGAAGTAGAGGACAATGCCAGCTACTCCTACGGGCCGCCGGAGGTCGTCAAGCCGTCATATGAACTTTATGGGGAGTGGCTGCTGGAGCAGGGGCGGCCGGAGGATGCTCTACAGCAGTTTGAACGGGCTCTGAAACGAGGCCCCCGGCGCGTGCGTGCGCTCAGGGGCAAGCTGCAGGCCGCCCGGCAAACGGGGCGGGAGGAAGTGGCCGGCGAAGTCCTGCGCATCCTGGAGGAGATCAGGGCGAAAGCGGAGGAACAGCGGCAGCCCGCTCAGTTAGGATGAGCTGAAAATGGCGCTGGCGCTTTTTGAAGCCTCGGGCATTTCCTCAGGCGGAAGGAAATAAACGTTTCCATCGTTCAGGTAAGTATGGGTGGCCGCTATGTCGAGCAAGTCGGCGCTTTCGGGTTCTTGTTCTTTGAGTACCTCTATTTCGCCGGTTTTCTCCTTAAAATATCCCCACTGGTGTTTATTCCTGGCGATGAAGAGGGTTTCGACTTCGCCCTTTGTTGCTTTGGGTATAATCTCGGAGATGTCCGATGAAGTCCGGTTGTCTTCCTTGTATTCATTGAAGTTGTCGGCCTGGGCCTGCCGGCTGTCCACGAAGTAATTGTCGAGGATCTCCAGGGCCTTTTTGTGCAGGCTATCCAGTCCTTCCAGGTTGGGTTCTCCGCTGATGTGTACAGGGGCGATGTCCAGGTATTTGCTCGTTTCCTTATAAAGGGGGGCCAAATGATCGGGAGCGGCGATAACGAGCGGGGCCCTTTCCTCTTCTATGATCATATTGACGCGTTCGTCAACCTGGTAGAAAAAACGCTTCAGCTGTTTGAGCTGGTGTTCGCTGCCGAGTTGTTCTCTGCCCTCCCCCTTAAAAATGGGCGATTCGAAAGCCGATTGGCCGCTGCGCATCTGGATGTTGTCCTCTTCGGTTGCTTCTGCCATGGCTTCTTCCCTATCTTCGGGAATGATCTCGTTGGCCCCTACCGGCTGGAGAGAGAACCGGCCTCCTTTAAACAGCCGTGGGCCTTCTTCGCTGAGCGCCAGAATGTAGAAACTCCCCTGCCCGCTCAGTGCGGGGATCAGCGGCCGCAGGTAAAAGCGTTCTCCGACAGTGTAGTAGGGTTCCACCCCATTAGGTATCTTTACCATCTCGAATACCGTATCGCTGACGAAAATGCCGAAACCGTGGTTGAGGTTATTCCAGTACAATTGTTCATTCAGCAGTTCATAGGCATTGAACAGAAACCGGTGGGCGGCCTTTTTTTCCATTTCCCGGCTTACCAATTCTTCCGTGACGTCGGTCAGTATCCGTTTAAAAAAGGATTTGCTCTCCATCCCCCGCTTGGTCTGATGGGCGGGAACGTACATGGATACGCAATGCGGGCCTCTGGCTTCAGAGAGTTTTTTGAATGTTTTATTGGTCAGCATATTTTATGTTTTTTTCTAATGTATCTGCAACTCTAAAACATGACATTGGTTTTCCATGTTCATAAACAGAACCAACGAATCGTTTTATATTGATGCAGCCAGGCCAACTGATAAATACAATTACTTACCCTTTTCGGCAGTTTATCCGAAAGGATGCATCCAGCGGCATCCTGTTGATCATTTGTACAGTTGTAGCCCTTCTCTGGGCAAACTCTCCGTTTTCCGGCTCCTACTCCGGCTTGTGGGACACGCCGGTGTCCATAACCATAGGAGATACGAGTTTTTCCAAACCCCTGTTGTTGTGGGTGAACGATGGCCTGATGGCCATTTTCTTTTTTACCATTGGGCTGGAGATCAAGCGGGAGATTATCGACGGAGAATTGTCCAGCTTTCGCCAGGCCGCTCTGCCGATGATGGCCGCCGTAGGGGGCATGCTGATACCGGCAGCTTTATTTTTTCTGTTGCACCGGGGCAACCCGGGCATGCAGGGCTGGGGCATTCCCATGGCCACCGATATTGCTTTTTCCCTGGGTGTTCTCTATTTACTCGGCAGCCGCGTACCCCTGGGCCTTAAAGTGTTCCTGACGGCATTTGCCATTGTTGATGATATCGGCGCCATTTTGGTGATTGCCCTTTTCTACTCCCATGAGGTGCATTGGGATGCCCTTGCCATTTCCGGCAGCCTGCTCGTTTTTCTGTTTATCTGCAATTATATTTTCAGCCTCAAACGGGGGTGGGTGTATATCATCGGCGGGATCGGCGTGTGGTATTATATGCTAAAATCGGGTATCCACCCCACTATTGCCGGCGTGTTGGTCGCCTTTACCATCCCCGCTACCAATGAAATACGCCTGAAACGCTTCATAAAGAGCATCCGGAGTTTCCTCAATGACTTCCGGGAGGAAAAAGCAGCCCAAGGGGGCCCCTTCCTCCCTGAAAAAGAGCTGGAGACCTTGAA
>JAGFJE010000408.1 GCA_024103175.1 Phaeodactylibacter sp.
ACCATGAAATTTAGTACAACTATCCTTCTTACACTTGTCCTGGGCCTGTTCCTGGCCTGCTCCAACAACGAGAAGAAACCGGCGGGCACAACGCCGCAACCGGCCGACAATACGGCGCCCACCATCACGCCTCCGCCTAACATCAATACCGGAGCCGCCAATACCACTGCGGCCCCGGCGGGAGTACAGCACTACATCTGCCCCAACAACTGTGCGGGCAGCGGCGGCCCGGCGGCGGGTACCTGCCCTACCTGTGGTACAGCCTATGTGCACAATACCGCTTATCACAACCAAAGCACGCCCGGCGCGGCCAACAGCCCGATGATCCAGCAGCCTCAGCAAACATCGCCGGCTCAAAACGCCGCCGGCGTCTATCACTACACCTGCCCGCAGGGGTGCTCCGGCGGCAGCGGGTCGGCCGGTACCTGCCCGCAGTGTGGCAGCGCGCTGGCGCACAACCAGGCGTATCATCAGTAAACGGTTGAAACGCCTGGAAATATTGAAATACTTTGTCGGCCTGGCCCAAAGGCATTTCCATATATTTCCAGGTGTTCCTCTGTCGTTTGCCTGGAGTTTACTGCCGTGCTAATTAAATGCTTTAACAGATCTTGCCTAAGGTTAGACTTGACAAGTTTCCCGGCAGGTACTCCGCTGAAAACTTGTCAAGTCTTTCTTGACGTTATAAAACTTAATTGACAAAATATTTACCTGCGCCTTCCAATATTCTTAAGCTCATCGCTTACCCGATGTACAAATAATCATAATGCACCAACGCCCTTTTCCCCCTCTGCCCCATATACAGCCGCGCCGTCTCCGCCCCGTACTGCGCCTGCCCCAGCCCGATCGCCCGCCCCTCGGCGCTATAGATGCGGACGATGTCCCCTTTTTGGAAATCCCCGTCGATCCGGATAATACCTACCGGCAACAGGCTGGAAGCCTTTTCCGTTGAGCAAAGGGCCGCCTCCGCCCCGGCGTTGATATAAACGGCGGCCTTACTCCCTGACTCGTGGTATGCCAGCCTTTTCTTGATATTGGAAAGCGGCCCGGCGGGCAGGAAGCGGGTGCCGACAAAGTCGTCCTTCATGATGTCGAGCAGGATATTGGCGCGCCGGCCGTTGGCGATGATGGTGGTGATGCCCACTTTGGCCGCCTTCTGGGCAATGCGGAACTTGGTGTGCATGCCGCCCCGGCCAAAAGAAGACCGGGAGGGGGCAATGGCTTTCAGCCATTGTTTGTCGTCATAGGGGATCTCCGGAATGACCTCGCTGCCCGGCTCCCCGGGCGGGCCGCTGAGCAGCCCGTCGACGCTGCTGAGGATGATGAGGGCCTGGGCGTTGGTCATAGCGGCCACCAGGCCGGCCAGCTCGTCATTGTCCGTAAACATCAGTTCGCTCACGGAAACCACATCGTTCTCGTTGACGATGGGCACTACCTTGTCGCGCAGCAGGGCCAGGAAACAATTCTTCATATTGTTGTAATGCGTGTGCCCCTGGAAGTCCGCTTTGGTGGCCAACACCTGAGCGCAGAACAGGCCGTGGTTGGCAAAGAGCTGCCGGTAAGTTTCCATCAGCCGCACCTGCCCGATGGCCGAGAGCACCTGCCGGCGCACCACCTTGCTCATACCCTCCGGCGCCTCGAACAGGCTGCGCCCGGCGCCTACGGCTCCCGAAGACACCAGGATCACTTCAGTACCCGCCTGCTTGAGGGCGGCGATCTGGTCCACCAGGTGGCTGATGCTGGTGATGTCGAGCAGGCCGTCTTCCCGGGCCAGGACGTTGGTGCCTACTTTGACGACGATCCTACGGAGATCAGCCATAGTTATTCTGCGGGTTCTGCCTTTTGGAATGTAACCATCAGCCCATCCGTCCGGCTGGCCGCAAAACTGCCCTGTATGACTTCGTGCGTCAGGATCGGCGTGATATTTATCAGCTCGTAACCATTCGAGTGGGATTCTACCAGCAGGGCTTCCAGTTCTTTGGCCAGCGTCCAGGCATCAACCGGGTTTTTGGATTGATACCACTTTCTCTTCTCGGGGGCGGCATAAATGTATTCTACTTTATAGGGGTACATTTCTGAGCGTATTATAGGATGTTTCAATTGATGGTTTCACCGGACAAAAATAGGCTAAATTAGAATATGCCCGGCTACCCTTTTCTGATCCGGTAGAGCACATGCCGATACAACGGGCTGTCTTCCTCCAGCGCCGGGTGCCCGAATGTTCCCACCTTCTCCATCCCGATCTTCTGCATGACCCGCTCGGAGGCCTTATTGGTAGTGGTGGTAAAGGCGAATACTTCGGTGAGCCCCAGCCGGGTGAAACCGTAGTCCAGACAGGCCAGGGCGCCTTCGGTGGCCAGCCCCTGCCCCCATTCCGGCCGGGCCAGCCGCCAGGCAATTTCAATACAAGGGGTGAAGAAACTTTCAAACCGGGGGTGGGCAAAGCCGATAAAGCCGATGAAACGGCCCGATTCCAGCCGGCCTACTGCGTAAGGGCCATAGCCGTAATCCCGAAAAAGCGCCTGGAAACGCCGGTACTGCCGCCGCGTTTCTTCAGCCGATTGCGTAGCAGGGAAATGTTCCATCACCGCTTCGTCCTGATTGAGGGCGGTGAGGGCCGGCAGGTCGTCATCCTGCCATTGGCGGAAGCCCAGGCGGGGCGAGGTGAACAGGTATTTTTTCATAATGCCTTTTGAACCCGAAACAAAAGTCCGGCCAATGCGATCTATATTAAGGGCGGCCTGTTAAAAGTTGCCCAAAAATCGTACATTTGTTGACCCAAAAAAAGCGGGAAAAAAGAGGCGCCAGGGCGTTTTCTCTTTTCTGCTTCCTGGATCGACCTATCACTTTAAAAGTAAATAAAAAAAATTTCAACTATGCCTTTCGATCTCGATATGATCAGGGCCGTCTACAAGGCCTTGCCCCAAAGAGTGGAAGAAGCCCGAAAAGCACTCGGCCATCCGCTCACACTTTCCGAAAAGATACTCTATGCTCACCTCCACCCCGAATCCCCCCTGCAGAAGTATAACCGTGGGAAAGATTACGTCTTCTTCGCGCCAGACCGCGTCGCCATGCAGGACGCCACCGCCCAGATGGCCCTGCTGCAGTTTATGACCGCCGGGCGCGACAAGGTGGCCGTGCCCTCCACCGTTCACTGCGACCACCTCATCGAGGCGGAAACGGGCGCCGCGGCCGACCTGTCCAAAGCCAATGAGGTCAATAAGGAGGTCTACGAATTTCTGTCCTCCATTTCCAATAAATACGGCATTGGCTTCTGGAAGCCGGGCGCCGGCATCATTCACCAGATCGTACTGGAAAACTACGCCTTCCCGGGCGGCATGATGATCGGTACCGATTCGCATACCCCCAATGCCGGCGGCCTGGGTATGGTTGCTATTGGCGTCGGCGGCGCCGATGCGGTCGACGTTATGGCCGGCATGCCCTGGGAACTAAAGATGCCCAAGCTGATCGGCGTGAAGCTGACCGGCAAGATGAGCGGATGGACGTCCTCTAAAGATGTCATCCTCAAAGTGGCGGGCATCCTGACCGTCAAGGGCGGGACGGGCGCTATCGTGGAATACTTCGGCCCCGGCGCCGAATCGCTGTCTTGTACCGGTAAAGGCACCATTTGCAACATGGGCGCCGAGATCGGGGCCACCACCTCCACCTTCGGCTACGACGAATCCATGAGCCGCTACCTGCGCGCTACGGACCGTGCCGAGGTCGCCGAACTGGCCGACGGCATCCGCGAGCACCTGACGGGCGACCCCGAGTGCTACGCCAACCCGGAAAAATACTTCGACCAGGTCGTCGAGATCAACCTCTCCGAGCTGGAGCCCCACGTCAACGGCCCGTATACGCCCGACCTGGCCTGGCCGATCTCCAAATTCGCCAAAGCGGTGAAGGAGAACGGCTACCCCCAGAGGCTGGAGGTAGGCCTGATCGGCTCCTGCACCAACTCTTCCTACGAAGACCTCGACCGCGCCGCCTCCCTGGCCCGCCAGGCCGTGGCCAAGAAGCTGAAGGTGAAATCCGAATTCACCGTGACGCCGGGCTCCGAGCAGATCCGCTATACGGTGGCCCGCGACGGCCAGCTCGAAGCTTTCGAAAAAATGGGCGGCGTGGTGCTGGCTAACGCCTGCGGGCCCTGCATCGGCCAGTGGGCCCGCCATACGGACAACCCCAACCGGGCCAATTCCATCATCACCTCCTTCAACCGGAACTTCTCCAAGCGCAACGACGGCAACCCGCAGACGCGCGCCTTCGTCGCCTCTCCGGAGATCGTCACCGCCATGGCCATCGCCGGCGACCTGACCTTCAACCCGCTGACCGACAGCCTGGTCAATGAAGACGGGCAGGAAGTGAAACTCGACCCGCCCTCCGGTATCGAGCTGCCCACCAAAGGCTTCGATGTGGAAGACGCCGGATTCCAACCTCCGGCCGAGGACGGTAGCGGGGTGGAAGTGAAAGTTGACCCGAATTCCGACCGCATACAACTGCTGACTCCCTTCGAGCCCATCACTCAGAGCCAGCTCAAAGGTATGCGCCTGCTGATCAAAGCGAAGGGTAAATGTACGACCGACCACATCTCCATGGCCGGCCCCTGGCTGACCTACCGCGGCCACCTGGACAATATTTCCAACAACTGCTTCATCGGCGCCGTCAACTACTTCAACGACGAGATGAACAAGGTGGCCAATTATGTGGATAGCGATTCCAAAGCTGAATTCCTGCCCGTGCCCGATTCCGCCCGCAAGTACAAGGCCGCCGGTATCAGCACCGTGGTATTTGGCGAGGAGAACTACGGGGAAGGTTCTTCGCGTGAGCACGCGGCTATGGAACCCCGTCATCTGGGCGTTAAGGCTGTCATCGTGAAATCTTTCGCCCGAATTCACGAAACCAACCTGAAAAAGCAGGGCATGCTGGCCCTTACCTTCGTCAACCCGGCCGACTATGATAAAGTCCGCCAGGACGATAAGGTCAGCCTGCTGGGCTTCGATAGTATGGCGCCGGGTAAAAACCTCACGATCCGCCTCAACCATAGCGATGGCTCAACGGATGAGTTCGAAGTAGCGCACACGTACAACCAGGCGCAGATCGACTGGGTCAACGCCGGCTCGGCCCTGAACAAGATCCGCAAGGAGCTGGCGGGAGCGTAGGCCATGGTTCTATGGCTCCATTGTAATAGCGTTTGATGGTTGGCCGCCTGTGCATGGCCCAGGTGGCCGCCTGAACAAAACAAACGGCTACTTCAGGGCGTGACGCCCCGGAGTAGCCGTTTGTTGTTAAGCTTTGCCGTTTTTGAATTGAAAGGTTTCAATATTTCCGCTTTGCGCAGAGATGCAGAGCGGTTGTTTGAGTCTCAGAGGGGGTTGGTTGGCAGCTCTGGGGCTGGGACATAATCAACCCAATCAACCAATCAACCAATCAACCAAATCACCCCTTCAACGCAGCATCCAGCGTGATCTCCGCTGTTTTCAGCAATCTCGATACCGGGCAGTTTTTCTTGGCGCCGTTGGCGAGGTCCATGAACTGTTCTTTGTCAATTCCGGGCACTTCACCTTCCAGTACAAGATCGATCCTGGTAATAGTGGGGGCGCCATCCACCCTATCCAGGTGGAGTTTGGCTTCCGTGCTCAGCTCTTTGGCGGTAAACCCGGCTTTTTCCAGTTCTACGGCCAGGGCCATGGTGAAGCAGCCGGCGTGGGCGGCGGCGATGAGTTCTTCCGGGTTGGTGCCCTGTTTGCCGTCTTCATTTTCGAAGCGCATACGGAAGGAATACGGTTGATCCTTAAAGGCTCCGCTTTGGGTGGACAGGGTGCCTTTACCTTCCTTTCCGGTGCCTCTCCAGACGGCGTTTGCAGTACGTTTCATATTGTATTCAGTTTTGTTCGAATTTTAAACAGCAAGCCAACCCTGAGGTTCGCTGAGTGCGGCAATTCCCCTTTTGCGGGGCGCCAGAAAAGCCGGCTGACAACTTCCGGTTGTCAGCCTGGCACTTGAAAGTTTCAGGCATCCTCGTCTTCTCCCCTGAACTGCTTTAGCAGATACTCCATGTGCTTGCCGGCGGCTTCGCGCCCGCCCAGGCCAAACGACAGGGCAAAAGCTACCGCCACGGCGCCGAGCGTAAGGCCGAAGGCCAGGTTGACGATCTCATTGGCGATGCCCATGGTGCGCAGGGCGATGGCCAGGAATACGCCCAATATGGCGAAGCGGGCCAGAGAGGCCAGGAAGTTGCTGCCCTCACCCTTGGATAGCGCATCGGCTGCCAGGGAAGCCAGGTAGTTGCCGACAGCGAGGATGATGAGGCCCAGGAAGACCTGCCCGGTGAGTTCCAGCAGGTTGTTGAGGATATCGGTAAGCTGTACGAAATCCAGCCGTTCTACTCCGGTGATGATGCCCACGAACATGAGGAAGAAAAAGGCGATGCCGGCCAGCAGCCCGGAAAGCGATTGATCTTTTCCGATTATGGCATTGAGTTTCAGCCTTTCGGAAAGGTTATCCGTTCCCATTCCCTTCAGTAGGTCGCGGAGGATGGCCATCAGGTAACGCCCGCCGACGTAAAACAAGCCGATGATGATGGCGGCGGCCAGGATCTCAGGGATGGCCGCAAAGATCTGGTCGAGCATATTTTTGGCGGGAACCGAAACGGCCTCAATTTCCAGGGCATCCAGGGCGGCGATCAGCACGGGGATGAAGACGATGAGAAAGACGAGGTTGCGCAGCAGCTGCACCAGGTCTACATCGCCGGAAAGGCCCAACTGGCCTGATACCCGCTCCAGCAGCTTACTGGCCGCTCCCGCCAGCTCTGCCGCCACAGAAGCGATGATATAGCCTACTATTCCGATCAGCAGGGCCGCTACGAGGTTGGGCAGGAAGGCGAGGAATTCTGTGAGCATACTGCGCAGGGGATCCAGCACCTGGCTCACGCCCAGCATTTCCAGGACGATGAGCAACACCATTACCATGGTGATGTAATAGATCAACCGGGCGATCATGTGGCTGGAATTTTTCATGCCTTTGCTCTTGAAGCGGTCATCCCACTTGATCCGTTTCAGCAGCATTTTGGTTAGGGATTGAAGGCCGCGGGCAATGAGCCAGCCGATGAACAGTACGATGAGCGCCCCGATGATGCCGGGCAGGTAGTTACCCAGTTGGGCCAGCATGTTGTCGATAAAGGATTGTAGGTTCATAATATATTAGGAAGTTTAGTTGGTTAATCATTCTTTTGATTGTCCGCAGCCAGGTTTTTATCGACATGTATTTGGGAAAACGTAGGACGGAAGAGGTCCTGATAATATACGAAATAGTAACGGCCTTCCAAAGAAGAAGTGTTCGCGACAGAAAAATTTTGTCAAATGCCCTGTGACATTTAACTTTAAAGTCGTCAAAACAACCGATTTTCCAACCAAACGAAAGACACTATGTTAAAGGAATTCAAGGACTTTATCATGCGCGGCAATGTGCTCGAACTGGCCGTTGCCGTCATCATCGCCGGCGCTTTCGGCGCGGTGGTCGCCTCGTTCACCAATGATGTCATCATGCCGCCGATCGGCCTGGCATTGGGTGGGGTAGACTTCAGCGACCTGGCCATTACCCTGCAGGCTGCCGAGATGAACGACGCCGGTGAAGTTGCCAAAGAAGCCGTCCAGATCCGCTACGGCGCCTTCATTCAGAAAGTGATCGACTTTGTGATCATTGCCTTCATCATCTTCATGCTGGTGCGCACCTATAATAACATGCAGAAGAAGAAGGAAGAAGAGCCGGCCCCGGCGCCTCCTCCCGGCCCCACTGCCGAGGACCTGCTGGCCGAGATCCGCGACCTGCTGAAGAAGCAATAAGCTGCGGGTGGTTTTTTAACGAAAAAGCGCCGCCGGGGAGGGCCCGGGAGGCGCTTTTTCGTTTGAGGGCCTAACGATGCACCACCACCTTCCCTGCCCACTTCCACTTTCCGCCAAAAACCTGCATCACATACATCCCCGGCTCCAGCCCCCGGATGTCAATCCGGTGCAGGCTGCGCGGCGCTGCATGCGACAATAACCCTTTCCAGGCCAGCTGCCCGCCGAGGGTATAGAGCTCGGCCTGCAGGGTAGCTCCCGTTTCCGCATCGATCAATAAGCTTACCTCTTCCCGCGCCGGCTGGGGGAAGATCCGGATCTCCGGTGTTGCCGGTTCATCGGATGCTACGGTGGGAATATCCGGGTAAAGCTGCCGTTTGGGGATGATCTCTCTCGGCAAGCGGCTGGCGCTCCAGAAGAGCTGGCAGACGGCCCCGCCCCCGTCTTCAAAATACTCCAGTTTGATGGGGTAGCGGCGCCCCTTTTCCAGAACAATGCGGCCCTGGGTTTCGGTCGGGGCCTGGGGCACCCACTGGTCGATGAGGAGCTCGTCGGCTACCCAGAGGCGGACGCCGTCGTCGGAGATGATGTGAAAGGTATGTTCTTCTGAGAATAATGGTTCTATGCCCCCCGTCCAGCGTATGGAAAAGAAGTCTTCACCGATCAGGTTGGGGGCGGCAGAGCCGCCGCCCCAGCTGAAATTGATGGTGGAATCTATGCGCCAGAAGGCCGGCGTGCCGCTGAAGTTGTGCTCTTCCTCGTCGTAGTAGGCGCCGGTCAGGCCGGCGCCGCTGCCCACCTGAGCTTCATTGTAGTGGGCAGTCAGGCTGAATAGAGAATCGGGCGCCTGGAAAGAAACGGCGGATTGATCCGCTCCGCCCTCCCAGTGGCTGAACGTGAAAAAGGACCCTCCTTCCGATTGGGTGACTGGCGCTTTCACCGTCCGCAATATCCCCACAACGCTGTTAAAGGTATAAGGGGTATTCACCGTCTGGCCATCCACCCTCAGCTGAAGGCCCGGCGGCGCCGTATTGATGGTGACGCTGGTTTTTTCGGGGAGGACATCACGGTATGCCGTACGGCTCAGGCCCTCGTTGTCTACAGCGGTGAGGTGGATCCGGTACCACACATTATCGCTGGTTTCTCCGATAATGGGGATGAGGTAGAAGCCGGCGTCAATCCCGGCAGTGGGCGCCATGGCGGGGTGCGTATGTTCGTCGTGGTGAAAATCAATGCGCCAGATCAGTTGGGCTGTTTCCAGGCTGCCGTCCTCAGCATCACTGGCCATTCCGCTGAAGAAGAGGGTATCTCCGGCCCGGTAGGTGCGGTTTTCTAAAGGAGTGAAGATCACCGGCTCGGGGCGGGTATTGGCGGTAACGGTAAGCAGGGCTTCAGCGCTGAACACTTCTCCCTCCTCATTGCTCACCCGGCAGCGGAAGCGGCTGCCGTCATCGGCCAGGCCGGCCGTCAGGGAAAAGAGGGGAGCGGTGGCGCCGGGTATGTCGGCCCCGTTGCGCTGCCATTGGTAGGCGAGGGGCGGGGCGCCGGAGGCGGAAACTTCGAAAGTGGCCTCTTCACCGGCCGGCGCCAGCGTTGAAGCGGGGTGGGAGGAGATAAAAGGCGCTCCGCTTCCGGTGTAGAATATGCGCCACAGAACGCCGTTGGAAGTGCTGGTATTGTCCAGTTGGGAACCGCCTCCCAGCCCCCGCCGCTCCAGGTAGTACATAGAGCCGTCGGGAGCAGTGAGCAGGCTGACCGGGCGCTCGATGCCCGTGGCGAAGGTTTCCAGCACTTCGCCGTTATCCGGGTCCAGTACTTTGAGGTAGCCGGCGCAGTAGTCGCCAAAAAAATATTTGCCCAGATACTGAGGAGGGAATTGTTGTGCCTGAGGGTTGTAGAAGGCGGCGCCGATAATGGCGCATCCGGCGCTGTGGCTGTAGGCATACAGCGGGTCCTGATAATTGGGAGGGGCCGGAGCGCCGCCCAGCGGGCCTTCCACTTCGCCCCAGCCATAGTTGCGGCCGGGCAGTATTTCGTTAACCTCCTCGAAATTGCCTCCGCCGACGTCATTGGCAAAAAGGCGGCCCGTTCCCGGCTGCATGGCCGTGGTGAAGGGGTTGCGGAAGCCGTAGGCCCATATCGCCCGGTTGTCGCCGGTAAGCTGATCGTAGAAAGGGTTGTCTGTGGGAATGCTGCCTTCGGCGTTGATGCGCAGGATCTTGCCGAGTGTGGTGTTGAGGTTTTGTCCGTTGCCGGCATTGGCCCCGTCGCCGACGGCGATGTAGAGCTTGCCGTCCGGCCCGAAGTGCATGGCCCCGCCGTTGTGGATCGTGCCGGAAAGGGCCTCCAGTTCGAATAAGATCACTTCACTCTCCGGTAGGGCGTAGTTGCCGTTGGCAGTAAAACGGCTGATGCGGTTGTAATTTCCTCCGGGAACCGTGTAGAAGATGTAGATGTAATTGTTCTGTTCAAAACCAGGGTCTATGGCGATGCCGCCCAGGCCCCGCTCGTTGTAGTTGTCTACTGCGATCTGGAGGAAAATCCCCGGCAGCAGTTCCCCGTTTTCCACTACCAGTATGCCGCCGTTCTTCTCGGTGATGAGGATACGGCCATCGGGCGTAACGGCCATGGCGGTAGGGTCGAGGCCTTCGGCAATCTTCTCCTCGGCAAAACCGGGAGGGAGCTGGGCGGCAAAGAGAGAATGAGAGAGTAGAAGGGCGAGAAATAATAGTTTTTCTT
>JAGFJE010000497.1 GCA_024103175.1 Phaeodactylibacter sp.
GTTCCCGTCTCTTCGAGCCGGGTAAAATTGTTGTGGTCCGGAGCCTACCCTGTGGAATCCGGCAAGGCCGAAATGCCTGAAGCATTATTCCACAGGGCCTAAACCACTGATTGTCAGCAATTCTACCCTAAGCCAAGCCGAAGGGAACCAATAACCACCCGCGGCTTGCAGCGGGGCTGATAACTGCCCCGTTACTTAATGCCGACAGCACTAGCCTACCCTACGGCAGGGGCCTCTAACCCTACGGGGGCGGCAGCTGCCATTCACTAACGCACGGACGGCAGCCTGCCCCCCTTAAAAAAAGCATCGCATGAAACAGGTAACGCGCAAACAGATAATGGATATTTTCTCTGAAAAATTGCTCGAAAATTTCCGGCTTTACTGTGCTCATCACCGGCTGCCGGAAGAACTCGACAACTTCACTACTTATCTCATCGACCAGGAGCTGATCGACAAAAACGTCATCCGGCAGTACGCCATCCTGGAGTCGTTCAAAGACATCTACCCCGGGAATGGACACCGAAAGACCCATACCGTAGAACTGCTGGCCAGCCGCTTCAACCTCACGCCGAGAAGTATATGGAATGTGCTGAGGAAGGAGCGGAAGGGGTGAGTTTGGTGAAAAAGCGTAAAAAAACGTATATTGAAAGATCTTTTTAAACAGCCGGGCAAATGAACATCGCTATTCTGACGCCGATCCCCATCGAATACCGCGCCGTGAGGCCCTTCCTGGACGATGTGCGGGAAGAGCAGAAGGACGGGTTATACTACACGGTTGGAATATTCCGGGGGCGCCATCATACGTTCAGGATAGCCCTTCGGGAAACGGGCTCCCGCAACAACGAGGCGGCCCTGGCCGCCGAGCGGGCCATCCGAAACTACCAGCCGGCCGTTGTTTTGCTCACCGGCATTGCCGGAGGGGTCAAGGACGCCGGCATCGGAGATGTGGTGGTGGGCACACAGGCCTATGGCTATGAAACCGGCAAATCGACGGATGAAGGCTTCTCGAGCCGCCCCGACGTCCTGCCCTACAGCCAGGAACTTATTGAGCTGGCCAGGTCTGTAGAACGGGCCGGCGAGTGGCGCCGGCGCCTGTCCTCCGGCGCTTCTCCCCGGGTGTTCTTCGGCCCCGTCGCCTCGGGCGGCCAGGTGGTGGCCTCCACCCGCTCGGAAGCCTACCGCATCATCAAGGCCCACTACAACGATACCCTGGCGCTGGAGATGGAATCCATCGGCTTCGCCCGCGCCCTGGCCGCCTACCCCCACATCCGCGCCATCAACATCCGCGGCGTCTCCGACCTGCTGGACGGGAAAAACGCCAAACACGACGCGGAAAACCAGCCGCGGGCGGCGGCGCACGCGGCGGCTTTCGTTTTTGAAATGCTGTATCAACTTGACATTAATAATCTCAACATACAGAATATGGACGCCAAAACGCTGGCCAAGGAGGTCGTCGCCATGGTCTTCCCCCTCCTCCAACTGGATTCGGTGAAGCAGATCGGCAAAGAGTTCAAACACGCCGCCGACGGCTCCGTCCTGGAGATCTGGGAAAAGGTGAAGCCCATCTTCATCGAGGAAATTGAAGCGGAGGATACGCCGGAGGAGGCGCAGGTGGCCATCGGCTCCGCCCTGCGCAAGGAACTGAACAAGGATGAAGGCCTGAAACTACAGCTGGAAGCGCTGCTGAAAAAGGCGGCCGAAAAGGGAGCGGCGGGCAGCAGTAAGGTGGTGATCAGGGATAGTAAGAATGTGGTGCAGGGGAGTACTATTGACGTCAAGGGGGATTTCCGGGTGGGGGATGGGTAGGGAGTGTTCGCAATTCGCTGTTCGCTGTTCGCAAG
>JAGFJE010000526.1 GCA_024103175.1 Phaeodactylibacter sp.
CAGGATGGTGTAGTAGTCCGTACGGTCTACCTGGAAAGCGAGCAGGTCATAGTAGTGCGTGCCGTCGTCCAGGCCGGACTGGCCGTCGATGAAGCAGGAAAAGTCCGTCGGGTTCATCGACAGGTCGCCGGCGTCCAGCGTGCCGTTATCCGTGAAGCAATCCAGCACTACCGTGCCTTCGTCCGTATCATCCGGGCAGTCCAGGTCGGGAGCTGCCTTATCTTCGCCGGTAATATAGCCCCAGCAGTCTTCCCAGTTCGACAAGTTTTCCGAACCCACATAAGTGACCTCGTAGATGAACCGGCCGTATCCATCGAGGATGTCGCCATTGGACGGGTCATCATCGTTGACGATGTTTACGATAAAGTCAGACTCACTGGCGCAGCCGAAGCCACCTTCCAGCACCATATCGGGAGTGATCAAGCGCTGGCAGTCTTCATCCAGCGGGAAGTTAATATCCACATTGCACCCCAGGTTGGTGGATGGCGCGGGGTCCTGAGAAATGATGATCCCGAAGTCTTCTTCGCGCAGGTTTCCAGCCAGGTCCTGAGCCTTTATGACCACCTGATATTCGCCGGGCTGGAGAGTAGCCTCCCAGGTACGGCCGCCGATATCAAGGGGAGAAGGCTCAATAGTAGCGCCTCCGCTGAGGGCGGTAACAGACACCTCATAATTGCCGGGGGCTACCGGGTTGCCCATCCCCGCCCAATCCAGGTCGCCGTCGCAATTATCGGTAACGGTCACTTCGAAAGAGACCACCGCCGGGTCCTGGTCACAAGGATCGAGCTCTTCGGTAATATCCAGAGACGGGTAAATGATAAGAGGCGCCCAGGTATCGGGTTGAGTGGCCACGTTGATGGTGGCATCGACAGTTCGGGTATTGTTGTTGTTGTCCCGGTAGGAAGCGGTGATTACCGCTCCGTCATCAGCCGAGGTCAGCACCCGCTCGAACTCGAAATACCCCTGCGCAACATCAAAGCCGGCGAGGGGGGTCAGTGTTTGAGGGCCGCTGCCGTTGTTAAAGGTAAAGGACAAGCGGCTCGGGTTCATATTGATCACCGGATCGCAATCATCGGTAATGGTGATGGCGAAGCGGCCGGTAACCTGGTTGGTACAGGCCGGCAGCAGGAAGGTCAGGTTCCCGGGCATGGTGATGTCCGGTGGTTGATTGGCGTCCTGTTCCACGTTGAACAGGGTTTCCACTGTTACGTTGCCGTAAGTGATATTGATCGGGTAGATCCCCTGAGCAAGGAAACCGGTGGCTTCAAAGAAAGCGAAGCCGTCCTCTTCCTGTATATAGGTAACAACCAGCGGGAACGGGTCGCCAAGTTCATCGGTAAGGGTGATCTGCCCGGTGAGGTCGCTACCTTGCGTGATGGCGCAGTCAATCACGTTACCGGTGAAGTACACCGATGCGGTCGGCTGGCAGGCCGGAATAGAGAACTGGCCGTTGCCGGTAACGTCGATGATGGGGTCCGGGTCGGGAGACTGGTTGACCGTGATGTCGAAGCTGTAGGTAGAGGTATTGCCGTCGTCATCGGTAGAAGAGTAGCTGACCGTATAGGGGCTTCCGGCAGGCGACAGCTGAGAGCCGCTGGCCGGGCCGCCGGTTTGCATCAGCATAGGGCCAAGGTCGCAGTCGTCAACTGTGTAGACGGACCAGTTGACCGGGATACCGTCGGTATCGCAGCTCGGCACCTCGACGGTCATGTCACCCGGGCCGTAGATATGCGGTGGGCGCACATCATCCACAATAATGGTGTATATCTGCGTCACCGGCCCGCTTGGCCCTTCCTTACGGATGGTCAGCGTATTGGTTCCCACCGCCGCGATGACGTCCAGCACATAGGTCTGGCTAAACGGCGCTGGCCCCAGTTGCATCAGCGTAGCGCCGGGGGTGACAGAAGTGGAAGTTGTATTCGTAAGAATGCTGGTAAAGACCGATGCCGGCCCTGCCAGGTCAAAAACATTTACCGACCATTGGAACTGATAGCCACATTCTCCTTCGGGCAGCACTACGGTCGTCGTCGTTGCCGGAGGCGCCCCGCCTGCGTCAAACACAACCAGTTCAGGAGGCTGCGCCTGGGCGTGAGGGGCTCCCGCAAAGCCGAACGCCAGCAGCAACGCCAGTGTTTTCAGCCATTGGAAGGTAGAAACGAAAGTAAAATTCGCTCTTTCCATAAGATCACAATTTGTTTCTAAAATTAATTATGCTTATTAAGATCAGGTGGCCGTAATTAAGCGCGCTGGCCTGCCGATTTTCCATCATTTCAAAGGCAGGTTTGTTTGCTTATCGAGCCGTGGTCGTCTTTATCGTCTTTTATTATCGGAACCGAATTTCGGCCAACTTGTCAATAGGGTGAGCCGCAGCATCCTGAGGCTTCATTTTTTGCTTTCAAATCGGTTCGGGGTATAAGAAAGGCCATTCCCTGGGGAAGATCCCTTTTGGAAACTCAACGAAAAGATAATAATCGGAAAATGGATCGAAATAGATTAAAGGGGGGCAAAAGCGGGCCAGAAACTATCCTGGGAAACAGGGAAAAGCCGTAAAGCTCTTTATTCATGGGATCGTTGATTTGTGCGCATAGCAAAGGGGAATTCTCCTCGGGAGAACACCATAAGGCAGCATAGCGTGCTTTTTGCAGGCCGTCAGTTAACAACTTAAAGGTCATCTTATATAGTAGATAGCAATATTGCTGCAGCCTTTCTGGCTGCGATACAAATATAAAATAAGTTTAGAAAGACTCCATACCCTCTAGGTGGTATTTTTAATTCTACCGGGAAATAAGGAGCATTTTCCGGATCAAACAAGGCTGTTGTCAAAAGCGATTTTCACCAGGCCGGCGGTATTGCTCACCCCCAGTTTGCGCATAATGTTTTTGCGGTGCACGCTAACGGTCTGGTCGCTGATAAACAGCGCCTTGGCGATCTCCTTGTTACTCAGGGCCTGGGTGATGAGTTGCAGGATCTCGAGTTCTCTTTTGGTAAGGCTGTGTTTCTTGACAAAGCGGTCATTAGCCGGATAGCGGGGCTGCCGCCCGGCCGGCCGGGCTTTCAGCATCCCATTGCTCAGGCTGATGCCTTCGCAAATATGGGTTTTCCCGCAGGCGACCTCCCGGATGCCGGCAAACAAAGCCTCTATGCCCTTGTCTTTCAATACGTAGCCGTCAAGGCCTGCTTTAAAAGCGCTGCGGACAATCTTGGGGGACTCGTACATGGTCAGTGCCAGGGTCAGAATGTCGAGGTGGGAACGGCGGATAAACTGCAGGACTTCCAGCCCGTCCTTTTCGGGCATGTTGAGGTCCAGGATCAGGAGGTCGGCAGGCTGGTGTTTTAACAGGCCGATGAGTTCACGGCCGTTGCCCGCTTCGCCGACAATGTGAAACTGCATATCTTTGGAATATCGGCGCAGCACGTTCTTCAGCCCTTCAAGAAAGATTTCGTGGTCATCGGCGATGATCGTTTTAAATGTTCGCATGGGATCTAAATTTGGATATGTAAATGGGATATATTCGCCTCTTAAAACCAGAACACAATATAGGCCTTTAAGCACATACATGCTTAAAAAAGGTAGCCATGACAGGGTCGTTTTTATTCCGGAACAGCTTACATGAGCAGATACCATGCAGGCTTCCCGGCGAAAACCGTTTGAAGGGTTAGGGCTTGTTTACAGCTCAAAGTTTACCCGGTTGAATTAACAGGGCCGGCTACCAAACAAGCTTGGGGGGGGGTAGTAATTGCATACAAAATTAAAAATATCTGAAAGATAATCAAACTCCACCCCCGTCATTTGCCCTCCCTGGATGCTTTTCAGGCAACATAAATACCTCTAAACCAGCTGGATACCATACACCAACATATAATTATCAAAAAGTGTATACGCCAACTGAAACCGGGCTTCGTATCCCTCCTTAATGGCCCGTCCTTCAAAACGCCCCCCCTGGGGCCTGTAGGCAAAGGGAGTGATGTGAATGTGGGTGCGAAAATCCAGGGCGCGCCGGCCATAGGCTTTGTAAAGGGCTTCTTTGGCGCCCCAGTAGACGTGGAGGTGCTCGATGCGGTAGGCCGCCTGCAGGCTGGCCAATTCCTCCGGCCGCAAAAACCTGTCTGCCAGGCGCTCGATGCGGGGCACCAGGTACTGGATGTCAACCCCCACCGCCACCGGGGCGGCTATCGCGGCCGCCAGTTCATGGGAATGGCTGATGGAGATATGGTAGGCCGAGCCTTCCAGGTGCGGCTTGCCGTGCTCATCCTTCAGGAAAGCCCCCCGTTGCTCCCTTCCGGACATGTGATGGACCAACTGGCGTACGGCCAGCCACTCCACCCGCTTGCGCCCTTTGATGCGGCCCAGTTGCTCCCGCTCTTCCGGGTGGAGGTCCAGCCGCTTCAGAAACCACGCCTCGGGCTCCTGGATGCGCCAGATGCCCAGCTCGGTATCGGGGGCAATGTGTTTGTGCAGAATGATAGGCATGAGGAGAAGGAATGAGGGAATGAGGGAATGAAGGAATGAGGGAATGAAGGAATGAGTGAGTGAATGAGTGAATGATTAGGCTAACATTCATTCCTTCATTGCTTTGAAAAACCAAAAGTAAGGAATATCTGTTTGGATGCAAGAAAATAAACCTGAAGAATGTCAGAACTGACCGCCCGCAAAATAGCACAGCTCACCGGCCACAACGCTTCCATCTTTGCCATGGGCAGAGGGCCGCAGGCCGACAGTTTCTTCTCCGGGGCAGGAGACGGATGGATCGTGCGCTGGAGCCTCGACGACCCGGAAATGGGGCGGCTGGCCGCCAGGGTAGATACTCAGGTGTTCTCCTTGCTTTACCTGCCGGAATGGAACCGGGTGGTGGCGGGCAATATGAATGGGGGCCTGCACTGGATACAGCTCGACGAGCCGGAGAAAACCCGCAATATCGCCCATCATAAAAAGGGAGTTTTCGACATCCTCCGGATCGGGCCTTACTTGTATACAGCGGGGGGGAAAGGCCTGCTTACGCGCTGGGACGCCGCCGAGGCCCGCAGCCTGGAAAGCATTCAACTCAGCAACCAGAGCCTGCGCTGCCTGGCCTACTGCCCCCGGCGCAATGAACTGGCCGCCGGCGCCAGCGACCAGGCTATATATTTCCTGGACGCCAGCAGCCTGGAACTGCGCCAGCGCCTGCCCAACGCCCACGACAATTCCGTTTTCACCCTCCACTATACGCCCGACGGCGCCCACCTCCTCAGCGGAGGGCGCGACGCCATGCTCAAAGTGTGGACGCTGGCAGGCGGCCCCGCCCTGCGCTCCGCCCAGCCGGCGCACTGGTACACTATTAATAGTATAGCCTTTCACCCGGAGGGCCGCTGGTTTGCCACCGGCAGCCGCGACCGGGCCATCAAGCTGTGGGATGCCCATAGTTTCAAACTGCTGAAAGTGCTGGACGCCAGCCGCGACGGCGGCCACATCAATTCCGTTAACCGCCTTTACTGGCACCCCTACAACAATTACCTCATCTCCGCCAGCGACGACCGCAGCATGATCGTTTGGGAGGTGAAGGAAGGGTAGCGGATGGCAGCCGCCCCTCTGGAACGGCCGCCTTGTATCTGCTTATCGCCTTTTGCCGGATGCTGTAGATGCTATGGGGGCGGTGGATGTGGAGCGAAGCGACATCCCGCCTCTGCGGGACGAAGCCGCTACGGCGGGCGAAGGCCCGGCCCGTGCCGGGGCTATGGATGCTACCAGGTTGACCCGGTAGGCAGGTTATCGCGTCTATTGCTATTTTGATGATTATCCTCGAATTTTGTGAGCGTATTCCTTTCAAAAAACACTCTCGCGCTATGAAAAAATACTTACTCCTCATCTTCTTACTCCCCTTAATCCTTGATGCTCAAGATATTGAATGGGCCCGCTTCATCAACGGCGCCGGCGGGGAATTCTTTCACGCCATAGCCGCCGACGCCGAAGGCAATGTCTATGGCGGCGGGGCATTCGAGGGCACCATGTCAATCGACGACGAAATTTACCTCGCCCTGGGCTCCGCTGACGGCTTCCTGTTCAAGATGTCGCCGGAAGGGGAAATGCTTTGGCACATTACGATGGGAGGCAGCAGTACAAGCCGGGTCTCGGATATACAATTCGATGACAACGGGAACCTGCTCGTATCCGGCTATTTCAACCAGGAATTACTCTTTGGCGATGAACTTCTTCTGACTGCCGATGAAATTGACTGGAATGCCTTTATGCTCTGGATCACTCCCGAAGGAGCGCTGCAGCAATCCGCCCAGATACCCTGTTCCCGCCTGCTGCAAACCCGCGGCTTCTTCCAGGCGAAGGACGGCGGCTATTACCTGGCCGGCAATTTCCGCGGAGAGCTGGAATACGGAGGCGCCACGCTGGAAAACCGGAACGACTACATGGACCTGTTCCTCCTTAAGCTGAGCCCGGAGCTGAATGTCGTATGGCACAAACATTTTGAAGCCGATGATATTGCCGATGTCGAAGAGATCACGGAAGGGCCGGACGAAGGCATCTTCCTCACCGCCAGGTATACCGGCCGGCTGGCCCTGGGAGGGATAACCCTGGATGCCGGCGCCACTACCGGTAGCGACGGGGCTGTATTCAAGTTTGACAGGTTCGGCCAACTGCAATGGCATCAGGTGGTGCGCGGGCAGGGCCCTACCGCCTTCAATTCCATTAGTACAGGGCCCTACGGAGACGTATACCTCACCGGGGTTTTCACCCAGGACATCACGCTTGATTTTTTTAATGCCGCCCCGGAAGAATCCTCCAACCTCTTCATCTGCAAATTGAGAGGCAATAACGGCATCCCCCTCTGGTTGTATACCTACGCGCACGAATCGTACAATGCAGGCGCCTGCATCCGGGCCAGCCCCGCCGGCGGCTTCTGGCTGTCGGGCCAATACGGCGGCGATTTCAACCTGGGCGGCATCCTGCTTCCCGGCGGCGGAGAACCCGCTGAGGGCTTCCTGGCCAAATTCGACGATGACGGCGCCGCCGCCTGGGCCCAAACCATCAACGGGCCGGCCGACGACTGGATGGGGCGCTTTGCCGTTCATCCCGACGGCCCCCTCTACGGCATAGCCACCTTCCGGAACAGCACGCAGATCGGGAGCTTCCCGGGAAATGCGCAGGATGAAACGGACATTGCGGCCTTTAAGGTGGGCTGCCCGGTGAACAAGCCGGTGGTCAGCCAGGACGGCAATATCCTCTTTACTACGGAAAACTACGCCCTGTATCAGTGGTACAAGGACGGCCGCCCCATCCCGGGTAACGGCGCCGCCGCCATCGCCGAAGGAACGGGGCAATACCAGGTGGCCGTAGAGTCCTTTACCGGCTGCGTCACCATTTCCGAGCCAATAGATGTAATGGTATCGACAGAAGAAACCACCCGGGATCATGCCGTAAAAGTACATCCCAACCCGGCGCGGGAGGTACTTTTTGTAGAGCTGCCGGCCCTGCCCGAAGGGAAGGGGCGAATGCGCCTCTCCCACCCCACCGGCGAAACTGTAATGGAACGCCTCATCGACTCGCCCCGGCAGTCCGTTTCGCTTTCCGGCCTGCCGTCGGGTGTGTATATCCTGGAGGTTTTTTCCGGGAACGTACGTTGGGTAAAGCGCATCATTCATTAACTTGCCTGCAACTTTTGGGCTGGAAGACGCTTCTTAAAGAATACATTTTCCACCCAAAAGCTTGCCCGAAGAAGAGATCACCCAAAATTTGGCCACCCGATGAGAAAAGCCTTGTTTTTCCTAGCCTTAATGAGCTGCTTGTCCTGCAAGCCCCAGCCAGCCTCCAACCTGGCCGCCAAAGCGGATAGCCCCCCCACCCTTCCCGGCCGGGAGGAACTGCTGCGCCGCTACCGCGAGGAGGGCCGCCTGCTCATCATTTACAGCGAAGGGCTGGAAGGCATCGCCCGGCAGGTACAGCAGCGGCAGAGGCGCACCGAATGCCGCCTCCTTCCGGAAGCGGAGGCCAGCCGGGAGCAGCTTCGCACTTCCGCTCTCCTGCTTTTGGGGGCCGGCTGGTCCAACCCGGTGGTTCGGGAACTCGTCTCCCGCCTGCCGTTCAAAATGGAAGAGGAAACGCTGCAATTTGGCCGCCACAGGATCGAAGGGCCCAACACAATCCTGTCCCTGTCTTTCTATCCCAACCCCCTGGCCCGCTCCCTGCCCCTTGGCCTCACCACCGCCTTTAGCGCGGCCGGCATCACTCGTTTTTATGAGCAGCGCCGGGAAGAAGGGCTGCGCCCTTACAGCTGGGCGGCCATGGGCTACGAGGTGTACCAGGACGGGCGCCGCCTGCTGATGGGCGAGTTCGACGAGAAAACCTGGCAGCCGGGCGGCAGTACCGAATTCGATTTTACCGATACCGAGGATACTACGGTAAATGGCCGTTATTTCAATTTCATCCTCCACGGAGCGCCGCCGTTGGCCGAATACACCCGGCGCCTCATGGAAAGCTGCGAGGCCAACGCCGCCCGCATTGTGGATTTCTGCGGGCAGCCGCCCCCGGCTAAGCCCATTCCCTGCCACCTCTACCCCTCCCTGGAGCAGAAAGGCCTGCGCCTGAACAATACCGAACCTTCTCAGGCCGACTTCGCCCGCGGCGCCGCCCACCTGGTGGCCAGCGAAGCCGTTCAGGGGCAGCACGCCGGCGCCGAGAACGCCATGCTGCTGCGCCGCCTGCTCGGCCAACCCCGGCTGGATGCCCTGGAACGCGGGCTGGCCCTCCGCTTCACCACCAACTGGCAGAAAAAGGGCTACGCTTACTGGGCAGCCCGCCTCTTTCATTCCGGCAACGCCGCCCCCCTGGCCGAGATCCTGGACAACGAGCAAGGGGCGCAGGCATCTCAACTGGTGATGGGATGCCTGGCCGCCTCCTTTGTCGATTTCCTCATCAACCACTGGGGGCGGGAGCGCTTCCTCGCAGCCTACGCCGCCTGGCAGCCCTCCCCGGAAGAAATCCGCCGGCTGGAAACCGCCTGGCATCAATATCTCGATGCCCCCCTCGCCTCCCCCTCTCCCATTCTCCCACTCACCCCCTCTCCCATTCTCCCACTCACCCCCTCTCCCCATCCCCCACCCCCCCCCCCCCCCACTCTCCCCCCCCCCCCCTCCCCCCCCCCCCCCCCCACAGGCCTCAACCTCGCCCACCCCGCCTCCCCCCCCTCCCACCCCCACGGCTCCCTCCCTGCGCCGCAGGCACGCACGAGCAACCACAAGCAGTGCGAGAACATCGGGGCTCAGTTTTAGAT
>JAGFJE010000542.1 GCA_024103175.1 Phaeodactylibacter sp.
ACTCCCCGTCTTCGCCATAGGCTCTTCCGGGTAAACCCGTCCATACGGCCGGGCAAGATTCCTTCCCCCGATAAAGGCAGCCCCTCCCGAAGGAGGGTGCTGCCTGGTTATAAAGGGGAATCTACAAATTAATGTCTTACTATCATTTTTGCCGTTCCGATCTTTTTATCGGAACGTATGCTGACGATGTATGTTCCGCTTGCCAGGTTGCTTACGTCGATCCGGGCCTGGTTATTGCCCGCCGGCTGTATCCCCTGGGGCAGGGCCATCAGGGTGCGGCCCGCCATGTCTCTGACAGAGAGGCTTACCTGCGAGGCTTCTTCCAGGGTATAAGACAGCAGGACGCGCTCCCGGCCTGCCGGGTTGGGCGTCAGCGCCATGTTGAAGGCTTCGTTGTCTACTTCGCGCACCGAAGAGGTGATGACCTGGGAGACCTCGATGTTGTCGATCCACAGGCCGTAGCCGTTGGTGTTGGTCACGTTGCGGAAGGCGATGTGTACGCTCTGTCCGGCGTAAGCGGACAGGTCGAGGGAGCGGTCCTGCCAGTCGTCGCTCTCGACGGCCTCTTCGGTCCACAGGATCTCGCCGTCTTCCCCAAAGCTTTCGACGGTGGCTTCGCCGGTATTGATGAGCACCTGATAATCATCCGGGAAATCACCGCTTGTGGTGGCAGACCGAACCAGGAAGTTCAGTTCGGCGCCGGCGCCCAGCTGTAATCGGGGGAGGATCATCCAGTCGTCGGCCGGGCCGACTTCGTTTCCGTTCTCATCCTCGTACCAGGAGATGCTCAGCGCGGCGAATCCTTCGAAGCGGGAACTGGTGGTGACGATCCAGGCCGTATCCAGCCATCCGATATCGCCCTCATCGGCAGGGGTGAGCATGTCTACATTGTACAGCGTGAAATCTTCCGGCATCAGGCCGTCCTCAAAGTCATAGGAGATGGTTTCCTGAGCTTGTGCGGAGGCTACGCACAGGGCGAAAGCCAACGCGAGTTGTACTACTCTTCTCATAATGCAGAAAGGGTTTGGTTATAGAAAATGAATGAATTGACAGAAAAAATGCGCAGCCGGGCGGGCGCGCCGGGCCGTTTCAGAAAGAAGAAAGAAGATACAGGCTAGCAGTCGAAAATAGGCTGTAGGCCCATGAGGCTAAGCTGCTTGTGGGAAGGGATGGAGGGCCTGATACCGTTTTGGAAATAGATGGTACTCATTAGTAATAAGCCTAAACCAGGCGTAATTTTACAAAAAAAATTTGTGATATGCAGCAAGAGGGCAGTCATAATTTGGTAGTAAATATTGCCGGGGCAGTTGGTATTTTGGCCTAAAGTCCCTAATTTCAGCCCGTAAACGCAGTCCACACATGCAGATCCAGAGGTCCATAACGCCTGCCACAACAACGGCCCTCCGCCTGGAGACGCCCAGCCTCAGCGGTTTGCAGCCCATCTTCGATTGCTAGGGCGCCTCCTCTTTTGCCTTTCAGCGTTTTTCTGTTTTCCACCGACAGCACCCTGCTGTGGTGGCCCGCATTGTATCTGAATATTCTCATCACCAAAAAACGATAAATATGAAGCATTGGCGTATACTCCTGATATCCGCTGTTTGCCTGGGGTGGGCCGGTATCGCCCTGGGGCAGCGCACCATTACCGGCGCCGTCACCGACGCCGAGACCGGGGAACCGCTCATTGGGGCCAACGTCCTGATCGTGGGTACTTCTTCCGGAACGGTAACCGACTTTAACGGGGATTACGAACTTGAAGTTTCCCAGGATGCGAAGCAGCTGGAGTTCTCATATACCGGTTACGCTCCAAAAGTGGTGGACATCGGCAGCCAGACAGTGATCGACGTACAGCTGACTGCCGGCCAGATCCTGGATGAAGTGGTGGTCGTTGGCTACGGCACCCAGAAGAAAAAAGACGTCTCCAGCGCCATTGAATCCCTCGGCGCAGAGGACATCAAAGACGTGCCGGCGGCCAGTTTTGAAGCCGCCATGCAGGGCAAGGCCAGCGGGGTCAACATCAGCAGCCCTTCCGGTACGCCGGGCGGCGCCATCAATGTCAACATCCGGGGCGTCTCCTCCATCGGGGCCAGCAGCCAGCCCCTGTTCATCATCGACGGCATACCGGTGGTCTCCCGCAACAACTCGGCCCTCAACCAGAACATCCAGCCGGTCAACCCCCTGGCCGACCTCAACCCCAACGACATCGAGTCCATCACCATCCTGAAAGACGCCTCGGCGGCCTCCATCTACGGCTCCCGCGGGGCCAACGGCGTCATCCTGATCACCACCAAGCGGGGAGCGGCCGAGAAGACTCAGGTCAACGTAGGCTATTACAAAGGCTTTTCCAACATCACCAACGTTCCCGAGATGATGGACGCCCGCCAGTTCGTCCGCTTTCTCAACGTGGCGGCCGAGAACGACGGCCTGGGGCCCGATTATTTCAACAGTGATTTCGGCTTCGACCCCGACGGCCCCAACGCCGATGTGCGGACAACCGATGTTTACGACGCCATTCTCCGCACCGGCCAGATCGACAATGCCGACCTGAGCATTCAGGGGGGGAATGAGAAGACCCAGTTCTACCTCAGCGGCAACTTCTTCAACCAGTCGGGCATACAGATCGGCCAGGATTTCCGGCGCCTCAGCACCCGCCTCAACCTCGACCACCGCATCAACGAGAAGGTCAAGGTGGGCGCCAACGTCGCCCTCAACCGCTCCAACCACCGCCGTACCATCAATGAAAACGATGAATATGGGGTAGTGATCAACGCCCAGGCCTGGGACCCCTCGGCGCCCATCTACGAAGAAGACGGCAGCTATGCCAACCCCTTTAATTACAATACCTGGTGGCCGCTCGACAACCCCGTGCTGATCGCCCTTGAGTACAGGAACCGGTCCATCTCCTCCCGCCTGCAGGGCTCCCTGTTCGGGCAGTACGAGATCATCCCCGGGCTGACCTTTAAATCGATGTGGTCGGCCGACCTCAATACCCTCGATGAAGAATCCTACACGCCGACCTTCAGCAACAAGACCAGCATCGGGCAGGGGATCTACGCCACCTGGGAGGAATCCTCCTGGCAAACGGAAAACACCCTCGACTTCACCCGGGTGCTGGGCGATCACAGCTTCAACCTCATCGCCGGCTTTTCCGCCCAGGAGATCAGGGCCATTTTTTCCGACATGGAAGGCGCCGGCTATTCCACCAACGAGACGCCCAGCATCTCCGCGGCGGCCAATATCGTGTTCGCCTCTTCCGGCAAGCGCCGGTCCAGCCTGCTGTCCTACCTGGGCCGCTTCAACTATGGTTTCAAGGGGCGCTACCTGGCCACCTTCACCGTGCGCGCCGACGGCTCTTCCCGCTTCGGTGAGAACAACCGCTACGGCTACTTCCCCTCCGGCTCCCTGGCCTGGGTGGTTAGCGAAGAGCCCTTTATGGCCGATCAGGGCCTGTTCAGCAACCTGAAGCTACGCGGCAGCTACGGCGTCACCGGCAACCAGGAGATCGGCAGCGACTGGGTGGGCACCTGGGGCCTGGATGCGCCCTACAACGGCCGCAGCGGCATTGCGCCCTCCCAACTGGAAAACCCGGACCTGAGCTGGGAAAAAACCGCTCAGCTCAACATCGGCGTCGACCTCGGCCTGCTCGACAGCCGCATCAACCTGACGGCCGACTATTTCGTCAAGAATACCACCGACCTGCTGCTCAACGCCGATGTCTCGGGGCTGACCGGCTTTACCTCCGTCATACAGAACGTAGGCGAGATCGAGAATAAGGGCTTTGAAGTCAGCCTCAATACCCTCAACGTCAATTCGCGGGACTTCTCCTGGTCCACTACCTTCAACCTCGCATTGATAGACAATACCGTCAAAAAGCTGTTCAACGACGGGGAGATCCTGGGGCGCAACCATATCCTGCAGGAAGGGGAGGCCGTCAGTACCCTTTACATGATCCGATTCCAGGGCGTGGACCCCGAGACGGGCGACGCCCTGTTTGAAGACCTCAACGGCGACGATGTGATCGACTTCGATGACCGCCAGGTGGTGGGCAGCGCCATTCCCACCTACTTCGGGGGCTTCAACAATACCTTCACCTGGAAAGGCTTTACCCTGTCCGCCTTCCTCCAGTTTTCCGGCGGCAACAAGATCTTCAACCAGAGCCGCCACGCTTACGAAAACTACGGGCAGCTGCGCAGCGGCCTGCCCTACGGCAACAACAGCCTGTATGTGCTGGACAACTACTGGCGCACGCCGGGCCAGCAGACAGACGTGCCGCGCCCCTCGCTCCAAACCGGGCAGATGCAGCGCTTCAGCACCCAGTTCCTGGAAGACGGCGACTTCATCCGCCTGCGGAACCTGCGCCTGGCCTACAAGTTCTCCGCCCCGGTAGTGCAGAAAATGCGCCTGCGCTCCCTGACAGTCTATGCCCAGGCCCAGAACCTCTTCACCATCACCGACTACCGCGGTTTCGACCCCGAAGTGTCGACCAATACCGCCAGCCAGGGCGCCCTCAATACCCAGCAGGGGGAGGACTTCGGAACGCTGGGGCAGGCCCGGACGATCTCGGTGGGGGTGAATGTGGGGTTGTAGTGTATGAGTGTTGTAGTGTATGAGTGTTGTAGTGTATCAGTGTTGTAGTGTGTCAGTGTTGTAGTGTGTCAGTGTTGTAGTGTATCAGTGTTGTAGTGTATCAGTGTTATAGTGTATCAGTGTATCGGTTTCAAAAATTGAAAATATGAAAACCAAGACCATCAGATATATCCTTCTTTCGGCGGTAGCCTTTCTGGGCGCCGCCTGCAGCGGCTTCCTGGATGTGGAGCTCGACGATGAGATCATCACCTCGGAGGCCATTGTCAACAAGGAGACGGCGGAAGCGGCGGCCATCGGGCTGTACAACAGCTTCCAGGGTTTCAACCTGTACGGGGGCGATTTCGTGCTGGTGGCCGACCTGCTCGGCGGCAACGCCATTGCCACGGGCTTCCGGCAGCGCTACGAGGACCTGGCCAACGCCCGCGTCCCGACGACCAACCCTTACATCGAGGATGTATGGGTGAGCCTGTACAACATCATCAACTCTGCCAATAACATCCTGGTGAATATCCAGGATATCGATGGCATCAGCGATGAGGATCGCAGCCGGATCGAGGGCACGGCCTATTATTTCCGGGGCTCCGCCTATTTTGACCTGCTGCGGCAGTTCGGCGAATTTTTCGAGGAAAGCTCCGCTTTCGGCGTGCCGGTATTTACCGAGGTGCTGGACCGCAGCACCGCCACTTCCGTAGGGCGCGCCACCGTGGCCGCTACCTACAACCGCATCGTCGAAGACCTGGACAACGCCGCCAAGGCGTTGCCCGATAGCGACGAGCGCTTTTTCCTCACCCCGGCGGCCGCCCGCGCCCTGCTGGCCAGGGTATACCTGTACCGGAAGGACTGGGCCAATGCCCGCGCCTTCGCCGAGCTGCTCATCAACGACGGGGATTACGCGCTCAACGCCAATTACAACGACAACTTCGAAACGGAAGGCTCGGCGGAGTCCATCTTCGAGCTGCAGTTCACCCAACAGGACGGGCAGGACCTCTCCAACCTCCTGATGCTTTCCGCCGCCAATGAAGTTTCCGGCTCTACCGAGCTGTGGAATGCCTTTGCCGACGGCGACGCCCGCAAGGAGCAGTTCCTGCGCCGCTTCGGGGTGGTGCGCTGCACCAAGTACGGAGAGCTGGCGACGGACATCGATTACAACGTCCCGGTGCTCCGCCTGGCGGAGATGTACCTCATCCGCTCGGAAGCCATCGCCAATACCGAAGGGCCGGCCGCCGCCCTTGCCGACCTGAACGCCGTCCGCACCCGTTCCCTTCCCGGTTCGCCGGTTACGGAGGCGGAGGCGCCCAACCTGGAGGCCTACTACGATGTTCTCCTTCGGGAGCGCCGCCTGGAGTACGCCTTCGAGGCGCACTACTGGTTCGACCTGGCGCGCCTGGGCCGGGCCACCCAGGTGCGCCAGGTTGAAGATTACCGGGTGATCCTGCCCGTACCGGCGCGGGAAGTGCAGGTGTCGAATGGGGTGGTCGTGCAGAACCCGGGGTATTGATTGAGGGAAAATCTTTTGCGGTTTTGGACGGGGCGCTTAGGGCCAGAACTCACCCCTGGCTTATCCTGATTTCACATCAGTATGTGTTTAGCGGTGCTCCAGGTGACATCTTTCGCCTATTCACCGAACCCATAGCTTATTTGCAGCCCAAAGATTAAATTTCTTCGGCCTGATGGGCGAAGAGAAGCCTTAAACACAAAAAGACAATTTCAGATGTCAAAATACGCCCTGGCCATTCATGGCGGCGCGGGCACCATCCTGCGCTCCGAGATGACGGCGGAAAAGGAAAAAGCACACGAACAGGCTTTGCTGGCCGCCCTGCAGGCCGGCGAAGCCATCCTCAAAGAGGGAGGGGCGGCCCTCGACGCCGTCGAGGCCGCCGTCCGCGCCCTGGAAGACTGCGAGTATTTCAACGCCGGCCGGGGCTCCGTCTTCACCCACGAGGGCCGGCACGAGATGGACGCCTCCATCATGTGCGGCAAAACGCTGGAGGCCGGCGCGGTGGCCATGGTGCAGGGGGTGAAGAACCCCATCTGTCTGGCCCGCCGCGTCCTGGAAGCTTCGGAGCATGTGCTGCTCTGCGGCGCCGGCGCCCGGCAGTTCGCCCGCGAGCAGGGCCTGGAAGAAGCGCCGCCCGAATATTTCTACTCCGAATTCCGCCACCGCCAGCTGGAGGAAGCCCGGGCGCGCGGCAAAGCCCAGCTCGACCACAGCCGGAAATACGGCACCGTCGGCGCGGTGGCCTGCGACCGCCACGGCCACACCGCCGCCGCCACCTCCACCGGCGGCCTGACCAACAAAAAGTACGGCAGGGTGGGGGACAGCCCCATCATCGGCGCCGGCACCTACGCCAACAACCGCACCTGCGCCGTCTCCTGCACCGGCTACGGCGAGTACTTCCTGCGCGGCGTAGTGGCCTACGACCTCTCCTGCCTGATGGAATACCGCGGCATGGGCCTGGAAGCAGCCGCCTACCACGCCATCCACCACCGCCAGCTGGCCCTGGGCGGCGACGGCGGCCTCATCGCCGTGGACAACAAAGGGAATATCGCCCTGCCCTTTAACTCGGCGGGCATGTACCGGGCGTGGGTGAAGGAGGGGGAGAAGAGTAGCGTCGGGATCTATAAGGATTGAATGGTTGTAAGCTTTGGGACTTTGGACGAACCCTGGGAAAAGTCGGAAGGCGGAAGGCGGAAAGCGGAACATTACCTGGCTGTGAGCGGCGAAAGGGGCCTGCACCATAAAAAATAGAGCTTCCTTAACAAAAGGAAGTTTTTGGACTTTGGACGTTCCGAAAAATGCCTTTCGAGGCCTTTCGTTAAGTCGGACACGAGCGAAGCGACTGACGAAGTAAAATGGGCGCTCGGCGCTTACTTTGGGCACTGTTCCGACTTTTTAACCGGCGCACTAGACGGTCGCACTTCCGACTTCCGACTTTCGCGTCAGAACGTCCAAAGTCCAATAAGCTTGTTTCCGGAAATTGATGGGGAGGAGCTTGATTTGGGGCCGCCTCTGCGAGCGTTCGACTGAGCTCACGCCGAAGTCCGGCTAAAATTTTTGATGTATGATGTGCTACGAAAGGGCCGCCGCCGCTATAGCGAGGCCCCGGAGCTGCGCAAAACGCCACAATGAATAAAAATTCGAGAAGATGAATAAATTTATAGCTATCCTACTGCTCATCAGCGCCGCCGGTTTTGCCTTAAACGCCCAGACGGCCGTCAAAAAAACCGATACGGGGTGGCGCCTGATGGTGGACGGGAAACCCTTTGAAGTCAAAGGCGTGACCTTTGGATACAGTGAAGACGTGGACAACTACGACGCTCACTTCCAGGAGCTGCAATCCCTCGGCGTGAATACCATCCGCACCTGGGGGACGGATGAGTTTACCGGTCAACTGCTGGATGCCGCTCATAAATACGGAATGAAGGTAATGGTGGGCATCTGGATGCGGCACGGCCGCCCCGGCATGGAAGACGACGACCGCTTCAATTACCTGGAAGATACCGAGGGCATGGAGGTAATGTACGCGAATGCCGTCCGTACCGTAGAGGCCTACAAAGACCACCCTGCCGTGCTTACCTGGGGCGTCGGCAACGAGGTCTACCTCAATACGGCCACCGACGCCGAAAAGGAAGCCTACTCCAAGCTACTGGAAAGGATATGCCGTGCGATCAAGGAACTGGACCCCAACCATCCGGTCACCTCGGTGGAAGCCTGGACCTTTGGATTGGACTGGTGGCAGCAATACGTGCCCTCCATCGACATTTACGGATTGAACATTTACGGTGCCGGCGCGGCCTACCTGGCGGCGGAACTGGAGAAGCGGGGCATCGATAAGCCTTACATCGTTACCGAATTCGGGGTCACGGGAGAATGGGACATGCCAGAGGATGAAAACGGCGTCAAAGTAGAGCCGTCCGATCAACAGAAATACGACGCCATCGCCCGGGGCTATTCCGAGTGGATCAAAAGCGAGCCCGCCTGCCTGGGCGTTTATTTTTTTCATTATGCCAACGGGGCCGATTTCCTCTCCATCTGGCTGTTCACCCATTTCAAGGGTATGACCCGGCCGCAGTACTGGGCCATCCGGGAGGCCTACACCGGCCAAAAACCGGCCAATAACGTGCCCCTGATCGAGCACTTCGAACTGCCGGGCGCCGAAGGCAAAGGCGGCGCCTGGGTACCGGTGGCCCTGAAAACATCGGATGTGGAGAACGAAGCGCTGGAGGTAAGTTTTTACTACAACCAGCGAACCGGAAGCCGGAAACGGCGGGATCAGGTGCTTCCGCTGCATTCCCGGGGCAACGCAACGGATGGCTTTGAGATCCAGTTGCCCCCTGTAGACGGCCCGGCCAAGATCTATGTTGCCATCAAAGATACCTACAACAACGTCGGCATGGCCTCCACCTCCCTGGTGGTTTCCGACGAAGAGGCCAGAGCGAAAAAATACCTGGTGCCCAGGGCCACCCTTCCCTTTTACGTCTATAAAGACAACGGCGATCTGCCCTACATCCCCTCCGGGTACATGGGCAATTATGAGGCCATGGAAGTAGCCCTGGACCATACCGAAGGCGTACATTCCGGAAATACCTGCATTAAGATCAGCTACAAGGCCAGAGACAACTGGTACGGCCTCGCGTTCGTAGACCCGGCCAACGACTGGGGCGACATCCTCGGCGGCTACGACCTGTCGGGCGCCAAAACGTTCCGCTTTTGGGCAAAGGCCAGTATGGACGGCGTAAAAGCCACCATCGGTTTCGGGCTGATCGACAAGGACAAACCCTTTCCGGACACCGGGAAAAAGTCGGTGGACGTCGTTTTAACCACCCAATGGAAGCAGTACACCATCAAAACCAAAAAGGTGGATCTGAGCTGCATCCGTTCCGGGTTGGTGCTTTTCTCCTCGAGCAACGGCTTTTCGCATGAGATCTATCTGGATGATGTTGTTTTTGAATAATCAATAAAGACAATGAAAAAAAACAGAAGTAAGGAGCCGTTCTACCACGGCACCAAGGCCGGTCTGAAGGCGGGAGATCTGATCGAACCCGGCTTCAATTCCAACTACGGGAAGCGAAAAAAGGCGGCCTACGTCTATTTGTCCGCCACCCTGGACGCCGCCATCTGGGGAGCGGAACTCGCCCTGGGCGAAGGGCCGGGGCGGATCTATATCGTAGAGCCCACCGGAGCGATCGAGGATGACCCCAACCTGACGGATAAAAAGTTTCCGGGCAACCCGACCAAGTCGTACCGCTCCCGGGGCCCCCTGCGCATCATTGGCGAGGTTACGGGCTGGCAGGGCCACCCTCCCGAGCAGCTCAAGGCCATGAAGGAAAACCTGGAGCGGCTGAAGCGGCTGGGGATTGAGGCGATTGAGGATTGAGCGTATGTTTTTTTAAGCTTGGCAAGTTTTGGGTATGTGTTTAGCGCTCAGCCAGGTGACATCCCGATATTTTCGGGATGTCACCTGGCGAAGTGAGATGACACCTTTTTGCCCCTCAATCCGCCGAAACAGGCTTAATTGCCAGGATCTGGGGGCAAAAAGATGTCACCTCCCCCCAACACTAAACAGATACAGTTTTGGAAACTTGCCAAGCCTAATGATAATCATCCCAATGTTTCGTTGTTTCGTTTTACTTGAGCAGACAACTCGAAGTTGGTATATGTTTAGCGGCGCTCCAGGTGACATCTTTCGCCTATTCACCGAACCTTCCGCTTGTAGCATTACTGTTCAACGGCGAAAGGTGTCATCTGGAAAGGCCTGGCACTGGAACGAGATGACACCCTTTTTGCTCTCAATCTGTAGAAATAAGCTTAATCGCCAGGAGCAGGGGCAAAAAGGATGTCACCTCGGCGCTAAACACATACCGAAGTTGTCAGCTCAAGTGGCACACGTCAAAGGACAACTTCGAGTTGTCTTTTGACTTAAAACAAAAAATCAACGGCTTCCCTTGCTCCCGCCGGAATACATTGTTAGTTTTGGAAAACGCGCTGACAAAATCTGAAAAACATGGAGCAGCAACAGCTGAACAAGATCATCGCTTACCTCGCGAACGAAAAAAACTACAAGTGGGCCACCTCAGAAAAACTGATCGCGGCAACCGGCCTGGCCGGTATCTCTCCCGCGGAACTCGACCGGGCACTGGCCGAGCATTACAAACAGGCGCCCCAACCGGTGATCCGGTTTTCAACCCTGCCTTCCCGAAGGGCCCTGGATGTATTGTGGGGCCATGTGGGCCGGGTAGGAAAAAGGCCGGTGGTGGACATATACCGGGCCGACGGCCCATTACAGGAGGAAAACCATGAAGCAGCTCAGGAGGCAAATATGTTCATCTCCTATAGCTTTGCGGATTCGGAAGCGGCCCTCGAACTGTCCGGAAAGCTGTCGAAATACAATGTGTGGGCCTGGATCGCGGAAATGGAAATACTGAAGCGCGAGCACATCAATGAAGCCGTTAATAATGCGATAACCGCACTGCCCGCCTTCGGGGTGCTGATCACGGACAATACCCTTCGATCCGGCTGGTCGGCCAAAGAGATCGATTTTGCCCTGCAGCAGGGCAAGGAGGTGCTGGGGTTCCTCCATCTTGATCGCTTGGAGCACGTCCGGGCCATGGTGGAAAGCGGGATGGATGGCCAGTCGGCCGTCCGCCAGGAGATTTTCAACCGCATATTCGATAACCATCCCCATGTGAAGTTCCTGGCTTTCCCGGAGGAGAGTGGGGCGCCGGAGCTGTCCTTCCTGAAAGAGCGCGGGGAGTTGGTGGACTGGGGGTATTTTGAACGAATGGAGGCGCTGAATTCGGTTGGGCTTATTGGGGGGTGAGGGGTAAAATGGCCGGACAGAAGAGGAGGGAAATGCAACCCAGGTCCGCTTTTTTCATAAAACAATGGTGTCGTGTCAGCTAACAACATTGTCCGGTTGCTGGCTGCGTGTCACCGAATTTTTAACAAAGGCGTGAGAGTGGTTTGCTGGCACAAAAACATTGCTAAACCATAAGGGCTTAACATGCTCTCATTTGGGCTGGTTTATATATCTACTGGCTGTAGGACTCTTCTACCTGTTTCATTAACTCTTCAAAACGGTTGCTTATAATGATTGCCTCTTTGTAGAGGCCGGGGCCGGTTTCTTTAGTCAGTTTCAGTAACTTGGTAAGGGCGCTTCTGTTATTTGCCCGTTTGATCTCATTGCGTATTTCTTCTTTTGCCGGATTTTTCCCGACAATCATTTTAAGTAAATCGAGCATACTTGTTACAATTCTATTCATCTGAATAGAAATAGCTTCCTTGTTTAGTTTAGGATAATAATGTTCCTTAGCCAGCAGAGAAAGCAAACTGAACATCTGTTCAAAAAGCTTATAGAATGATTCTCCTATTGGCCCTTTAAGGTTGTGACTCAAACCCATTGCCATGTCTAATGCTCCCGGCAGGTTATCATTTTCAAGCTGTATCCTGATTTTGTCGATCAGAGTTTTGTCCATATCATCCTTTTTAGGTTGCCTAATCTTCTGCATCCAGAATATACAAAAGAGAGCGGTGGAAATGCAACCCTATCTCGATTTTTCCCGTAAAACAATGGTGTGCTGTCAGCGCGCAATTTTCTATTGGGCGCTGACTTAAACCAACGCGCCATGGACCTCATAGACAAACTAAAGCAACTCAGTGAGCGCATCGCTAAACTCCGCGATCAGGTGGCCACCGAAGAGGCCACTAAAAATGCTTTCGTCCTGCCCTTCCTGCAAGCGCTGGGCTACGACGTCTTCAACCCCCTGGAAGTGACGCCGGAATTTACCGCCGACATCGGGACCAAAAAAGGCGAAAAGGTAGACTACTGCATCCGCTGCGAGGGCGAGCCCGCCATCCTCATCGAGTGCAAGCACCTGGGGCAGCCGCTGGACGCCCATAAGTCGCAGCTGCACCGCTACTTCCACGTCACCAGCGCCC
>JAGFJE010000546.1 GCA_024103175.1 Phaeodactylibacter sp.
GTGAACGTACGCGTGATGATGATCGGCGCGCAGTCGCCGTCCGTAGAGTAAGTGTCGACAAAGCTCACATCAACATCGCCGTCGCAGTTGTCATCCGCATCCGGCATGCCGGTGATGGCCAGGCTGGCCGGGTTGTTGAAGATCAGGTCGAAGTCCTCGCAGAACAGGTCCAGTTCCAGGCTCACCTCGCGCGTATCCCACAGCTGGTCGTTAACCACCACTTCCGGCTCCCAGGTTACGGGGTTCAGCACCACAGAGGAGGAGAACAGCCCGACGCGGCTGGCGCTGTTGTCAGGGCAGATGTCTACCGTATAGTCGCCGGTGCCCTCGGCGTCGTCCGATGTCACCCACAGGTAGTACACCTGGCCCGCAATCAGCGGAAGGCTCAGCCGCAGGTACGGCTCGTCGTTGTTCAGAGGCGGGTTGACGTCGTCGATCGGCTCGTCCTGGAAGGCGATGATGTTCTCTTCTCACACGGGTTCGACGGGTCGAAACCGCCCTGGAACAGCGCGATGGCGCTTTGCTCCAGAGAAGGAGATCCGTTTGCATCCAGGAACTCGTCGCTCACCAGGATGGTGTAGTAGTCCGTACGGTCTACCTGGAAAGCGAGCAGGTCATAGTAGTGCGTGCCGTCATCCAGGCCGGACTGGCCGTCGATGAAGCAGGAAAAATCCGTCGGGTTCATCGACAAGTCGTTCGCGTCCAGCGTGCCGTTATCCGTGAAGCAGTCCAGCACTACCGTGCCTTCGTCCGTGTCATCCGGGCAGTCCAGGTCGGGAGCTGTCTTGTCTTCGCCGGTCACGTAGCCCCAGCAGGGCAGGCCGCTTACCGTACCCGAAGGGTTGGCGCTGGAACGCAGGCTGATCTCGTAGATGAAGGTGCCCGGGCCGTCCAGGTCGTCTCCGGATTCATCAACGCCGTCAATAACATTCAGGTTAAAGTCGCTGTTAGACAGGTTGTAGGCAGTGAAGTCATCTCCTTCCAAAACCAGAGATGCCTTTATCTCCCTTTCGCAGTCTTCATCAAGCACCACCCGCACATCCTGGTCGCAGGCTAGCTCGATATACTGGCCAAATGATTGTGGCCCTCCAAAAAAGCTGGCCAGCAATAATACTGGCAGTGCTTTCAGCCATCTTGAAGGATTAACGAAAGTAAAATTCGTTCTTTCCATAAGATCACAATTTGATTAAAATAGTTATGTAAAAACAAGAATTAGGTCAAGTTGCTATTTGCCGGCGTAGCGCCCCAATTATTATGGGTTGCCGCCAGCAGTCAGGTTTATTAAGGCCGTCTCACTTTTATTAAAATACGAAACGAATTTTATCCATCAATTCAAGACAAGGAAGCGCCTTGTGCGCTACCGTTAAAGGGGGGTTCAGTATTTACACCAAACAACATTAGCTTTAAAGCGTAGGAGTACAATGTTAGCCTGGCACTCTTATCGCACTAAAGCATAGTTTTTCTGGAAACCGATATGTAGTAGAAGAACAAAGACGTGATGCAAAGAGGAATATAAGGTGTCGCTTATTAGGCCGTCTGTTCTTCATGGGATTCATTTTCTTACCAGACAAAAGTAGTTTTTTAGAGGTTAAACGCCAACTTTTCTACTCACTTATTTACAGTTTTTTTTATAAGAAACATTTAATTACCATATTGAGGGTATATTCATTTTCAGCTTTCCTGCCTTTTTTTCTGCATTTGCCGTTTTTCAAACTTTAGGCGGATAATTTCCTGTACCGGTTTGTCTTCGATTTTAGACTCCAGCCAGGAGATGATGTCAAGATACAGGAAGGGCCGACGTTCAAAAGGGTCATTTTCGTGCTCCAGCAGTTTATTTCTCAGGTTGATAAATTCGCTTTTCAGTTCTTCTTCCTGCATTCGGGGGGTCTTTCTCAGAAATCGAAAGATCTCCTGCTGAACGGCGTGCAGGTCTTCCATTTTAGACAGGAAACGGTATACGGATTTAACCTGATACTCGACCAGTTGGGAATTGCCCAGTTCAAAATGGGCGATCAGGTTAAGGATGCGGGCGAAACACTGTATGTCTTCCCGGTAATCGGGGTTTTTCTGATTGATGATGAGGTTGAGGTAATCGATGGCCGATTCATTGTCGCCGCTACCGAAATACAGGCAGGCGATGCGGTAATAGAAGACCAGGATACGGTGGTCATCCCAGTTATAAGTATCTTCTTCGATGATCTTCACCAGGCCCGGGACGAGTTTCAGCCCTTCGGAGAAGGTCCCTTCCATAAAATGCTTCTTAATATTATGTATATATTTAAAGAGGTAGAAAAGGCCTTCGATATTCTTCACCTGGGTGATGTCATATACTTCGGGAAAGCGGCTCAGCTCTTCCAGTACTTCGATAAACTTCTGGTATTGCAGGGTATTGAACAGGGCATTGAGCAGGTTGTGAATGCCCTTCAGGTAGGTGGGGGCATAGAGCCGGATGAGTTCCGGCTCTTCCCGAAACAGATCGAGCCACTTCTGGGCATAACGGTAGCACATGGCGAACTCCTGGGTAATGTAATAATACCACACATGGGCCTGGCAGTAATGCGCCTTGCCAAAAAAGTCGAGTTGCTGGAAATCGATATCCGGCAGGTGTTGCTGGAAGAAGCGCCTCACCAGTTCATGGTCGTTCTGGTTGCGGGCATACCCCATTTTGAGGTACAGCCCGTAGAGCTGAAGGGATAGGTTGGAAAACAGATTGATGCGGTCGATGGTTTCCTGAAGCCGGAGGGCTTCGGCCGCCAGTTCATCGGCCCGCCCTTCTATGCTGCGGGTAATGTATTGCCCTTCAATGTGCTTTTCAAATTCGACGATTTCCAAAGCAAGGGCATAGAACAGGCCGGCATAGGCTTTTTGCTTAGCCTTGTCCAGGATATCGAGGCTTTGCCGGTATAAACCTTTATTATATAGGACCCGCGCGTAATCGATCATTTCCCGCAGCTGAATGTCTTCGTTGTGGTTGGCATTGACCAGGCGGAGGCTGACCAGCAGCTGTTTGTACAAATGTGCTTTCAGGTTAGACAGCTGGCGCTTCTTAATATCCGGCAGTTTCCTGAGGATCAACGCTTCATCGTACTCCTTATGTTTATCCAGAAAATCGAACAGCTTCAGGAAAAGAATATCGTCAGAAGCCTGGTTTCGGCGCACGAACAACCGGAAATGCCGTTTTTCTGCCCTGGTCAGGGAGCGGATCAACTGAATGAGGTCATCTGTTTTCTGCTTGGGCATTGTAATTCTGTTTTGACTAAGGCGCTGATAAACAGAGGATTAAAACATTAACCTCCCCTTTGCCATCTTGTAGTAATCTACTAATTTGACTTTTCCCCCAGGCACTATCCCGATATATTTGGCGGCTAGGCTTAACCTTATCCCAAATAAACAAAGCTACACTTATTTACAAAAAAAGCAATTGGCCATGGCAGATAAGCAGGTATTCATCTTTGACACCACGCTGCGCGACGGCGAGCAGGTGCCGGGATGCAAATTGAACACCGACCAGAAAGTAGAAATAGCCCGGCAGCTCGAAAAGCTGGGCGTAGATATTATAGAGGCGGGATTCCCCGTTTCCAGCCCCGGAGACTTCCAGTCGGTGGAAGCCATCTGCCGGGCGGTAACCGAGCCCGTAGTCTGCGGCCTTTCCCGGGCCGTGGAGAAGGATATTGAAGTAGCTGCCGAAGCCCTCCGGAAGGCAAAGCACCCCCGGATACATACCGGTATCGGCACCTCTGATTCTCACATTACCTACAAGCTGCGCAGCACCCGGGAGAAAATCCTTGAACGGGCAGTGGCGGCGGTAACTTACGCCAAAAGGTTCGTCGAAGATGTGGAATTCTATGCCGAAGACGCCGGCCGTACCGACAACGAATACCTGGCCCGCATCCTGGAAGCCGTGATCAGGGCCGGGGCCACCGTGTTGAACATACCGGATACGACCGGATACTGCCTGCCTGACGAGTATGGCGCCAAGATCCGCTACCTCCGGGACAATGTGAAAGGCATAGATAAGGCCATACTCTCCACCCACTGCCACAACGACCTGGGGCTGGCCACGGCCAACTCCATCGCCGGCGTGCAGAATGGCGCACGACAGATTGAATGCACGATCAATGGTATCGGCGAACGGGCCGGCAATACCTCGCTGGAAGAAGTGGTAATGATCATGCGTCAGCATCCTTACCTCAACCTCACCAATAGGATCAACACCCAGCTCATCTATCCTACCAGCCGCCTCGTTTCCGAGCGCATGGGCATGCCGGTGCAGCCCAATAAGGCCATCGTCGGCGCCAATGCTTTTGCCCACTCTTCCGGGATACATCAGGACGGAGTCATCAAACGAAGGGATACCTACGAGATCATCGACCCCCTCGAGGTCGGCGTCGACCATTCCAAGATCGTACTGACGGCGAGAAGCGGCAGAGCAGCCATCGCCTACCGCGCCAAAAACATCGGCTATGACCTGACCAAGAACGAACTGGACGTCGTCTACGCACACTTCCTGGAGGTGGCCGACCAGAAAAAAGAAGTTGAGGACAATGACCTGCAACAGATCATTGCGAAAACCGTTCAAAAGGTGGAAGTTTAGTTGATTAGTTGAATGGGTTGATTAGTTGATTTGTTGATTTGTTGAATGGGTTGATTTGTTGAATGGGTTGATTTGTTGATTTGTTGATTAGGTTGATTAGGTTGATTGAGTGACGGCCCAACCAACTCAATCAACTCAATAAACCATAACATGGGTAAGACATTATTCGACAAAATATGGGACGCGCACGTAGCGCACCAGGTAGAAGGGGGGATCGACGTCTTGTATATTGACCGCCATTACATACACGAAGTGACCAGCCCGCAGGCTTTTGACGGGTTACGGCAGCGGGGCATTTCCGTTTTCCGGCCGGAAAGGACGGTAGCCACCGCCGACCACAACGTGCCCACCCGGAACCAGCACCTGCCGATACAGGAGGAGCTCTCCCGCTTCCAGGTGGACAAACTCACCGAGAATTGCGAAGCGTTCGGCATCCGCCTGTATGGGCTGGGGCACCCTTACCAGGGCATCGTCCACGTGATCGGGCCGGAACTGGGGCTGACCCGGCCCGGCATGACCATCGTCTGCGGCGACAGCCATACCTCCACGCACGGCGCTTTCGGCTGTATTGCCTTCGGCATCGGGACCAGCCAGGTGGAACAGGTGCTGGCTACTCAATGCCTGATGCAGAAGAAGCCAAAACGCATGCGCATAACCGTCGACGGCCAGCTTCAACCGGGCGTCCTCAGCAAGGACATCATCCTCTACATCATCGCTCAGCTCTCCGCCAGCGGCGGCACCGGCTATTTTGTGGAATACGCCGGATCGGCCATCCGCTCCCTGTCCATGGAGGCCCGGATGACGATCTGCAACATGAGTATCGAGATGGGCGCCCGGGGCGGCCTGATCGCTCCGGATGAAAAGGCAATCGAGTATGTCCGCGGCCGGGAGTTCGCCCCGCAGGGAGCGGATTTTGAAGAAGCGGCGGCCTACTGGCAATCGCTCTACTCCGACGAGGATGCACAGTTCGATAAGGAATACCATTTCCGGGCGGAGGACATCGAACCGATGGCCACTTACGGCACCAACCCCGGTATGGGGATAGGCGTCGGGCAGGCCATTCCCGAACCTCCGGCCAACGGCAATACCCATACCTTCCTCAAATCTCTGGAATACATGGGCTTCCGGCCCGGCCAAAAGTTATTGGGGCACCCCGTCAACTACGTATTCATCGGCAGTTGCACCAATTCCCGGATCGAAGACCTGCGCCTGGCGGCAGCTTACGTCAAAGGAAAGAAAAAAGCCGAAAACGTAAACGCCATGGTCGTGCCCGGCTCCAAGCAGGTGGAAAAGCAAGCCCGGGAGGAAGGGCTGGACCGTATCTTCCGCGAAGCCGGCTTCGATTTCCGCGAACCGGGATGTTCGGCCTGCCTGGGAATGAACGAAGACAAGGTGCCCAAAGGCGAATACTGCGTTTCCACCTCCAACCGCAATTTCGAAGGCCGGCAGGGGCCGGGGGCGCGCACCATCCTCGCCAGCCCGCTGACGGCAGCCGCCACCGCCATCGCCGGCAGGATCGTCGATGCGCGGGAGGTTAAGTAAATGGAATGAAGGAATGAAGGAATGAAGGAATGAAGGAATTTTACCCGGAAGAGCCTATGGCGAAGACGGGGAAGGAGTGAAGGAGTGAATATCCGGGGGCTTAGCCACGTTTTCATGTCTCAACATTTCTGTCCACTTACTTATTACTGAAACGGAAAGATAAACACAATGGAAAAATTTGAAAAGCTGCGGTCCACCGCGGTTCCTCTACCGATAGAAGAGGTCGATACCGACCAGATCATCCCCGCCCGTTTTCTGAAGGCGACGACCAGGGAGGGCTTTGGAGACAACCTGTTCCGGGACTGGCGCTTTGAACCAGATGGTACGCCCCGGCAGGATTTCATCCTCAATAATCCCATCTACGGCGGGCAGATCCTGGTAGCCGGCAGGAACTTCGGCTGCGGCTCCAGCCGGGAACACGCCGCCTGGGCCCTGTACGATTACGGCTTCCGGGTTGTGGTATCGAGCTTTTTTGCCGATATTTTCCGCGGCAATGCGCTGAACAACGGCCTGCTCCCGGTACAGGTTCCGGAGTCATTCCTGCAGGGCATCTTCTCCGCCATCGAGGCGGACCCCAAAACGCAGTTCCTGGCCGACCTGGAAGCGCAGCGATTCACCATCGAGGCCACCGGGCAATCTACAGGGTTCGATATCGACCCCTACAAAAAAATGTGCATGCTCAACGGATACGACGACATCGATTTCCTGCTGAGCCTGAAGGATAAGATCGAAACGTTCGAGCAAAGCCGTAAATCGTAAATCAAAAATTTTACCCGGACTTCGGCGTGAGACTTCGGCGTGAGCTCAGTCGAACGCTCGAAGAGACGGGCGCAAATCAAAAATCCCAAATCAAAAATCAAAAATCTCAAACTCCCATGACATCTATCAAAAAAACAAAGATCGCAGTACTGGCCGGCGACGGCATCGGCCCGGAAGTCACTCAACAGGCCATTAAAGTGATGAACGCCGTAACTGAGCGCTTCGGCGGTTATTTCGAATATTGCTTCGCCGATGTCGGCGCCGTAGCGATCGACCGGACGGGCTCTCCCCTGCCGGACATCACCCTGGAGGCCTGCCTGAATGCCGACGCCATCCTCTTCGGCGCCATCGGCGACCCCAAATACGACAATGACCCCAAGGCGAAGGTACGCCCCGAACAGGGGCTGCTCAAGCTGCGCAAGGAACTGGGGCTCTACGCCAACATCCGCCCCGTTACCACTTACGAGCGCCTACTGCACCTCTCCCCGCTGCGCGAAGACCGCATCAAAGGGGTGGACCTGGTCATCTACCGGGAACTGACCGGAGGCATCTACTTCGGAGAAAAGGGCACTTCTGAGGATGGGCAACAAGCCTTCGACACCTGTACCTATCAGGTGGAAGAGATACAACGCATCGCGAAGCTGGCCTTCGAACAGGCCCTCCTACGCCGGGGCAAGGTGACGCTGGTCGACAAGGCCAACGTCATGGAAACCTCCCGCCTGTGGCGGAAGACGGTTCAGGAAATGGCGGAAGATTATCCGGATGTGGAGCTGGACTTCATGTTCGTGGATAATGCCGCCATGCAACTCATCCAGAACCCCCGGCAGTTCGATGTCATGCTCACCTCCAACATGTTCGGGGATATCCTCTCTGACGAAGCCAGCGTGCTGGCCGGCTCGCTCGGCCTGCTGCCTTCCGCTTCCATCGGCCTGCATACGTCTCTGTTCGAGCCCATTCATGGCTCTTATCCCCAAGCTGCCGGCCAGGATATCGCCAACCCCATGGCGGCTATCCTTTCGGCAGCCATGCTGGTGGAAAGCCTGGGCATGGCGGAAGCGGCAAGGGCTATCCGCCTGGCGGTTCAGCACATCCTGGAAAAAGGCTTTGGCACCCCCGAACTGCAACCCTCCGCCGTGTACGGCTGCTCCCAGATCGGAGATCTGGCCGCACTCCTGGTGGCGGACCCCGATGAGGAGATACTGGTGCGGGAGGATAAACTGCAGCAGAAAATATCGACGATTATCTAAGGGAGGCTCGTTTTATTGTTGTATGGCTAAATTGTTATATTGTTATAGGGCTGGATGGCTATATGGTTAAATTGTTATATTGTTGGCTAGCTGAATTGTTTCTGTATTGTTATAGGGTTATATTGTATTCCTATCCTGCTGCCCGCCAGAGAAGGCGCCCTTTCCGGCAGCCATATAACAATATAGCCATATAACTATATAACAATGAAACCATAACCCCCTTGGACAAGACGCCTCTTGAAATACTCATAAAATACTGGGGATACGAGGGCTTCCGCCCGCTGCAGGAAGACATCATCCGTTCGGTGCTGGAGGGGCAGGATACCCTTGCCCTGATGCCCACAGGAGGCGGTAAGTCCATCTGTTACCAGGTGCCGGCCCTGTGCCGGGAAGGGCTCTGCATCGTTGTCTCCCCCCTGATCGCCCTGATGAAGGATCAGGTGGAAAACCTTCAGAAACGCAACATCCCCGCCGCCGCCGTATACTCCGGGATGCACTACCGGGATATCGACCGGATACTGGACAACTGCATTTACGGAAACATCAAACTCCTGTACCTGTCGCCGGAACGGCTCACTACGGAACTGGCCAGGGCGCGCATTCAAAAGATGAACGTCAACCTCCTGGCAGTCGACGAGGCCCACTGTGTCTCCCAATGGGGGTACGATTTCCGCCCGCCCTACCTGCAGATCGCCGAGATCCGGGAATTGCTGCCCGATGTGCCTGTCCTGGCCCTCACGGCAACGGCAACTCCGGAAGTCGTAAAAGACATTCAGGAAAAACTGGCGTTCCGTAAGGAGAACCTGCTCCAGAAAAGCTTTACCCGCAGCAACCTCTCCTATTCCGTGCTGCAGGAGGAAGACAAGCTGAAGAAGCTGCTCGACATTCTGCAAAGGGTCGGGGGGACGGGCATCGTATATGTGCGCAACCGGCGCCGCACCAAAGAGATCGCGGGATACCTGCAGCGCCGCGGCATCAGCGCCGACTTTTACCACGCCGGGCTGGACGCCGAAGCCCGCACCCAAAAACAGGATGCCTGGATGGCCGGTAAAGTGCGCGTGATCGTCAGCACCAACGCCTTCGGAATGGGCATCGACAAACCGGATGTACGGGTGGTCGTCCACATGGAACTGCCCGACAGCCTGGAAGCCTACTTCCAGGAAGCCGGGCGGGCAGGGCGGGACGGGAAAAAATCCTACGCCGTACTGCTGTATAACGATACGGACCGGATCAACCTGGAGCGGCAGTTCGAGTTGTCCTTTCCCGATCTGAAGGAAGTGCGGCGCATCTACCGGGCGCTGGGCAGCTTTTTCCAGCTGGCGGTAGGCGGGGGCGAAGGGCAGAGCTTCGACTTCGATATCGTCGAATTTGCGCGGAATTTCCAGGCCGGCATCGTCGAGGCCTACAACTGCCTGAAGATACTGGAGCAGGCCGGATGGATCGTCCTCACCGAAGCGGTATTTGTGCCGTCCAGCCTCATGATCAAGGTCTCCAAAGACGCCTTGTACGACTATCAGCTTCGCCATCCGAAGATGGACCGCCTGCTCAAGGCCATCCTGCGCACCTACCAGGGGGCGTTCAACCACCCCATCAACCTTCGGGAGAGCCAATTGGGAAAGTTCCTGAAAATACCGGTGGGGGCACTGCGAACCGCTCTGGAAAAACTGGCCGCCGACGGCATCGTGGATTACCAGCCCCAAAAGGACACCCCTCAGGTCATCTTTATCAAGGAAAGAGTAGATGCCGACAACCTGCTGATCGACCGCAACCTGTACAATTTCCGAAAGAACCGGCAGTACGAGCGCATTAAGAAAGCCATTGCCTATGCCGAGACGCCGGTGTGCCGCAGCCAGCAACTATTGGCCTACTTCGGCGAAACCGATGCGCCCAAATGTGGTATTTGTGATGTTTGTACCGGGCGTACAAAAGCCGAGCTTTCCACTGATGATTTTGAGCGGTATAAGGAGAAAATACAGCTGCTGCTGAAGGAGGAGCCGCTGGCCCTGGAAGAGGTTGTGGAGGCTTTCGCTCCCAGCCGGCAGGAGCAAGTGCTCAAAGCGCTGGAATACCTGCTCGATGAGGGGGTTCTGGAGCAACAGGGAAAGAAGCTGGTTTGGAAATAAGACCTAGTCTGCAGATTGCGCCAGAAACGCAACTGAAAACCCCTATCTTCGCTCCATTATGCCCCGCATCCTCTGCACCGTCACCAACGACCTGGCTTACGACCAGCGCATGATCCGCATCTGCACGAGCCTGGCCCGGGCGGGGTATGAGGTGTGGCTGGTGGGGCGCAACCGGCCGGCCTCCCGCCCCCTGAAGGAGGAGCCTTTCCGGCAGATACGACTGTCCTGTTTCTTCGAGAAGGGCAAACTGTTCTACCTGGAGTACAACCTCCGCCTCTTCTTTTTTCTGCTGGCGACCCCTTTTGACGCCGTCTGCTCCGTCGACCTGGATACCATCCTGCCTGGTTTTCTGGTTAGCTGCCTCAGGGGAAAAACCTGTGTGTATGACGCCCATGAATACTTCACCGAAGTGCCGGAGGTGGTGCGACGCCCGGCGGTGAAGCGCATCTGGGAGGCCGTGGCCCGTTTTACCATCCCGAGGTTGAAGTATGCCTATACGGTAGGGCATGGGCTGGCCCGGCTGCTGGAGGAACGCTACGGCACTCATTTTACCGTGATCCGTAATGTGCCCCTGCCCTCCCCCTCCCTCCCGGCAAGCGATAAGAGTGCTTCTGAAAAGCCCATCATTCTATATCAGGGCGCCCTGAATGAAGGCCGGGGGCTGGAATTCGTTATCGAGGCCATGCAGGAAATTGAGGGAGCAGAGCTATGGCTGGCGGGGGAAGGCGACCTGTCGGAAAACCTTAGGGCACAGGTACGGGGCCAGGGGCTGAATGATAAAGTGCGCTTCCTGGGTTACCTGGCGCCGGCCGAGTTGCAGGCCCTCACCCCCAAAGCCCATATCGGCCTCAACTTGTTGGAGAACAAGGGATTGAGCTATTACTACTCGCTGGCCAACAAAGCCTTCGACTACATCCAGGCCGGCGTCCCCTCCCTCAACATGGCTTTCCCGGAATACGCCGAACTCCAGAAAGAATACGGAGTATTCGTACTCCTGGAAGAGCTTTCCGCCAACGCCATACGCCAGTCTGTTGACAGGCTGCTCCGCGACAAGGCAGGGTATGAGCAGATACGGGCCAACTGCCGGGAAGCAGGAAAAGATCTCAACTGGGAAAAAGAAGAAAAGCGGTTACTGGCCTTCTATGCGCAGATCCTGTTGCCGATAAAATAAGGCCGGGCCGATAATCCACCTCCATCGCCAAAGGGCCAGCCCAGGCCAGAAGGCCTACAATTCTTCCAACAGCAGGCTCAACTTGTACAGGTCGAGAAAGAAAAGGCGGGGCCGCCGGGAAAGCAGGTTGCGCAACAGTAGCGGGCGAAGCGCAGCCAGGAGCGCCCGAACCGGCCCGGTTACGCCCATCCCCTTCAGCTTTTCATAAAAAAGGGTGAGGCGGGTTTCTATCCCCGAGCCGGAGCGGTACAGGAAGGCCAGGTTTTGCACTCCCTTTCGGGTTTTATCCAGAAAAACCGGGGCAGGTTCCAGGCCGATGTGCAACAGGGGATTATCCAGGTGCAGGATGGGCACGCCCCTGTCGCGGAGCTGCATACCGAAAAGGGTATCCTCATGCCCGTATTGTAGCAGGCGTTCATCGAACCGTATCTTCTGAAAAACGGAAGCGGGAATGAGGAAGTTGTTGGTCATGAAGTGGTGATAGGGGTTTTCCCGGCGCCGGGCCGGCGGCATTTGTTCGCGGCAAGTGCCGTAGCGCCAGTGGAGAAAGAGCCCGGCGTCTTCGGGAGGCGTTTTGTGGTAAGTGCGGCCGCCGTAGAGGAGATGTTCCTCATCCATAAGTTCGGCATAACGCCGGAGGAAGGCATCGCCGGGAACTTCCGAGTCGCAGTCCAGGAAAAGCAGGTGGCTGCCCCGGGCGGCATCGGCAAGGGCATTCCGTATTTTTGAGCGCCCGAGGTTTTGGGCGTATTCCCGATAATCCACCAGGGGCAGTTGTCCGACCTCCCGGTTCAGGGTTTTCCAGCGTTCCCCGGAACCGTCATCGAAGCATAGGATCTCGCAAGGCGCCGCTAATGCCCGGGCCTGTTGATGCAGGTTTTGCGTTAAGGTGCGAATGTCGAAATTGTATATGGGAACAAGTATGGAAAGCATGGATGCGAGGAATCAGGTACAGAGCATACTTCTGAAATTTTTTGCCACGCTGAGCAAGCCGGCACAAACAGCGGTTCAAATTTTACAAATATCGGCAATTATTTTCTGGCAATTATTTCTTAATTTTCAAAAATTGCGGCAGGGTTTCCAAACATTTCTATAATTTAACAATCTCCTGACAGAAAAGGGGCCCAAAAACGAGATCTCAATTACTATTCTTTATGGGAAGACAACTATGTTTCAGTGTATTCATCCTTATTCTATTCAACTTCCCTGTCCGAAGCCAGGATTTCATCATGCAGGGGTGTTACTGGAGTTGCCCGGAAGACGACCCGGAATTGGAAGTGGACTCGCTCACCCTGGAATTCTGGATCGAGCGCATGAACCGGCAGGCGCCCGAACTGTCTTACGCCGGCTTTACTTATCTTTGGCTTCCCTCTCTGAAAAGGAACAGCCCGCAGGCTGTGAAGCGCCTGATACAGGGCTTACAGAAGAATGGCATTCAGCCTATTGCCGAGCTTGAAATAGGAAATGACAGCCTCTCCTTTGGCCAACAGGCAGGAAACCTGCGTGAACGGTTTAACGTAAATGCCTTCAGCCTCCACCGCAAAGACGGGCTGGACCCCCAGTCTACCGCCAGAACGATCAATGAAATGTTCGTCAAAGGAACACTGCCCCAAATTGTAGCCGCCAACCTGCCCTACCCTTCCGACCCCGGCCGCCTGGGAAAATGGGCCGCTGAAGTGATCTACCACCTCAACCCCGCCGCCCGCCCCGAGATCGACCCCCGCGTCTACGACTACCCCCTCCGGGAAGCCCTGCGAAAGGCGTGTATGGACAGCACCTTCGACGCCCGCTTTGTTTTCGAAAAGAGCATTCGGGATGCTTCCGCCATCTCCGGCTTCAATATCGTGGCCATGGCCAACCATCCATTCTTCAAAAATCAGAATAACAAATGGGGGGATTGGGATGACCCTATCACCGCTCCTGCCCTGGCGTATGCTTATATCCTAACCAACAACCAGGTGGGTTTGCCGACGGTTTACTACGGCGATTACTACGGTGAACAATCGGAACTCCCGGAATACGAAGGCAAGCTCCCCCTTAAGGAACAGGCCAACCAACTGATCAAAGCCCACCGGGAATACATCTATGGCTCTACTGCCGTCGAATACCTCAATCGTTTTAATACAGATAAAGCCTCTTTCTACCTTTCCGCCGATAAAGGGGTGGACAGCAGCCGGGTGCTGATCTTCCAGATGGATGGCACCAACACCCCGGCCGGAGAAGCCAACGCCGGAGGCAAAGACGTACTAGTAGCCATCAACTTCGCCTACGACACCCTGGAGGCTATCCACGAAGTCAATTCCTCCAACCTGCGCTACGGCGATCATTTCACCGATATTCTCGGTTCATCCCTCAGCCCCAGGCTCGAGCTGTTTACGGACACGGCCCATTCCATTCCCAATGCGGTCTTCCTTCGGCTGCCGCCGCGTTCCTACGGCGCCTGGGTGCAGGGGCGGGCGGAAACGGTCAGCGCCAGCCGGGTCAGCCTGGATGCCTCCAGCTTTACCGATTACATCGAACTCAACTGGGACGTTGCTTACGAGGCCATGTCTTTTGGCTATGAGGTGGAGCGGTCCGTCAACGGGAAAGCATTCCAGCGGCTGGCCAGTATTGCCCCCATAGGGCGGGGAGAAGAAAGCGCTTCCTACCTCTATATCGATAAAGACGTCTTTCCCAACGAGGAATTGAGGTACCGCATCAAGATGCTGGACAATGAAGGCGGGTACGAGTACTCCCCGCTGGTAACAACCAGCCTGCTGGAAAAAGAACTAAGCTTCGAACTGCTGGAAGGGCCAAAGGCATGGGTGAAAGCCATACGCGTGAAAAGCAACTACGATACCCGGGCGGAATTGTCGCTCTTCAATGCCACCGGAGGCCAGGTGCTTCACCGTATTGAAAATATCCGAAAGGGCAATAACCTCTATCAGCTGGACCTCAGCCACCTGCCCAACGGGGTGTACTATCTCAATTTTTCATCCGGGAAGGACAGGAAATGGTCCAGGAAATTGGTTAAGCGGTGAGGGATGTTCGGGGTTCGGGATTCGGGATTAGGGATTCGGGATTCGGGATTCGGGGTTCGGGATTCGGGGTTCGTTGGGCTCCCGGGGGCAGTCCCCCACCGGACAAACAGCAGTAAAGGCAGGCCTGCCTAAAGCTCCAGCAGGCCCTCCGGCAGCGCCATTTCGATCTCCCGGTTTTCGGCGTCTACCGACAGGATAAGCTGGCCTGTGAGCGGAATAAGGACCTCCCGCCCCTGGTATTGCACGACGGCCACCATCTGCTGGGGGAGTTCCAGCACTTCTTCGATCAGGCCTACTTCCCCGGCTGTCTGGTCGATAACCCGAAAGCCTTCCAGGGCCGTGAGGCCGAAAGGCTGCTCCAGGGACTCGTCGGCGATGTCTTCCCGGCGAAGAAAAACATCTTTACCTGCCAGGCCCAGGGCTGTTTCCCGGGAATCCACTTCCTCCAGCTTGATAATAAGCGGGGCGTCGTTATGCAGGCCCTCAATGAAGAAAGGCACGGGTTTACCCATCTGCTCTATGAAAATAACCGCCGCATCGAAAAAGTCATCGAGAAACTGCTCTTCCACCTTGAACTTCAGCGCCCCTTCGGTCCCGAAGGCTTTTCCCGTACGTCCGATCTTCAGGTATTCTTCCATATATTATTGATAGCGAATGAGGCGCTGCCTGACGCTGAAGCCTTTTTCCACCCTTTCCTCCCAGGGCAGGCCCTGGCACAAGCCATCTTCTGTATTTCCCCCGCAGCAAACCTGGCAGGAGGTATCCCAGATGTGGATCTCGCGGGATAAGAGGCCGATGTTTCTGGCGTACTGTTCGGTGGCCAGGCGCAGCTCCAGAAAATTATTGAGGTAGCGGTTATCTGCATTCTGGACGATGACGACATCATCGAATTCCATACCGTTGATAGTTGCCGGCACGCCGGCCTCCAGAATGCGGTATTGCCAGTTTTTAAACATGGAGATGCTTTCGCCGGCGACAAAAACCGTCCGGGCGTCATCGAAAAAGGCATTGCCGTCCCAGGATTTTCCGGCTTCCACCGGAAATACGAGCTTGGTAAAGCGGAGGTTGTCTTCCATGCGGGTGGCGCGCTGTTCGTCCCGGGAAAGCGTAAGTACCTTTTCCACCTGCCAGGGTAAGGTGTCACTGCGGCGGTAGTACCGTTCTACCCGATACCATACCTGCCCGGTATTATCGTGCAGGGTATCTGCGATGAGTTCCCGGATATAGGCCCGGAAACTGTCTACCGCCGTGCCCCCCACCGCCGGGTCATAGATAACGGAGTCCACCTCATATTCCCAGCTGCGGCCCACTTCCAGTGGAAAATATTCGTAACCGTAATCATCTATCACGGGGCCTTCTGTCTCGCTTTTATTGCAGGAGAGCAAAAACAGGAGAAATAAGGCCAGAAGGAAGACGGAGGCTTTTCTCGGCATAGGAATAAAGATTAATTCTGCCTGTTAAAGGAGCTTCCCAGGATGATGCCGCCGCCAAGCACATCATCGCCTTCATAGAAAACCGCAGATTGCCCCGGGGCTACGCCGCGTACATTGGCCAGGAATTCCACCTCCACCTTGTCGCCATTCTGGCTCAGGCGGCTGAGGGCGCCGTGGTCTTTGTAGCGGATCTTGGTGACCGCTTCCATATCCTGAGGCAACTGCGGGTACTTCATCAGGTTGGCCTGGCCCACGGTCATTCCATTGCGCACCAGTTCATCCACGCGGCCGAGAACGACCGTATTCGTTTCCGGATGTATCTCGGTGACGTACATGGGCTCTCCGAAGGCGACGCCCAGGCCCTTGCGCTGGCCCACGGTATAAAAGGGGTATCCTTTATGGTGGCCGATCACTTCTCCCTGGCTGTTGACGAAACGGCCTCCGTCGACCTTTTCCTCCAGGCCGTCCACGCGCCGTTTCAGGAAACCGCGGTAGTCGTTGTCGGGGACGAAGCAGATCTCATAGCTTTCCGCTTTTTTAGACAGGCTGGTATAGCCCCAGTCGGCCGCCATTTGCCGCACTTCGGGCTTGGTGTATCCTCCCAGAGGGAAATGGCTGCGGCGCAGGCATTCCTGGCTCAGCCCCCAGAGCACATACGACTGGTCCTTCACCTCGTCCTGGGCGCGGGAGATGTAGCGGCGCCCGTCCTGCTCTCTGATCCTGGCGTAGTGGCCAGTGGCGATGAACTCGCAATCGAGCGCATCGGCCCGTTTGAGCAGGGCGTTCCACTTGATGTGGGTATTACAGAGCACACAGGGGTTGGGAGTCCGGCCGGACAGATATTCATCGACAAAGTTGTCGATGACGTAATCGCCGAATTCCTCTCTGATGTCTATGATAAAATGATGGAAACCGACGTCTACGGCCACCTGCCGGGCATCGTTGATGGAATCGAGGCTGCAGCAGCCCGTTTCCTTGGTGGAGCCGCCGGAATTGGCGTAATCCCAGGTCTTCATGGTGATGCCAATGACCTCGTAGCCTTGCTCGTGGAGCATCATAGCCGTCACCGTGCTATCGATCCCTCCGCTCATCGCAACCAAAACTCTGCCTTTCTTACTCATTCGATCGCTGGATTTAATAAAATTATTCAGACACGCAAAAATACAAATTTTGCCCTCCTTTGGTTCAATGGAAAAAGTGTCTAATGCCTATATTTGAACGATGCACTGAATATTCACCGGATAACGGCCGTTATGGAAAGTATGTTATCCCTTGTCCAAAAAACGAAACCATCATGAGAATGCTATTCACCAAATGTCTTTTTGCCTCCCTTTTCCTCTTTGCCGCCTCGGCTGTTACGGCGCAGGACAACGAAGAATGGGGGTTGGCTTCCTACTATTCCGATGATTTCCAGGGGCGGTTGACTGCCTATGGAGTGAAATACGACAAAGACAAGTTGACCGCTGCCCATAAGCGCCACCCGTTGGGCACGAAATTAAAAGTTACGCGGCTCGACAACAACAAATCGGTAACCGTTACCGTGATCGACCGGGGCCCTTACATCAAAGGACGGGTCGTTGACCTTTCCATGGCGGCTGCCCGGCAACTGGGCATCGTACAGGATGGCGTAGCGGAGGTCAAGGTGGAAGTCGTTGGCCGTTCCGGCGCCTCTACCGAGCCAACCGCAAAGAAGGAAGACGTTGCGGTTACGCCTCCTAAAAAGACGGAACTGCCTTCCAGCTACGACCCCTCTGAGCGGACGGGCAGGATATCCACCACCGAAGAGGAGAAGAAAACCACTTCGCCTCCCGCGCCGGCTACTCAGGAAAGAGGGGCCGAAAACCGCTATGTTCCCGCGAATAAAAGCCGGTTGGTAGGTAAGGAGTACCAGAAATACGGGCTATACCGCATCGTCCTTGAGCAACCGGCCAGCCGGGGTTACGGCGTACAGGTGGCTTCTCTGGAAAATTATGAGAACGTCTTCCGCCAGGTCGCCGACCTGCAGGCCAAATGGTTCGACAACATTCTCATCAGCATCGAGCCTACCTTCGACCGCCCTATGTACAAGATCATCCTGGGGCCGTTCGACTCAGAGTCCGCCGCGGATAATTACCGCAAAAGCCTGGCCTCCAAACACAAGATCAAGGGCTTTGTGGTCAACCTTTCGGAGATACAGTATTGAGGGAAGGAATGAAGGAATGAAGGAATGAGGGAATGATTAGGCCCACCCACCAATCATTCCCTCATTCCTTCATTCTTTCATTCAACAGCCACCTTCCCCTCCACCGGCCGGAGTTCCTGGATCTCCTCCTGGATATTGACCACCTCAAAGGGAGTAGGTTGCTGAACGAAGCGGATGGCGCTGCTCAGCCCGGCGGTTCCTATGGCCCGGAAGCACACCTCGTAGATAACCGCCTCATCGGGAATGGTGGTGGCCTGCAGGGCGTCGTTGATCCAGACGAAAGGAAGGAGGCCCTCTTTTACGCGGTTAAAGCCGAAGTCGGCATTGTCGAGATAGGGCAGCCCGGGTTTGTCTACCCCCTTGAATTCCAGCACCTTCGGGTCCCAGGATAGGGTATATTGCAGGGCGAGCAGGTTGGTAAATCCTTTCACCTTTACCGCCACACAAACCTCGGAACCGGAGCGGGCCCGGGTATCCTGGGCAATAATTGTCAGCACATCCCGGCTACGGGGCGGTTCGTAGGCGGGGCGGGAACTGACTACCGGTTCTTCCCGCTGCTTTTGAGCGGTAGCCTGGGCTTTTTGCTCCTGCCGCCCGGGGCTGGGGTTCTGGGGTTGCGAAGGCGCCTGCTCAACGGTATCGGCATTTCCGGTTTGCGTTTCGTTCCGGCAGCCCAACAGGGCAGGCAGGAAAAACAGCAAAAGAAGATAATTTTTCATGGGCAATTTTTGCCTGCAAAGGTAGGGATAATGAAGCACAGCCATCCAAGTTGGTTTATCCTTCTTTTGAAAATACCGTAATTTTGCTACATTGCACCATTGCTATTACCTCAACAACCATTGCTATGAAGCATCATGTTCTGATCCTTTTTTTGGCCATTGGCGCCTTTTCCAGCTGTGTGACCCAGAAAGAATACCAGGAACTGGAAGAACAAAAGAAATACTATGAAACCGAAGCGCAGATCGCCGATTCCCTGCGCACCGAATACAATAAACTGGCGGAGGAAAACCGGCAGTTGGAGATCGAATTCCGCAATACCCGCCTTGACCTCGAAGAGTACGTAGTCACCAATAAAAGCCTGCAAAACAGCTACCTGGCGCTGCTCGGCCGGGTGGAAGAACTCAAGCAGGACCGCAACGAGCTGGATATCACCGCTTCCTACGAGAAATACAACCTGGAGCGGCAGCTTTCCGCTCAATGGGACAGCCTGGACAGAAGCCGGAGGCGCCAGCAGGGGCTGGAATACGAGCTTTACCAGAAGGATTCCCGCCTCAATGCGATGGAATACGACTACACCAACATGAAAGGCGCCCTGCAGGAACGGAACATCCGCATTCAGGAACTGGAGCAAATGCTTGACGTGAAAGAGGCCAACATGGAAGATGTCCGGGGCCGCCTCAATTCCATGCTGGCCAACTTTTCCAGCAGCGACCTCTCGGTTGAAGAGCGCAACGGCAAGCTGTACCTCTCGCTGAGTTCCAACCTGCTTTTTCCCAGCGGCAGCACCCGCATAGATGCAGAAGGGCAACAGGCCCTGCGCCAACTGGCCAATGCCCTGAAGTCCAACCCGGACATTGACATTATGGTGGAGGGGCATACCGACTCGGATGGCAGCGCGCTGGCCAACTGGAACCTCAGCGTCGACCGGGCAGTGGCCGTCACCAACCTCCTGGTGGCCAACGGGGTCAACCCCGAGCGGATCACCGCCGCCGGCCGGGGTGAATTCATGCCCAAAGCCCCCAATAACACGGCTTTCAACAAAGCCCTGAACCGAAGGACGGAGATTGTTATCTCTCCTCAACTTGATGAACTCTATCAGTTTTTGGAGGGGCAGTGATTCGGGATTCGGGATTCGTTAATTCGATAGTCCGGTTAAAGCTGGAAGCGCATGGCCAGAGGCGGTAGCCTCATCCAAACCAGTTTCCTATGAAAAGGTGGATATTCCTGATGTTGACGGTGCTGAGCTACTCCCTGCCTGCCCAGTACCGTTGTGCAAGCAGGCAGGCGCCGGCTTCACCACCGCCTTCATCGGCAGTAGCCGGCAGGCAGAACCTGATCACCATTCCACTGGTTGTACACATCGTTTGGCACAGCCCGGAGGAGAACATCTCCGACGCTCAGGTTCAATCGCAGGTGGAGGTGCTGAATGAGGATTTTCGGGCGTTGAACAACGGCCTCTCCTCCGTTCCGGGAGTATTCGCCGATGAGGTCGCCGATATGGAAATCGAATTTTGCCTGGTGGCTATCACGCGTACCCAGACTACCTTCACCGGCATTGCCAACCTCTATTCGGGCGGCATGCGCAGAGTTTGCCATACCGGCCTCGGCGGCCACGACGCGCTGGCCCCGGAGCACTACCTGAACGCCTGGGTCAGCGCCCGCAATGACAGCGCCTGCGGGGAAGGCACCTTTCCCGGCGACCCGGATGTGCCGGCAGGAGAACAGGGCATCTTTATCCGCCCTGATTGCTTTGGAACGACAGGGACGGCCGCCCCTCCCTTCAACCTGGGCCGCACCGCCACCCACGAAGCCGGCCACTACCTGAACCTCAAACACCCCTGGGGGGAAGGGCTGGAAGATCCGCTCTGCCAGACGGATGACATGGTGGAGGATACCCCCGAGCAGGCCTACAGCTATTCGGAATATACCGGCCAGGACTGCCCGGCGCACCCTTTCTTCTCCTGTGGTTCCGCCGATATGTTCATGAACTTCATGAACCTGCCCGCCGACCGGTGCATGGCAATGTTCACGCAAGGCCAGAAGGCCCGGGCCCGGGCAGCAATAGCTACCCTCCGGCCGGGGCTCCTGCAGGCCTCCTGCGTGCCGGTAGCCCAACGGGAAAGGGAACCCAAAGAGGAGCAACCCGTCCTGCTTACCAACCCCGCCCGGACGGAAATCAGCCTTCTGTTCCCTGAAAAAGATCGTTATGAGATCGCAATTTTTGATACTGCCGGCCGTTTAGTATTCATCAGCCACCACGCTTCCGGCGCCCCTTTCCGCACCAGCACGGATTCATTTATTAATGGAATCTATTATATAAAAATCAGGAATGGAAGGAAAATACACATCAAAAAGCTTATTATTGCCAGGTGACCCTCTGGCCTGAGGAAGGGTAGTGAAGGCCTGCCTTTATCCAAAAAACAGCAACCTGCACTACAAATTTTCATGCCCTGATGTAACCAATAGCGAAGCTTACATTATGAATGGGCAACATCACATACAAACCAAACCTTGTTCCTGATGAGTAACAATCATCTTTTGCCCCCCAGGATACTGGGCCTTTTAACAACTGCCTTCGCAACAATAGCCTTACTGTCTTCCGGCTGTGGTTCTGCCGCCAGCATGAACCTCAGCGGCATGGACAAGGTCATTGAAATGACGAAAGGCCCCTGCTACGGCCGTTGTCCTGTTTTCACCCTTACTGTCTATGAAAAAGGCATCGTCAGCTACAAAGGAGAAAGATATACCGACCGCCTCGGCACTTATGTGAAGCGGCTGGAAAAAGAAGAACTGGACCGCCTGCTGCGCGAATTTAAAAATGCCAACCTCTGGCAATACAAGGACGCTTACCGGGGCCGGATACCAGACATGCAAAGCGTATCCATCACCTATTACGAAGGCAGCAGAAAGAAGACAGTGACCGGAAAGGAGATCCGCCCCAATTCGGTCAAGTGGCTGGAAAGCCTCCTCGACCAGGTGGCCCAGTCCAATACCGGCTGGATACAGAAGGAAGCTCCCGAGGATAACGTCCCCGACTACCTTATTCCCAACGAACTGGTGGTTGAACTGGCGGAAGGGGTCGACCCGGAGGAATGGGCAAAGGCCTATGTACAGGCCGATATGCTCCTGGAAAAACGCCTCAATGATACCGAGTTCTGGGTCTTCTCTTTCGATGAAGGCCTCATCACCCCCGATGTAATGCTCGAACAGGTGCGCATGGACCAGGATGTCATCAGCGCTGAATTCAACAAACAGATCTACAATAAGCTAAACGAAGGAGAGGGCGCCGGGAAGGATGCCAAAAAGGGAAGCGCCGGGCGGCAGCCGCCGTCTAAGCAGCAATACCGGTA
>JAGFJE010000547.1 GCA_024103175.1 Phaeodactylibacter sp.
AACGCGGGCCTCCAGGCCCGCGAAGGCTGCCTCGGGCAGCCTCTTAAAAAGGAAATTGCATACTAAAACCTGCTACAAGCAGGTTTTCGCGGGCCTGGAGGCCCACGCTCCAGGCTCTTCGGAGCAATTAATTTTTAAAGTAACAAAGTAGTATTATTACACTGTAATTTAAATAAGTTGATACTGCCAGCACCGCCTCCCAGTCTCCTAAAGGAGGAGCCGCCACCCGCAATTAACATTAATACTGGTTTTGCGGGAAGGGGTTCTCCCTTTAGGGATCCATAGGGCTGCGAGGGGATGTAAAAGAACTTAAATTACAGAGTATTAAGGGGCCGGACATATTTAGATTGTGCTTAGAAAACTCGCGCGCCAACGGGCATGCCTTCGCTGATGGCTTCGGCAGCCGAAGAAAATTGGCGCCCGAGGCCGGGCTGTCGGGGCACAGTAGACGGGGCAGGTTAAAATAGCGCCCCCTTTTGAAAAAATACCGAACGCTCTTCAAGGTGTAAGTGGATAAATTTATCGAAAACCAACAACGACGCATTATGAAAAAAGCCCTCCGCCTGTTCTGGTTACCGGCCCTTTATCTTTCCGCCGTATTCCCTGCCGGAGCGCAATCAGCTTCCGCCCCCATTCGCCTTATCGTCCGCTCGGATGACCTGGGCTACACCCATTCGGCCAATACCGGCATCCGGGAGTCCTTCGAAAACGGCATCACCACCACGGTAGAGGTGATGGCCCCTACTCCCTGGTTCCCGGAGGCTGTGGCCCTGTTGCGCGAAATGCCCGGAGCAGACGTTGGCACACACCTCACCCTGACCAGCGAGTGGACAGGCGTAAAATGGCGCCCCCTGACGCACGCCCCCAGCCTGACGGATGAGGACGGCTACTTCTTCCCCATCATCTGGCCCAACGACAACTTCCCGCCCGGCTCCGCCCTGCTGGAGCACAACTGGAAGATCGAGGAAGTTGAACGGGAACTGCGCGCGCAGATCGAGCTGGCCCGTCGGCATATTCCCCAGCTGAGCCACCTGACCACCCACATGGGCTGTCTGGATATCAATGACGACACCCGGGCATTGTTCCGCCGGCTCGCCAAAGAATACGGGCTGAACATCATACCCGAGGACTACGGCGTTCAACGCCTGCGCTACGGGGGCAACCGGGAAATGACGGTTGAGCAGCGCACCGAAAAGTTCATCGAAGAGCTGCAGGGCCTCCCTCCCGGCGACTGGCTCCTGGTGGAACACCCGGCCCACGACAGCCCGGAACAGCGGGCCGTCGGCCACCCGAAATATGAAGATGTAGCCGCCGATCGCAGCGCTGTCCTGAAAACCCTCACCGATGAGCGGGTGAAGCAGGTGATCCGCGAACGCGGCATCGAACTGATCAGTTATGCAGATCTGAAGCACCAACCAATGCCCCGCCTGAAAGTAAGCGAAAACGGGCGCTTCCTTGTGAAGGAGGACGGCTCACCCTTCTTCTACCTGGGCGATACCGCCTGGGAACTCTTCCACCGCCTCAACCGGGAGGAGGCTACCGAATACCTGCGCAACCGGGCCGAAAATGGATTTACCGTCATTCAGGCCGTGGTGCTGGCCGAGATCGACGGCCTGTTCATTCCCAACCCCTACGGACACGTGCCCCTCGAAAACCTGGACCCCACCCGGCCGATAGAAGCCTATTTCGAGCACGTCGACTTCATCGTCGATCAGGCCGAACGGCAGGGGCTCTACGTTGGTATGCTGCCTACCTGGGGCGATAAGGTATTCAAGGTATGGGGCGTTGGCCCGGAGATCTTCACCCCGGAGAACGCCAAGGCCTACGGCGAGTTCCTCGGCCGGCGCTACAAAGACAAGCCCATCATCTGGATCCTCGGCGGCGACCGCTGGATAGAAACCGATCGCCACCGCGAGATCTGGAACGCCATGGCCCGCGGCCTGGAAAAGGGCGACGGGGGCAACCACCTGATGACTTACCACCCCTCGGGCTGGCAAACCTCCGCCACCTGGTTCCACGAGGCCGAATGGCTCGACTTCAACATGCACCAGTCGGGCCACGGCGGGCGCAATACGCCCAACTGGCAGTTCACACAAAAAACCTACCGGATGACTCCCGTCAAACCGACGATGGACGGCGAGCCCTGCTACGAAGGCCTGCCGGTGAAATTCTACGAATTCGAAAAAGACGATATGCGGGGAATCCTCACCCCCGAGGCGGCGGATACCCTCTTTAAGCTGGGCTGGTTCGACGACTACGACGTCCGGAAAGCTGCTTACTGGTCGCTCCTGTCCGGCGCCTGCGGCCATACCTACGGCAACAACAATATCTGGCAGATGTACGCCCCCGGCAGAAAGCCCAACATCTACTGCCGCAGCAACTGGCGGCAGGCCATGGATCATCCCGGCGGCAGGCAGATGAGCTACGTTCGGAAACTGTTTGAATCTCATCCCTTCCTGCTGCTGGAGCCGGATGAGGGCCTCCTCCTCAACGATCCCGGCGAGGGCCCGGACAAGATGATGGCGGCCCGCGCCTCCGATGGCAGCTACGCCTACTGCTATACGCCTGCCGGGCAACCCATACGGGTGGACGTGACGAAAATGGCCGGAAAGCGGTGCAGCGCCTCCTGGTATAACCCGCGCAACGGGGAAAGCACCACCATCGGAACGTTCGGCACTTCGGAAGCGCTTACCTTCACGCCACCAGGTAGCGGGGCAGGCAACGACTGGGTGCTGGTGCTGGAAAATGGAACCCGATGAAAATTGTGGAAGGAGGCTGTCTCAAAAGCCTTTAATTCATTCTACCTTTAACTTAGCCCAAGTTCGACTGGTAGACCCCAACTTCGGCAGTTCGGTACCGTCTCTGCGAGCCGGTTAAAATTCGGCGGTTTTTACCCGGAAGAGTTTAGCGAAGACGGGCGGCGTTCGCCTGCCCGAGGAGGGCCCCCGCAAGCGCGAACACCGAACAGCGAATAGCGAATAGCAGTTGGGGGCTACATATCGAACCCGGGTTAGCCCATGGCTATGAAATTAGCTATGCAATCTCAGAATTGGCTATCTTTTCCGGGTAAATGAAGTTTTAGCGTATGAAACCTGCAATCCTTTACCCACTTTCTATCATCTTTTTTCTGGGGTTCTTCGCCGGCAGTGAACCCGCCGCCGGCCCCGGGGCCTCGGCGCCCCGTCCCAACATCATTTTCCTCATTGCCGACGACTGGTCCTATCCCCACGCCGGCGCCTGCGGCGACAAGATTGTGAAGACACCGACATTCGACCGGCTGGCCGGTGAAGGCGCGTTGTTCCACAATGCTTACTGCGCCGCCCCTTCCTGCTCTGCTTCCCGGGCAGCCATCCTGACGGGGCGCTACCCTCACCAATTGGAAAGCGCCGGCAACCTGTGGAGCGTATTCCCCTCCAAATTCCCCAACTGGGTATCCCTGCTGGAAGAAGCCGGCTATTTTACCGGAAAGACGAGAAAGGGCTGGGGCCCGGGCGATGAAAAGCGGGGCGGATACGAACACAACCCCGCCGGCCCTTCCTTTAACAGCTTCCAGGCATTCCTCGACGCCCGCCCCCCCGGAAAGCCGTTCTGCTACTGGTTTGGAGGGTATGACCCCCACCGCCCCTACGAACCCAGTATGGGCATCAGAGCGGGGATGAACCTGGGAGAGGTGGATGTTCCCGGGTTCCTGCCGGACCGGGAGTGCATCCGCAACGACATTCTCGATTACTACTTTGAAATAGAGCGGTTCGACCGGGATTGCGGAGAGATCATCCGCCAACTGGAAAAGGCAGGAGAACTGGACAACACCTTCATCGTCATGACCAGCGACAATGGCATGCCCTTCCCCAGGGCGAAGGCCAATGTATACGACTACGGGTCCCGCATGCCCCTGGCCATTTTCTGGAAAGGAAAAATTGAACCGGGAACGGTGATCGAGGATTTTATGAATTTTGTGGATTTCGCTCCCACCTTTCTGGAAGCAGCGAATGAGCAGGTTCCGGAAAGCATGTTCGGACAAAGCTTACTGCCACTCCTCGTCCCGGATAACACCGCCCGTTCCCGCCCCTCCCCGCCCCGCGGCCAGGTATTCCTGGAAAGAGAACGCCACGCCAATGCCCGCCAGGGAGGCCTGAGTTACCCCATACGGGCGGTCCGCACCCGGGACTTCCTTTATATCCGGAACTTCGAACCGGAGCGCTGGCCCGCCGGCGACCCCGAAGCCTATAAGTCGGTCGGCCAGTACGGGGATGTAGACAACTCCATCACCAAATTCCTGATCATGGATATGGAAGGCCATGGCGGATCGCCGGATTTCTTCCAGCTGGCCTTCGGCAAGCGCCCGGCGGAAGAATTGTACCAGGTTTCGAAAGACCCCTACCAACTGAATAACCTCGCCGGCCGCCGCGCATTCAGAAAAGAGCTGAAAAGGATGAGGGCCAGCCTCAGCCAATGGATGGCCGCAACCGGCGACCTCCGCGCTGCCGAACCCCATACCATATACTGGGATACGGTGGAATACACGCCCAAATACGACCACGATAATTTCGACCTGCAGGCAGAGATCGACAAATATTACTTTCTGAAACCGGATCCGTGGATGCGCTTCCAGGAGACGTCGTGCCGGGAAGATAAAAACTGATCACAACCCCACCCGCTCTTTGATCCACCGGATCATCGTCTCGTAGTATTCCCCCGGAAGGCCGTGGCCGGCTTGGGGGTAAACGATGTACTCCTTCGGCGCCGACAGCTGGTTGTAGGCGGCAAAATTGATATGGGGCGGGCAGGTAGGATCCTCCAGGCCGATGGCCATCAAAACGGGCGCCTTTATCCAGGGCGCCAGGTTCTTGATGTCGATATAGCTCAGGGTGCGGTATACCTGTTCCCAGCCCACGTCGGGGTGCTCCGCCACGTACGGTTTGAACTCGTTGCCCGGCCAGACGGCCACCCTGAAGTAATCCTCGAAATCGGACAGGAAGGGGACATGAGGCACGCAGAGGTTGATCCGCTCGTTGTCGAGGGCAGCGGTGGCAAAACTCAGGGCGCCGCCCTGGCTGCCTCCTTCCACCACGACCCGGGAGGTGTCTACTTCGGGGCGGGAATAGAGGAAGTCCACCGCCCGGAGACAGTCCATATACGCCCCGCGGTAGATGTACAGCTCGTCATCTTCGATGTGGTGCAGGAGGTAGCCGGGAAATCCCGGATTGACATGATCCCGGCTGTTGCCGTGGCCACGGATGTTGAGCACGAAGGCCGCCATATCGTTGCCCTGATAGCCGGACTGCGCCGTCCGG
>JAGFJE010000220.1 GCA_024103175.1 Phaeodactylibacter sp.
TTCGAGCCGCAGAACGACAACGACGACCCCAGTGTGGTGAATTTCGACGCGCTGGATTTCGACTACATCTTCCCCGGCATAGAGCGCTACAAAGAGGCCTTCGAGCGGGCCGGGGTGGACGGCTGGAAGGTGATCGCCACCGCCTGGTCTCCGCCCTACTGGATGAAGGAAAACCTCTCGGAAGCCGGCGGCCCCAGCAACAGCGCGCCCACCTGGGAAGGAACCGACAATAGGGTGAGGCCCGAGCTCTACGAAGAATATGCGGAATTCCTGGCAGCCTGGTGGCTGGCGGTGAAGGCCAAAACCGGGGTGGAGGTATACGCCATCTGCCCGCAGAACGAACCGGCCTATTCCCAGTTCTACAATTCCGCCATCCTGAGCCCGGAAAAGTTCGCGGACGTCGTGGCCGTCGTAGGGCCGAAGTTTAACGAGCTGGGCGTAACGGCCAAGATATTCATGCCGGAGCAGAACTTTGAACAGGGCGTGAACGGATACAGCATGGTTGCTTACATGGAAGCCCTGAAGGCCCATCCCACGGCTGCTCCGTATGTGGATATCATCGCTACCCATGGCTATGCCTCCGACGGCATTGGCGTCGGCAACCTGGGCGGCGGGCAGTGGGTAACCATGCGGAACAACGCCCGGAACTTCACCGCCGCCCAGGGCGGAGGAAAAGAACTCTGGATGACCGAAACCAGCGGCGAGCCCGACGACTTCCAGGAAGGCGCCATGGCCGTGGCCGGCGCGATCGGGCTGGGGCTCAGCAAGGGCGAAGCCCAGGGCTGGGTTTACTGGACCCTGCAATCGGGCGCCGACGAGCAGGGAGCGCGCTTCGGCTATTACCGCGGAGCAAGGAAAACGGTGAAGTATCACGCTGCTAAGCACTACTACCGGTTCCTTCGCCCCGGCGCCCGGATGTTCAGCGCCGCCTCCGACAATGACGCCCTGATCGTCAATGCCGGGCAGAACCCGGATGGAAGTACCGCTATTGTGATCGTCAATATGGGCGACAGCCCGATTGCCGCCCAGTGGGGCGCCGGGGGCAATATTCCTGAAAACCTGACGGTGTACCAGTCTGTAGAGAACAGCTACGTCCTGGAGAGCGAACCTTTCGGCAAGGACCGCCTGGTGCTCCCTCCCTCCAGCATCACCTCCATCGTAGCGGGCGCCCTGTCGGGCAGCGTGGCCTTCACCGCCGACGACATACCCGGCCAGGAAGCCATTTCCGATGGGTCGTCTTATTCGGTGAACGTCACCGGCATCAGCTACGAGGGCTCTTCCGAAGGCGTAAGCATAGCGGTATACAGCAGTGACGGATCCATCATTCCCGCGCCGGAGGTAAGCGATATTTCCGATGGCACGGCCACCATTACCTACACGCCGGTAGAGGATACCGAAGGTATTGTTACTATGGAAGTACGTCTTTACAACGGGCTGGCAGGCATTGTCAGATCCTTTGATGTGGAAGTAACGCCCGTGACAGGCATTAGCCCGCTGAAGGCGGCGGGCATCGAAGTTTATCCCGTTCCGGCCGGAAAAACGCTGTACATCAGCAGCGGCCAAAGGATCGGGAACCTCCGGTTGATCAGCATGGATGGCTCCGAGGTATATGCAAAGAACGTAAACGCCAACTATCACGAACTGGATGTCAGCGAATTGCCCCAGGGCGTGTATCTGTTGCAGCTGGAGGTAGAGGGGAAAGCGGTATCAGGAAAGGTATTTGTGCAGTAGGTTGATTGGCCTCTGTGTCTCATTGGTTCGGCGGACAGCGCTCAGCGAACAGTCCCCCGAGTATCTCTGAGAGCCCCCTTGCCCAATCAACCCAATTTTATCCGGCCGATCCCGACAACTGTCGGGAAAGGACGGACAACACAATCAACCATTCAACCCCTTAGCTTTGGCGTGCGCATTCATGAACTCCCGGGGCGTCTGGGAGAAGATCTCCTTAAAGCAGACGGAGAAGTACTTGGGGTTGTCGAAACCAACGGAGTAGGCCACCTCGGCGATATTGTAATTACCCTTCTGCAGGAGTTGGGCGGCCACTTTCAGGCGGATGGTCCGGATGAAGATGTTGACCGTCATGCCGGAGATGGCCTTTAGTTTGCGGTAGAGGTTGCCCTTACTCATGCCCACCTCGCGCGCCAGCTGGTCTCCGTTGAGGGTAGTATCGTCGATGTGCTGTTCGATCACTTCTATGATGCGGCTCAGCAGGCCATGGTCTATGGCTTTGACATTGACGTTTTCCGGAATGGCCGGCACGCTGTCACGGATGCTGTTGATCAGGGCCTGCCGCGTTTCCAGCATATTCTTGAGCTTGAGGTTGAGCGCTTTGAGGTTGAAGGGTTTGGCCAGGTAGTCGTCGGCGCCGCTTTCCAGGCCGGCGATCTGGTCGGCCACCTCGGCCTTGGCGGTCAGCAGGAGGACGGGGATATGGCTGGTGCGCGGGTCATTTTTCAGGATGCGGGTGAGTTCCAGGCCATCCGTTTCCGGCATCATGACATCGCTGATGATGAGGTCGGGAATGTGCTCGAAGGCCTTTTCTACTCCGTCCTTTCCGTCTTCCGCTGTCAATACTTTGTAGTCATGTTGCAGGCCGCCGGACAGGAGCTGGCGCATATCCGGGTTATCTTCCACGACCAGAACGATAGGCGTATCTTCATTGTGAACGACACCGGCGACAGCTTTGGGCGATGTGGCCGGGGCTTCCGTTTCCTGCATTTCTTCCATCATGGAGCGGGCAAAATCGAAATATTGACGCTCCAAATCTTTTCCATTGAGGGAAGCCCTTTGTTTTTCGGTTTGCCGGACGGGCAGGCACACCTGGAAGCAGGTCCCTTCTTCCGTCAGCTCCACATTTATTTCCCCCTGATGCAGTTCCACCAGGTCTTTGACCAGCGACAGGCCAATGCCGGTGCTAAGTTCCCCGTTGTGGTTACGATCCGAAGCATGGAAGAACCGGTCGAAGATATAGGGCAGGTCCTCTTCTTTAATCCCTTCTCCGGAATTGACAACCCGGAGGGCTACCGTTTCCTGGCTGCCCCGCCGGTTCATTTCCAGCATAACCATCCCTCCGGTGGATGTATGCTTGAAGGCATTGGACAGGAGGTTGAACAGTATCTTTTCCAGCTTATCGGGGTCGAAGTCCATGTACAGCTCGTCCTGAGCGGGCCGGAAGTCGAGCAAAATACCCTGGCGGGCGGCCAGCGGCTCAAACAGGGCCAGCAGTTCCCGGCTGAAGCCTATAACATCCCGGTGTCGGGGTTCCAATTGCAGGTTACCGGATTCCACCCTCCGGATCTCCAGGAGCTGGTTGATGAGGCGGAAGAGGCGTTTCTCATTGCGGTACATGAGGTTGAGGTTCTTCTTCACCTGGCCGGTGTCGCGGTAGGCGGCCTGGTCGAGGAGGCCCTCGGTCTGCCCGATGATGAGCGACAGGGGAGTGCGGAACTCATGAGAGATATTGGTAAAGAAGTTCAGTTTTGACTGGTCGGACTGGTGCAGGAGTTCAGCCATTCGTTGTATCTCCTGTTTCTGTTCTTCGAGGGCCTGATTGCGGCTTTCCAGGTTATCGCGTTGTTCGGCGATCTTTTTGTTCTGCTCGATGATCTTTTCCTGCCTGCCTTTCAGCTTCTGGTTAGCCTGCTCCAACTGGCTGGATTTGCGTTCCAGCTCCAGCGTACGGACCCTCACTTCGCGGGTGAGCATTCTCTTCTGGTGAGCCAGCACGCGGGTGCGGATGTGGATGGCGGTGAAAATGGCCAGCAGGATGAGGGACAACAGGAGCAATTTGAACCAGGCGGTCTTCCAGAAAGGCGGCAGCACTTCCATCACCAGCACCCTGGAATCCGCCCCCCATCCTCCGTCTATGGACGTGCACTCCAGGTGGAGCCGGTAATCGCCCGGAGGTATATTGGTGTAATTGATGAAGCGCTTATTGGACCCCACCTCGGTCCACTCCGTCTCAAAGGGTTCCAGCTTATAGCGGTACCTGATCTTGGAGGGAGCGGCGAAATGGAAGGCGGCAAAAGAAAAGGAAATAACCTTATCGTGAGGAGTGAGCGTAATCTTATCCGTATCTCCAATAGTGCGGTTGAGCAATACTCGTCCGCCAAGAGTATCCCCCGGCCGGACGATCTCGTTGTTCACCCTGAGTTCTGTGATCACCAGGCTGGGCATGTAGGGGTTAGGGCTCAGGCTGTCGGGGTGAAAAGCAGTGGCCCCATTGACGCCGCCGAAATAGAGCCATCCTTTTTCATCCTTGAAGTAGGACCCTTCATTGAACTCATTGTCCTGCAGCCCATCCTCTTGGGTATAATTGGTAAATTGTTCCGTCCCGGGATCGAAGCAGGAGAGCCCTCCGTTGGTGCTGATCCACAGGCGCCCCCGGCCATCTTCCAGTATGCCGTGGATGATGTTGCTGGGCAGCCCGTCCCGGGAATAATAGTTATGGAAAGTGCCTGCCTGCCGGTCGAAGCGGCCCAGGCCGTTCTCGGTGCCCACCCACAGGCGGCCGCCCTGCGGCGTTTGCTGCTCGAGGATACATTTGACGGTATTGCCGGGAATCGAAGAGGGGCTGCCGGGTTCGTGTTTGAAGGCGATAAAGGTTTCCATTCTCGGGTCAAAGCGGTTGAGGCCGCCGTTATTGGTCCCGATCCAGAGTATGCCTTCACTATCTTCGATGACCGTGTACAGCCACTCGTCGGAAATGCTGTTCGGGTCGTTCTCATCGTGGAAATAATAGGTGAAATGCTGGCCGTCGGGCTGCAGCTTGCACAGGCCGTAGTTGGTGCCGGCAAAATAGGTGGATCCATCGGAGGCCACGCAGATGTCGCGCATCGACCAGATCTTAAAGGCGTCTTCCTTACCGGGAACATGCTGAAAGTTCTGGAAGCGGCCTGTTTTCGGATCAAACCGGCTGATCTTGTAATCGAAAAAGCCGAGCCACAGGGCGCCGTCGCCGGCGGGCGCCATTGTCCCAACAAGTTTGCCGCCAGGCTTGTCGGAGTAGGTAAAATTCGTCCCGAAATGATGGGGCTCCGGATGGTAAACCTTCTGGGCGCCGGTAGCGCCGTCTTTCCGGAAAAGGCCATTATAGGTGCCTATCCACAGGTTTTCCCCTTCATCGATGTAAATGGCGTAAACGTCATTATTGGGCAATGCGGAAGTGGCAGGCTTGGAATTGTTGAGATGAATGAATTTTTTGTTGAACAGGTTGGCCCGGGTCACCCCGCCCTTTTCGTGGCCGAACCAGAGCACCCCCTGGCGGTCTTCAAAAATGCAATTGATGTCATTGGGGCCAAGGCTGTTCTCATCAAAGGGGTTATGCCGAAACGAGCGGGTATTCAGGCTTGCCGTATCAATACTCCAGAGGGTGTTCCGGGAAGAAGAGGCAGCCCACACTTTACCATGTACATCCTGGTGTAAGAAAGTGATCTCGCGCCCCCCCGTCTCAACATCGGATAGCCGGGTGAAATGATCGCGTTCCTCGCGGCCGTTCATTTTCAGCACATACAACCCATCGGTGACGCCCAGCCAGAGGTTGCCCGTACGGTCCTCCAGCATGGTAAAGGCCGCTACCTCCACTTCGGGCGAATTTCTCAGTTCCGAGATGTAGTTGATGGTTTCCAAGCCTTTTGCTCCCCCGCCATCCCGGATCTTAAACAGCCCGTTCTGGCGGGTTCCCGCCCAGATCACGCCCTGCCTATCCTGATGGATGCTCGTCACAAAATCGCCGGACTCTTCCCGGAGGCGAAGCAACATTTCTGCCTTACCACTACCCGGATGGTAGCGGATAAGCCCGTATGGAGTGCCCACAAGCAGGCTCCCCTGCGCGCCGGAGGTAAGGGCGATAGCGGGCGGCTGCCGCAAGGCCGGGCTGCCGAGGCCCTCAAAATAGATCCGCTCAAAATCATCAGTATCCGAATGATACCGATTGAGCCCTTTTTCGGTAGCGATCCAAAGCCGGCCTTCCTTATCTTCATGTATCAACTGTTGTTTGGCCTGCGTGCGCGAACTCGCAAAATTGCTGGAGACCGTCCGGGGGTTATCCGGCTCATGGAGATAATTCCGGAAGCGCTCGGTGTAAGGGTCATAACAACTCAGCCCCGCCTTGTTATAACGGATCCAGATCTTGCCTCTTGAATCCTTGTACAGCGTAGTGGCCCACTGGTGATGGACCGTATTGGGCTCCGGGCTGGGGCGAAAAACCTTGAACTCATAGCCATCGTAGCGGTTGATGCCATCCTGGGTGCTGATCCATATGTACCCCAGGCCGTCCTGGACAATGGCGTTAACCAGAGTGTGGCTGAGCCCGTCTTCCTTGTTGAGGTTTTCAAAACGGATGCCAGGTTCCTGCCCCCGAAGGAAAGAAACAGAGAAGAGCAACGAGAGTAAAAGGTATTTTGGCTTAAAGCTCATTCACAGAACCGCTTGAAAAACTTTGTTTATCTGTATCTGAGTGCTGTATCTTATAACTAAATTACAAAATTTTATTTCCGGGGGCAGGTGAGGCCGGTAATTTTTTTGGAGAATAGCCGAAAAAACCGCGTTTAATATTTTGGGCGACAATGTGAGGCAAAAAAAGCGCCGCCTATCACTGCCGGATCAGCTTCTGCTGCTGCACTTCGCCTCCTGCCCGGACGTTCACGACGTACATACCCTTCGGCAGATCGGCGATGGACAAGGGCTGCCCGCTGAGCACCCCCTGATAGGCTTTCACCATCCGCCCTTCCATGTTGAAGAAACTTACCGTGGCCCCGTCCGGAATATCGGCGAGGAAGAAGTACTCCCGGGCCGGATTGGGGAACACCTGCACAGAAGGCCGGCTTTCCAGCTCTTCGGCAGAAACGAGTTCCCCGTCCAGGAAATAGGTGACCTTGAAGATCCCGCCGACGCCGGCCGGGATGGTGAGCACACGGCTGTCGCCGTCATAATTGGCGTAGGCTTCCCCGTTCAGTTCTACTTCGCTGATGGCGAGAATATCGCCTACGATAGCCAGCGGCGTCATTTTGAACTGGCGTTCTTCGGCGCTCTCCTCAAAACGGTAGTAGAGCGGCAGTGGCTCATCGTGTACAAAAAGCTTGCCGTAGACATAGGTCAGGTAGGACAGCTCGATGTTGTGGTAGCCTCCTTTAAAGGCGTCGGATTTATCAGCGTTGGTCACGCCTCCCAGGGCGTTGGTCGCCATGTAACATTCCCCGTATTCCTCATCGATGAAGTGCTCCATGTAAAAGCCGAGGCACTGGTCGGCCATACCCAGGTTCAGCTCCCGGTCGACGGGGTCCGTAGCCAGGAAGTAGTTGATGAGGCCGCCGGTAATGCCCTGCTCCAGCATCCAATGGTTTTTGGTTTGCTCTACAATTCCCGTACCCCAGTTGTAATTGGCATACAGGCCGCCGTTGTTATAATCATAGCCGCCGTTGTACATCATATCGTCGATCATGTACTGGGCGGCGACGAGGTACTCGTGCTTCGGCTCGATCATATAGGCGCGCGCCAGGCACCAGGCCGTTTTAATGACATGGCCGGTGGAGCCGCCCTGACTGCCAGCGTTGAGCCCCCAGTTGGAGTTATACCCTTCGGCAAAACCGAACTGCACCTGCGGCAGGAACATGCTCTCGTAAAGGTAGTCGATAATATTGTCGGCCACAGCCAGCAGGCGCTCTTCGTCTTCCGGAGCGCCGGTAACCAGCGCTTTGGCCAGCACCCAGGTGGTGATGGCGTCTACGGTGGCCGTGAAGCCCTTCCCGTTGGGGTTGCTCCAATCCTCACCGGCGGTATTGTAAAAACCCTGATAGGCGGGGCGGCTGTCCCAGAGCAGGCTGTCGTTGAAATAGGCCGATTCTTCCAGCCAATCCAGATGGAGGGGAGCACGGGTGGCTTCCGCCAAAGCCCCGA
>JAGFJE010000571.1 GCA_024103175.1 Phaeodactylibacter sp.
CCTGCGCCTGCGCATCGGCACAGAGCAGGGCGATGCCTTCCGGGAACTGGCCAAAGGCTATTTCGATGAAGAGGGTGTGCTCTATCCGCACGCCTACCTGGAAATCGACCAGTTCCTGGATGCCGCCCGCCAGCTGTCGCCGGATTTCCGCTGCTACCCCGATGCGCTGGATTTCGTCATCCAGAAACGGGACGATGCCCGCCGCCACCTGCTCGTAGACCGGCTCGATAACGATGCCAACAGCCTGGAGGGATTAATTAAAACCCAGCTTTTCCCCTATCAGCGCGAGGGCGTGCTCTTCGCCCTCCGCGCCGGCCGCTGCCTGCTGGCCGACGAGATGGGCCTGGGCAAAACCATTCAGGCCATTGCCGCGGCGGAGCTGTACCGCCGCGAGCTGGGCATCGGCTCGGTGATGATCATCTGCCCCACCTCGCTAAAGTACCAGTGGCGGGCCGAGATCCGCAAATTTACCGATAGCACCGTGTCGGTCATCGAAGGGCCCATGCACAAACGCCGGGAGCAATACCTCAACGATGAAAATTTCTACAAGATAATCACCTACAACGTCGTCGCCCGCGACTACGCCCACATCAACCAGAGCCTCCCCGACCTGATCATCCTCGACGAGGCCCAGCGCATCAAGAACTGGGACACCAAAATATCGAGGGCCGTCAAGCGCCTGGAAGCCCCCTACCGCCTGGCCCTGACCGGCACTCCCCTGGAAAACAAACTGGAGGACCTCTATTCCATCGTGCAGTTCCTCGACCAGCACCTGCTGGGGCCGCTCTACCTGCTGCTGCACCGCCACCAGGTGAAGGACGAAGCCGGAGCCGTGCGCGGCTACCGCCGCCTGGATGAGATCAACGAGAAGCTGAAACATGTAATGATCCGCCGCCGGAAGCGCGACGTGATCAAACAACTGCCGGAACGCATCGACCAGCACCTCCTGGTGCCGATGACACCCCCGCAGCGGGATCTGCACAACAGCTTCGAATCCGATGTCGCCCAGCTGGTGGCCAAATGGCGCCGCCTCGGCTTCCTCAAAGAACAGGACCGCCAGCGCCTGCTCAGCTGCCTCAACCTCATGCGCATGAGCTGCGACAGCACCTACCTGGTCGACCAGAAAACCCGCCATGACACCAAGATCAGCGAGCTGTTCTACATCCTGGAAGAACGCCTGGCGGAGCCGGAGGAAAAAGTGGTGGTCTTCAGCCAGTGGGAACGCATGACGCGCATCGTCTCCCAGGAACTCGAAGAACGGGAGGTGGAATACGCCTACCTGCACGGCGGCGTGCCCAGCACCAAAAGAGGGGAACTGCTCGACCGCTTCCGCGAAGACGACAACTGCCGCGTCTTCCTCTCCACCGACGCCGGCGGCCTGGGGCTCAACCTCCAACGGGCAGCCCTGGTCATCAACCTGGACATCCCCTGGAACCCCGCCGTGCTCGAACAACGCATCGCGCGTATCTTCCGCCTGGGCCAGAAGCGGCAGGTGCAGGTCATCAACCTGATCTCCGAGGGCACCATCGAGCACCGTATGTTGTCTACCCTGAAGTTCAAATCCTCCCTGGCCGACGCCGTACTCGATGCCGTGGAGGATTCTGTCTTCATGAGCGACCGCAAGTTCCGCGACTTTATGGAAAACCTCGAGAAGGTGTCCGCTCCCGCCGAACCCAGCGAAGCGGCGGTCGAAGTGGGCAGCGACTCCGACCTGGAGGTGCCGCAGGGCGCTCCTCCCGCCGCCCCGGAAGAAGAGGCTCCCGCTCCGGCCGAAGACTGGCGAGAGGAAGAACCGGCCCCGGTCAAAGAACCATCGGCCCCATCGCCCCGGAAGCCCAAAGGAGAACCGCTCGGCGCCGGCGCCGGCGGCCCCCGCGAGCTGATTAGCCAGGGCGTCAGCTTCCTCGGCCGCCTCGCTCAGACGCTGGCCGACGAGCAGGCCACCCAGCAACTGGTGAAGGAGATCACCGAAAAGGATGAATCGACGGGGCAGACGTACCTTAAAATACCGGTGGAAAGCGATGAGGTGGTGAAGAATGCGGTGAAGTTGCTGGGAGGATTGCTGGGGAAATTGTAACGAAAACAAAAAATCACATTTCCCGCCATGACCGAAAGAGAAGTCCTCCTCAACCCCAACAAGCTGGTCCGCCACCTGAGAAAACCGGCTTCGGAGTTCACGAAAAACGACATCCTGCAGTTCATCGACGACAACGGGATAGAACTGCTCAACTTCAAATACGTGGCCGAAGACGGGAAGCTGAAAACCCTCAACTTCGTCATCACCAGCAAGGAGTTCGTCGACTCCCTCCTGTCCACCGGAGAACGGGTAGACGGCTCCAGCCTCTTTTCCTACATACAGGCCGGCCGCAGCGACCTCTATGTCATCCCCCGTTTCCGGACCGCCTTTGTCGACCCTTTTTCCGAAATTCCCGCCCTCAATATTCTCTGCTCCTTCTACAATGCCGACGGGCAGCCCCTGGAAAGCGCGCCGGAGTACATCCTCAGAAAAGCGCACGCCAGCCTGGTAAAAAGCACGGGGTACCGACTGAAGGCCATGGGGGAGCTCGAGTATTACATCGCCAGCCAGATCAACGACTTGTATCCTTCGCCGGTGCAGAAGGGCTACCACAGCTCCCGCCCGTTCACCAACTGGGAACACCTGCGGATCGAGGCCATGCAGCTGATCGCCCAATCCGGAGGCAAGATCAAATACGGGCACTCCGAGGTAGGCCACTTTTCCACCGAAACGCACACTTATGAACAACACGAAATAGAATTCATGCCGGTAGAGGTAGAGGATGCCGTCGACCAGCTCCTCATCGCCAAATGGATCCTGCGCATGCTGGGGCAAAAGTACGGAGTACAGGCCAGCTTCGCCCCCAAGATCGCCGTGGGCAATGCCGGCAGCGGCCTGCACATCCACCTGCAGCTGGAGAAGGAAGGCCAAAACGCCATGATCGAAAACGACAGGCTCAGCGATGCCGCCCGGAAAATGATCGCCGGCCTGCTCGAACTGGCCCGCCCGCTGACGGCTTTCGGCAATACCATACCCACGTCCTACCTGCGCCTGGTGCCCCATCAGGAAGCGCCGACCATGGCCTGCTGGGGGGATAGCAACCGCTCCGTCCTCGTCCGCGTACCCCTGGGATGGACGGCCCGGACCAGCATGATCCGGGACGCCAACCCGCAGGAAACCGGAGAGATCCCCTACATCGCCGGAAAACAAACCATTGAATTCCGCTCGCCGGACGGATCCGCCGACCTCTACCACCTGCTGGCCGGCATGATCATCGCCGTAAAGCAGGGCCTGCTGGATGAAAACGCCCTGAAAAAGGCGGAACAGCTCTACGTCGATGTCGACATCTTCGATGAGGCCCACCGGGCCATTCTGAACCAACTCGTTCAACTGCCGCAATCCTGCCGGGAGTCGGCCGAATCCCTGGAAAACCACCGGGCGGTTTTCGAAGCGGGCGGCATTTTCCCGGAAGGAACCATCAGCCGGTTCATTCGGCAGCTGAAGCAGTTCGACGACCAGGGGCTGAGTGAGCGTTTGTACGGCCGGGAGGAAGAGATAAGGAAGCTGGTGGCGCAGTATATTCACTGCGGCTAACCCGGCACCGCGAACGCTACTTTCCCTGTTTTCATTTGGTTCTTTTAGGGCAAGGATAAGAGGTTGGGCCGGGTTTTGGAAGGTTACTTTAGCACTCGGCCGCATTTATTTATCCGGACGGGGGATAGCGCTTTGGAAGCACGGGGAAGTGGAACGTGCCCTTCCGATTCACCGCCTACGGCGCCGGCTCAGGCTTCTCTCCACCCCACAGCATCTCTTATACTTTTTCCCGCTGCCACAAGGGCAGGGATCGTTAAGGCTATAATGGCCGGTAACACTGGGGAGTGGAGGCAAAAAGTCGATCAGGGGAAGGGGGTTCTCATCCGTACCCAGCTCAAGGTTTCGTTTTTCTTCGGGCACGGCGTCCAGGTCGACAATACCCAGTACAGTATATTTAAAATTCGTCTCCTCTTTTAATCCGGCAATAGCCGCATATTCTACTTTTGAAGAATCAAAAACCACTACCGGGCAGCGTTCGCAAAAACGGCTGCCGGAAAGGTTTGTCAGAAATTCAGCTTTATCCCTGGCGGACCTGACGGCCAACAGAATGGTGCAGGCCTTCTCTGTAAGCGTCCCTTTACACTCCGGGCAGTATTCCAGGCTGAATTCATGGCTGAAATACTTCCGCTTAGGCTCAGTTATGCCGATCATTTCCTTTCTGTTTGTCATTTCCTGGCCAACTCAATATACGCTCAATTTCGTTAAGTCGCCGGAGGACATGGAGCGCGGGCCTCCAGGCCCGCGTAAACCTGCTTCTAGCAGGTTTTCAGTATGATATTGCCCTCATGTCGGCTGCCCGAGAAGACATTTAAAAACCAAAATACCTACTGGATAGCAGTTTGTCCTGCCGGGAAATGCCCGTTGCAGGGGCTGTCAGCTATTGC
>JAGFJE010000595.1 GCA_024103175.1 Phaeodactylibacter sp.
ACCATACGGCGTTGCTCGTCAGTCACGTAGCTCCGGCTATGCTTCTTCCTCGCGCCTTGTCTGGCGGGAAAATAACCTCGCGCTATTCTCCCCTTATTTAATGCCCAAGACACTAGTGCGCCGGGAACGAAATTCTTAAACAATTCTTTGGACTCTTTTCCGCCCAAGCTGCGTTGCTCCTTCATTCCTTCATTCCTTCATTCCTTCATTCCTTCCCCCCTCACCCCTCCACCAGCAGCTCCTCATAAGGCACCGCCTGCCATTCCGCCACTTCCTTATCCGCTGAGCTGAAATTTATCCCCAGGGCGATCACTTCTTTGTCCTTTCCCAAAAAGGGGCTGCCGTAGCGTTTATCCCGGATCTGTTGCAGGGCCGACTCTGCCGATCCGTCGAGTTTGAATTCCATGACGTAGACCCGGTTTTTAGTGTGGACGATGGTATCGACCCGCCCCTTGGCTGTGCTTACCTCAGATTCAACAAGCAGGCCAATGCCGGAGAAAGCCAGGTGAAGTACAGCATGGAAGAATGCCTCTTGTCTTTGCTGAAAAATCTGATAGGGTATAGTAGAAAAAAGAATATTAACTGCCTCCATCATCTGCTCCAGGCTCCCGGCCTCCAGAGAACGTTTTATCTTAACAAATAAAGGTTAGCTTTCTGACTTGTCACTCTCTCTAAAAGCGCCCAGAAGATGCCGGTGCATGGCGTCCTTCACCTCAAGGTTCGGATATCCTAAGGTGTATAAGCGGTCTTCTTTGTGGTATGTCTGAATAGTAAGATAGCCGGTTTGGAACAACAGCGATTTCCAATTCAGGTTTTCAAGGGTATAGCTTTCAAATACATCCGATCCGATCTCGACGGATTCGAGATCATAATGAAACCCTTTTTTTAAATGTTTGATCAGGAAGGAGGGCGTACCCGTTTCCCACCAGAAATTGGCGAACCGCTGCTGTTTTGCCAGGTTGAGGATGGAAAAGGGGTTGTAGAGCCTTTCCGGGCCATACCACTGGTAACCGTTGTACCAGAGGCGGACTTTTTCCAACAGGGCGGAATAGTCCAGTTCCTCCGCCTTGGCCATTTCTCGGAACGGTTCTTCAAAGTGATGTTCCAGTTCCGCCTGTGTATAGCCGGTGAGCGTGGTGGAGGATGGCGCCAAAGTAATGTCTTCCAGGTTGTTCAGGTCCGAAAACAGGCTCACTTTGCTGAATTTAGAGACGCCGGTGATCAGGAAGAAACGCAGGTAAGGGTCAGCATCCTTGAGTACAGAGAAAAAGCCCTTCAGGATTTCCCGGTTCTCCTGGGCCTTTTCCGGATTATCTATATAGTCTACCAGGGGTTTGTCGTATTCGTCGATGAGCAGCACTGCCTTACGATCGTCTTTTCCCAATCGCTGTATGAGCTCCTGAAAGCGGGGCCCCAACCCTTTCTGGGTGAGCACGAATCCAGCCTCCCTGGCCTTATTGTCGAGGGCCTGGTGAAGCCCTGCTTCCAGGCCGATCTCTTTGTAGCCCAGTGTGCTGAAGGAGAAATGCAGCACCGGATGCGGCGGAAAGTCATATTTCCCGTCGACCCACAGCCCTTCGAATAGCTCCTGCTCACCCAGGAACAAGTACTTGAGGGTGGAGAGCAGCAGGGATTTGCCGAAGCGGCGGGGGCGGGAGAGAAAGTAATATTGCCCCTGCTTGATTAAATTAAAGACTGCTTCTGTTTTGTCAACGTATAGGAAGCCGCCTTCTCTAAGCTTTTGAAAATCCTGTATGCCGATAGGGTACTTTTTCATGGTAGTAAAGATAAGAAAAAAAGGGCGATAGTGGAGGGCAGGCCGGGAGGGTAGTGACGGTGGAAATACGGTGGAAATTTTCCGGATTGGCCTATCTTTGCCCCATGAACGCTCTGCAACTGATCTTCTCCAGGCTCCGCTACTTCGCCCCCGCCTGGGTGTTCGCCTCCCTCAACATCCTGGTCGGCACCTGGGTGCTGTACATTCCCTATGTCAAACAGAAACTGGGCCTGGACGACGGGCAGGTCGGCATCGCCCTGTTCTGCTTTGCGCTGGGCACCCTGTCCATGATCCCGGCCTCGTCGTCCATCATTGGCCGGGTGGGGCTGGGCAGGGCGACGCTGGGCGGTATTGTCATTCTATCTGTGGCGTTCCTGTTGCCGTTGTCCGCTGGTAGTTATCCGCTGCTCTGCGCCGCCCTGTATGTCTGCGGCCTGTTTTGTTGCCTCACGGATATTGCCATGAATGCCCTGGTTTCGGAGATCGAGCAGGAAGACGAGGTGCATTTCATGTCGGCCTCCCATGGCTTCTTCAGCCTGGGCGGCGTTATCGGCGGCGGTGTCGGCAGCCTGGTGATCACCTGGTTCGGGGCGCCGGTAGTGCACATGGCCTGGGTGATGGTTGGGGTGATACTGGCCAATGTGCTGGTGGCGAAAGCCTACCTCGGCATCCCGGGAAAAAGGATCGAGCGGGAGGAGCAGCCGTTC
>JAGFJE010000597.1 GCA_024103175.1 Phaeodactylibacter sp.
GGGCTGCCCAACCCCACCACCTTCGGTAAATATACAGGCAATTTCCAGTCGGTGGTCACCAAACAGACGCCCACCGCCACCGGCATGGACGTAGAGCTCGTCCACTACTTCGACGACGGCAAGGGCAACGCCTTCTGGACCAGCGACAAGGCCACCTTTACCCCGCTGGACACCACCCTCACCCGCTTCCAGGTGTACGACGTGATGACCATCGTGGACGGCACCGGTGACTTCAAATGCGCCTCCGGCGAGATCATCAACCAGGGGCCGGCGAATTTTGCCACCGGGCAGCTGGAGGTTAATATTACCGGGAAGATCTGTGGGGGGTGTGATTAGGCCTGATGGGGCGCCGGTTGTTTGTTGTTTGTTGTTTGCCCGTCTCTTCGAGCCGGGTGAAATTTTTGATGTGCCCCGGAAGAGCAGCCATCGGTGTGCAGCCTGTTGAGGATAAATCAAAGGTCAAAAATCGCACTTCAGAAATCTCAAATTCCGAATTCATAGAAAGCGTTTTTTATAAAATAATCTTACAGTATGGGGCCTTTGTCTCCTTATCCGTGTCATACATAGAACAAGCAGGTAAAACTTGACAAGTTTACCAGGAGCACTCCGCAAGCCAAAACTTGTCAAGTTTACCCCGCCTTAAAAACCCGAGGCCATGTTGACTATACCCTCCACCCCGCCGTTGCTCTATCCGGAGCAACCCTTCCTGGCCCAGGTCCGGGCCTGCATCCTTAACAACCTGGACGACGAATCCTTCGGCGTGGCCGAGCTGGCCGGCGCCGTCTTCCTGAGCCGCGCCCAGCTGTTCCGCAAGGTGCGGGCGCTGAGCGGCCGCAACCCCGCCCGCTACATCCACCTGGTGCGGATAGAACAGGCCAAGGTGCTGCTGCTGCTTCCGGGGCTGACCGTCTCCGAAGTGGCCTGGCGCACCGGCTTTTCCGACCCGAGCTACCTGCGGCGGGTGTTCCTGCGGGAGACGGGGGAGCGGCTGGGGGAGTATAGGAGGAGGTGTGGGGAGGGGAGGATGAAGGAATGAAGGAATGAAGGAATGAAGGAATGAATGCCTCAGATGGCCCTCGAGCCGCGCCATCCGATCAACCTGTGTACATCCGTGTTCCATTTTCCCATGCAGCATCCAACTTAACAGGCTGGCCTCCACATCCGCCTGACCCGCTCCTTTGTTCTAATAAAAGAACCAACACGCAAACATCATGAAACTCTCCTATCGCATCAACTGGATCTTCAACGATGCCGTGGGCATCTTTCTGGGCATTGCCGTTGCCGCGGGCATCCTTTCGCTGGAAAGCCAGTGGCTCGGGCAGCCGGGCACGCTGGGCGGCAAGATCGAAGGGCTGGCCATCGCCCTGGTGGGCGGCCTGATCGCGGGTACCATCCTGGCCTGGTTTCAATGGCGGCCGCTGAAGCGCCGCTATCCGGCTCTGTCGTGGAACGTGTGGTGGGGCAATACCGTCCTGGCCTTCATCGCCGCCTGGGTGCTGGCCATCCTGCC
>JAGFJE010000445.1 GCA_024103175.1 Phaeodactylibacter sp.
CGTATTCGGCGAGCCGGTAACCCAGGCCGGCCTGTATACCGAAACCTATGAATCTTACCTGGGCTGCGACTCCACCCACAACATCACCTTTGTCGTTCAGGACACAGCGGTGCTCAACATCGAGCCCGGGGGGCTGGGCTGCGGCTCCCGCTCCGGCAGCCTGACGGTGGAGATCAGCGGCGCCACGCCGCCTTATGCGATCCTCTGGAGCAACGGGCAGACGACGGCCACCATCGACGGGCTGGCCGTCGGCACTTATTCCGTAACGGTCACCGATGCCTTCCGGTGCTCCAGCGTGGGCGTACAGCAGGTATATGACATCATCCCCAGGCCTACCGCTGAGCCCGGCAGTACGCCGGTGAGCTGCTTCGGCGATAAAGACGGCGCCATCCTAGTGAACAACCCTTCCGGCGGCACGCCCCCCTACGAGTACAGCCTCGACGGAGAACAGTGGCAACAGGAAGGGTTATTCAGCGGCCTGGCTCCGGGGAATTACATCCTCTTCATCCGGGATGCGGAAGGATGTGAAGCCACCTATCCGGCCAACGTCAGCGAGCCGGCGCCCGTGGGCGTCCGCCTGCCGAGAGACACCACCCTGCGCCTGGGCGACAGCATCCGCCTGGCCGTTACAGTCATTTCGGGAATGCCATCCATTTACGAATGGATGCCGCCCACCGGGCTCAACTGTAAGGACTGCCCGGACCCCGTCGCCCGCCCGGCGGAAAGCACCCTCTACCGCCTGACGGCCCGCGACAGCAGCGGCTGCACCGGCACGGACGAAGTCTTCATCGATGTAGACCGAACCGTGCGCAGCTACCTGCCCAATGCTTTCTCGCCCAACCAGGACGGCCGCAATGACTTCTTCACCGTCTTCGCCGGCCCGGAAGTGGAGCAGGTGCAGACGCTGCAGGTATTCAGCCGCTGGGGCGAGCAGGTGTTCAAACGGGACGGCTTCCCCCCCAACCAGGAGAACCTGGGCTGGGACGGCAACTTCCGGGGGCAGCCGATGCCGGCCGGGGTATATGCCTTTTACGGAGAATTGCTGCTCAGAGATGGAAAGGTTGAGGTGGTAAAGGGGGAAGTGGCGCTGGCGAGGTAGTTCGGATGTTCGTTATTCGGGATTTTTACCCGGCAGAGCCCCGTACTTCATGGAAGTCGGGGCGAAGACGGGCGGGATTCGGGATTCGGAGGCTCAGGGGGGGGCTGCCGAATTGTGGACAGGCAGCCTCCTTTTTGTTACAAAATCCTTACCTTTGGGCCCGGAAAAAAGGAATTGGCCAGGAACTATAGGCTCTGGCGCTCCGTTAATTGAAATTACGTCCGGGGCGAAAAAAAGCCGGGAATATTTAAAAGCCGAGTTTTTCCACCTGCGGTTCAAAAACACAAGGACGCTATGTCAGCAGAAACATTCGACAAGGTAAAACAAATTAAGGCAGATATTGAGGCCGCCCAGCCCGACAGCTTGGAGGCCCTGGAGCAGTTCCGCATCAAATACCTGGGCTCCAAGAACGTCATCAAACCGCTGTTCGGGGAGATCCGGAACATCGCCAATGAGCAGAAGAAGGAATACGGGCAGTTGGTCAACAGCGCGAAAGAAGCCGCCGAGGCCAAGTACGAAAGCCTCAAGGCCGGCCTGGAAGCCGCCGCCGAGCAGGCTGCCGTACAGGACATCGACCTGACCGCCCCCGGCGAGCCGCTGGAGCTGGGCGCCCGCCATCCGGTCACCATCACCCTGAACCGCATCATCCGCATCTTCGAGCGCATCGGCTTCGTGGTGGCTGACGACCGGGAGATCGAGGACGACTGGCACAACTTCACCGCTATGAACACGCCGGAAGACCATCCGGCCCGCGACATGCAGGATACGTTCTACCTCCGGGAAAGCACGGAGCTCCTGTTGCGCACCCATACCTCTCCGGTGCAGGCCCGCGTGATGACCCGGCAGAAACCGCCCATTCGCGTCATTGCCCCGGGGCGGGTGTACCGCAACGAGACCATCTCCGCCCGCTCGCATTGCCAGTTCCACCAGGTGGAAGGGCTGTATGTGGACGAGGGCGTCTCCTTCGCCGACCTCAAGCAGACGCTGCTGTACTTCGCCCGCGAGATGTTCGGCCCGGACGCGAAGATCCGCCTGCGGCCGTCCTACTTCCCCTTCACCGAACCCAGCGCCGAGATGGACGTCTACCTCGGCGCCGAGACGGAGAAGGACTACCGGCTGACCAAGGGCACCGGCTGGCTCGAGATCCTGGGCTGCGGAATGGTCGACCCCGCCGTACTGGAAAATTGCGGCATCGATTCGGAGAAATACACCGGCTTTGCCTTCGGCATGGGCATCGAGCGGCAGGCCCTGCGCCTGTTCGACATTGGCGACATCCGCCTGTTCTTCGAGAACGATGTGCGCTTTTTGAAGCAGTTCGCTTCGGCGTTGTAATGGGGTTATTGGTTACTGGTTACTGGTTATTAGGGAGCCTACCGATAGCCAATAACCCAATTAACCAATAACCCAATTAACCAATAACCTTCGACCATAGATGAAACCCAGCATACCCAAGGGGACCCGCGATTTCTCCCCCGAAGAAGTCAATAAACGAAACTACATCTTCGACACCATCCGCGAGGTGTTCGTGCGCTACGGCTATCAGCCGATCGAGACACCCGCCATGGAAAACCTGAGCACCCTGACCGGTAAGTACGGCGAGGAGGGCGACAAGCTGCTCTTCAAGGTGCTCAACAACGGCGACTTCCTGGCCAAGGCTGACGAAGAGGCCCTCGACGCCCGTGATTCCAATAAGCTCATCTCCTCCATTTCCAAGCGGGGGCTGCGCTACGACCTGACGGTGCCTTTCGCCCGCTACGTGGTCATGCGGCAGCACGAGGTCACCTTCCCCTTCAAGCGCTACCAGATACAGCCCGTCTGGCGGGCCGACCGGCCGCAAAAAGGGCGGTATCAGGAGTTCTATCAATGCGACGTGGACGTGGTGGGCTCCGATTCGCTCGTCTACGAGGCGGAGCTGGCGCAGATCTACGACGAAGTGTTCGCCAAACTGGGGCTGGAAGTAACCATCAAGCTCAACAACCGCAAGGTGCTGGCCGGCATCGCCGAGGCCGCCGGCATCAGGGATTCCTTTATGGACATGACCATCGCCATAGACAAGCTGGACAAGATCGGCATGGAGGGAGTAGAAAAGGAGATGGCGGAAAGGGGGATCCCCCAGGCCGGTATCGATAAGATCAAAAACATCTTGCAGGCCAAAAGCCTGGACGAGCTGAAGCCGCTGCTGGCCGAGAGCCCCACCGGCCTCAAAGGCGTGGAAGAGCTGGAAACCGTCTTTGATTACCTGGGTATCGGCGATTCCACCAATGAGATTGCCTTCGATGTCACCCTGGCGCGGGGGCTGAGCTACTACACCGGCTGCATCTTCGAGGTAGAGGCAAAAGGGGTGAAGATGGGCAGCATCGGCGGCGGCGGCCGCTACGACGACCTGACCGGCGTGTTCGGCATGCCCGGCACTTCCGGCGTGGGCGTCTCCTTCGGGGCCGAGCGCATCTTCGACGTTATGGAAGAGCTGAAGCTTTTCCCTGAAGATACCGCCACCCGCCTGAAAGCGGTATTCCTCGCGTTCGACGACGCCACGCACCGTTATGCTTTCCGGTGCCTGCGCAAACTGCGGGCCGCCGGCATTAACGCCGAGATCTACCCCGAGCCCACCAAAATGGGTAAGCAGTTTAAATACGTGGATAAGCGCAATGCCCCCTACGCCATCGTCGTCGGCAGCAATGAGATGCAAAGCGGCGAGCTGGGTTTCAAAAATATGAAGACCGGAGCGCAGGAGGGGCTGAAGCTGGAGAAAATTATAGAGAGATTATCGGGGTAAAGCAAGAAAACCAAAAAGTTATCCCTGGATCAGCGAAGAAGAAAGATCCGTGCTGCGTTTGAGAGACCCTAAGGGGATACTGGCCTTCACTTCGCCAGATGACACCTTTCGCTTTGTAAACTGTTGTGATACGAGCTAAAGTCCGGTATATATGGCGAAAGATGTCACCAGGCTGAGCACCTGGCGAAAGCGAACACCGAATTCCGAACAGTGCCTGAATAAAGCCTGGCTATTGACGAGCGCCAACCAAGAAACAATTTAACCACTTAACCATCTATACTCCCGATGAAAGCACTTTTACTGACTACTGCGGCCATCTTCCTTGGCCTATCCACCCTCCCCGGGCAGGTAACCCTCCGCAATTCGCTGACCGGAAAGGAGAAGGCGCTCAAGGCGGAAGGGCACATCGGCCTTGGCCTGCCGATTGAAGGGCCGGAACTGGCCTTTGGTTACCGCTTGCTGAAAGGACAGCTGAAGGATACCAACCGGGGGCTGATCCGGGTATTGCCTGTAGATGAGGAGAAGACGCTGCGGTTCAGCAATGGGCTTTCCCGCAAGGAAGATATTGAATATACCGACATCAGGAATGTACCGCCGATCTCCCTTCCCATTACCGACATCAGCCACATCACCTACCGCAAAAAAGGCGCGAAGGACTGGTCGAATATGGGCGCGCTGATCACTACCCTGGGCGCGTTGAGTGCACTGGTGGTTGCGCCTCTGGCGAGCATCGACTACAGCGAAGGCAAGATGAATTCGGATCTCTATTTTCGCTGGGCAGGCTACAGCCTGGGCCTGACCGGGGTGGGCGTAGCGATGATCATCGGCGGCAAAAAGCGCCACTTTGATATTCAGCGCCCCGGCCAGGCGGCCGGCAAGGGCCTTTGGGTTATTGAAAAATGAACCACTATTGAATATGCCAAAATATAAGACGTTACAGCAAGTTCAGGAGGCTATACGGGCAGGCGGAGAAAGCTGCGAAGGAGTGGTTCAATATTATCTCTCCCGGATAGAAGCCACCAGGCGCCTCAACGCCTATGTGGAAGTCTACGCCGAAGAAGCGCTGGAGCGCGCCCGCCGGCTCGACGCCCGCTACCGGGAGGATGCGGGATCGGTTGGGCGCCTGTTCGGGATGGTGCTATCGCATAAAGACGTCATCTGTTATAAAGATCACGGCGTCACTGCCGGCTCAAAGATACTGGAGGGTTTCACCTCCCTGTTTTCCGCCACCGCCGTCGAACGCCTGCTGGCGGAAGACGCCATTATAATCGGCCGTGTAAACTGTGACGAGTTCGCCATGGGGTCCAGCAACGAGACCTCCGTTTACGGCCCTACCCGAAATGCCGCCGACCCCGACAGGGTGCCGGGCGGCTCTTCCGGCGGCTCGGCAGTGGCGGTACAGGCCGACACCTGCCTGGCGTCTCTGGGTTCGGATACCGGCGGCTCGGTGCGCCAGCCGGCGGCCTTCTGCGGGGTTGTCGGCTTCAAACCCACCTACGGGCGCATTTCCCGCTACGGCCTGCTGGCTTACGGCTCTTCTTTCGACCAGATCGGCACCCTGGCCCATTCGGTAGAAGATACCGCTCTGTTGCTGGAAATTATGGCCGGGCCGGATGACTTCGACAGTACGGCCAGCCGGAAAGTACCACCGGCCTACTCACAACTACTCCACTTCGATAAAAAGGCAAAGGTCGCCTATTTCAATACCGCCCTGGAGCACCCCAGCCTCGACGAAAACATCAGGACCGCCTGCCAGGCCCTCATCGGGCGGCTCCGCGATGACGGCCATGTGGTGGAGGGCATCGATTTCGAATACCTCGACTACATCATCCCGGCCTACTATGTGCTGACCACCGCCGAGGCCTCCACCAACCTCTCCCGCTACGACGGCATCCGCTACGGCTACCGCAGCTCCAATGCCACCGACCTGATTAGCACGTATAAAAAATCGCGGGCCGAGGGCTTCGGCGCCGAAGCCAAACGCCGCATCATGCTGGGCGCCTTCGTACTCAGCGCCGGCTATTACGACGCCTATTATTCCAAGGCACAGAAAGTTCGGCGCCTCATCAAAGATAAAACCGACGAGGCCTTCAGGGAGTACGACTTCATCCTCATGCCCGCCGCTCCCGGCGCCGCCTGGAAGCTGGGGGATAAAATGGACGACCCCGTAGCCATGTACCTCGCCGACATTTTTACCGTCCAGGCCAATATGGCGGGCATTCCCGCCATCTCCCTGCCAATAGGCCAGGATGACAATGGGTTGCCGATAGGCATTCAGTTTATGGCCCCGAAATTCGAGGAAGCAAAGCTGCTGGCATTCGGTAAAGCCTTGTTATCCAGGCAGTAAAGCCAATTATCCGGTGACCGGGGAAACTATTACTTGCCCTGTGATGTTATCACGCCAGGCTAAAAATGTTAGTAATTAGGCAGTACGATCAGCGCAATTTACCATATTGAATGCCTAAATTTGTAAACTGGGTAGTTTTTTCTCTGCCCGGCCGGTGACGCAACTAATGCCGGCTTCCATCGTATAACTGAATTAATGCGGTGGTAAAATATCATTAGCTTTTTCCGAAAAGCTGTTGATATTATTCTTTAACTAACTCCAGTATGATGGAACCACATACCGTGAGAACCTTTTTTCCGCGAGCGGCATATTTTGCCCTGCTGTTCCTCTTCCCCCTCTTTCTGAATGCCGAAAATTACCCCACTTACGATGAAGCGGTAGTCATCGAAAGGCTCAAAGCTATTGAGGACCCTCTTGTTGAACACCGCTACAATTCTGTTGTCAAAGGATACATCAAAGGATACCTGATCTGGAACCGGGACAAAGCGGAGCGCCTGCTGGGGCGCACCGTGCTGTATTTTCCGCTCTTTGAAGAGTACCTGCAGGAGCGGGGCATGCCGGAAAAGCTCAAGTACCTGTCGGTGGTGGAGTCTGCCCTCAGCCCTTACGCCACTTCTCCGGTCGGCGCCGTTGGCCTTTGGCAGTTTATGCCCCTGACGGGCAAGGAATACGGCCTGTTGATCAATGAACTGGTTGACGAACGAAAAGACCCCAATAAGTCTACCCGGGCGGCCCTGGATTACCTCTCCCGCCAGTATGAAAAATTCGGAGACTGGGCGCTCGCCCTGGCGGCCTACAATGGGGGTTCCGGGCGGGTCAGCCGCGCCATCAAGCGGGGCCGCAGCAAGAACTTCTGGCGCATCCGCCGCTATATGCCCCGCGAGACCCGCAATTACGTGCCGGCCTATATCGCCGCCACCTACCTGATGGAGTACTATAAAGAACACGAGGTCACCCCGGATTATCCTCCGCTGGACTACCAGATCACGGAGACGGTAAAAGTATACGGCCATTTCAGTTTTCACCGTATCGCACAGATCACCGGGTTGTCCCTGGAAATGATCGAAACCCTGAATCCGGCATACCAACAGAGGATCATACCCGAAAACCCAAAGGGCAATTACCTCATTCTGCCCAAAAGAGTCATGCCGGCATTTAAAGATTATCTGGAGGCCCAGCGGCCTGACCACCTGGCCGACCACTTCTTCGACGACTCTCCGGTCGTCGTCAGCCAAAAGCAGGAAAACTGGCGGGAAAAATACGTCCGGCAAACCTATGTCGTCAAAAAGGGAGAAAGCCTGAGGAAGATCGCCAGAAACCTGAAGTGCTCCGTCCACCAGATCATCGCCTGGAACAACCTCCAGTCTACAGAGCTGAAAGAAGGGCAAAAACTGGCGATCTACCAACCCAAAGAGTTCCGGCGCTTCAAACCGCTGGAAAAAATGGAGATCCAGCTCCTTTCCCCTCCTCCTCCGCTGGAGGGAAGGCAACTTCATCCGTTGAAAGCATACGAAGCTAACCCCGCTTTTGGGCAATTGATTTATATCGTTCAGGACAAAGGCACGCTGGAACAGATCTACCACCGCATCCCCGGGGCTTCCCTGCCCGCCCTCATCGGGCTCAACCGCATACCGCCCAATCACAAGCTACGGCCGGGTGATATGCTGAGGTATCCGAGGGAAAAAGGAGTGAATCAGTGAATGACTGAATGTCCGAGCCTTGCTATCGGCACATGCCCTAAGCGGCGGTTTCATTTATGTCTTTGGAATAAATGGAACCGCCGCTGAATACATATGCCGGCCACCCGTCTAACGTTGGACACTGTTGATAGCCAAGATGTTGCGGAACGTCCCAAGCCATTCCGATTTCCGATTTCCGATTTCCGACTTTGTCCAACGCTAGACTGGTGGCCCATATGCCTAAAGAATATCCGCCAAAAAAAATATTTTTTTCCGGCTATATACAATACGTTATCCTGCCCTCCCGTTATTAGGGTGTTCTTTTGATCGACAAAACCCTAACTTCAACAAAATCTCCTTATCGAAGCACCATTCTACACGCCAGATTTAAGATTGATCAAAACCCACAATTCCCTGAATGGCTCAAGCTTTTACCTTTCTTATTAATGCCTGCTAAAGCAGCCATTTTATCCCATTGTATTTAATTGTTCCGATTCGGCAACGCCGTTGCCGACAGTTCTGCCCTTATTTAGGGCGTACTGTGAGAAAACACACTATGTTTTGCTATGTGATCCCTGCATAGCCCCAGGCGCCCAATGCCGGAAACGGCATGCCCCAAAGGAAACAATCGCCACCCAATTGCCTTGTGAAACACTCTACCCCCCCTTGCCGTGAAGTGTGCTGAAAAGTACAACTTCACGGCCCCCTTTCCGAAGTGAAAACAATGCTTCAGGAAACCGGTGAAAACAAACTTGCACGAACCATTGAGAGAGTAGTTTGAACCAGCAGCCGGCGGGCAAGAGCAACACATCCCGCCGCTGCCTTTTTGAAAAGCCATTTTATCCGCATATATCAGGAACTATCGCCTTTTTTACTCTTTTCCGCTGTAAGGGCTTCTCCGGGAGCCCTTTTTTATTTACCCTGGCGGCTGCGATAGAGTTCCTCCAGCATGTCAAAGCCAAGTTCCCGAATGTCGCTGGCAGAGTTGGACAGGAGGACGACACCGATACGAGAGTCTTTGATGAAACCGGTGAAAGCTCTGAACCCGCCCGTTCCGCCATACATCCAAATCACCGGCTGGTTGGACGAAGGGGTGAGTTTGGAGATCAGCCAGCCATAGCCGGCTTCCGTCGGGCGTGTGAGGCCGGGAAAATTCACGTCTACCCGGGCCTGCTGGGCTTGTTCCATTACTGCCGACAGGTGAGGGTCCTTTGTCTGCAAATTGGCCAAAAGAAAAACGGCCAGGTCTTTGGCGGTAGACTTCAGGCCGGCTGCCGGCGCCATGCCGTCAAAAGCCCAATACGGCGCCGGTTTTCCCCGGTTGTCGTGCCCCAGCGCCATCCGGGAGCGCTGGCCGGCTGTCAAATGGATGCGCGTGTCTTTCATGCCCAGCGGGTGCAGCAATTCTTTTTCCAGCAGTTCTTCGTACTCCAGGCCGTTCATATCACTGATCAGGTGGCCGGCCAGCGCGATGCCGATGTTGGAGAAGGAATAGCTGGAACCGGGTTGGTGTTTGATCGGGTATTCCGCTATTTTAAAATAAAAATCGCGTTTGGTAAAGCCCTCCTTCGGCCCCTCCAGAGTAGTCACCGTGCCAATGGGATGCCAGTCGTACAAGCCCAGGCCGGAATTGGGAAGCCCGGAAGTATGGGTGGCCAGGTCGCAAAAGGCGATGCATACCTTTTCGCTCAGCGGGTCGGGCGTACAACTCAGGATGCGCTCCGGCCGGCCGGAAGGGTTGGCCGGCAGCAGCACCTCAACGCACCGCTGCGGCTGAAAAGCAGGTGCATCGGCGCCCCGGGGAAGATAGGGGTCGATGGGGCTGCCGAGGCTAAACTTGCCTTCCATTGCCTGTTTCGTAAGTAGCGTGGTGGTGAAAATGCCCGACAGAGCGCCCAGCTCAAAAAAAGTATTCTCGTCGGGAACGATGGACGCGTTGCGGCTGGCCAGCCCGTACCCTTTGTAGTGGGCCTGCCCCCCATAGACGAGCGCGACAACCAGGCCGGGGTTCCGGCCTTTTCGTATGTGGCTCTCCGCCAATTCTCCGATACCTTCCGGTATCTGAGAAAATGCCGCTGATGAAAGAAAAAGAAGAATTATTATCGGGAGATGTTTCATGGGGCTAAGTTTTGGTATTATTGTGAAGGTGAAGGGCAATGGAAGTTGCGCATTACCCCGCCTCGCCGTAATTTAGGCCCGGTATTGGTTGTCCCATCTAAGATAGCCGGATAACCGGAGTTACGTAATGATGGAGGTCAGCCGGAAGATATGATTTAAATCAGGCTGCGGAAAGAACGAAGAGCATGCTGGGAAGTAAAGTAAACTGGAACATCTACACGGTACCATCCTCCTTCCTGAGCATCAGGGTCGCAATAGCGCTGATGCTGGCGGAATTTTTGATCGGTATGGGAGGCTTTATGGCCCTCGAAAGTTATAGCCTGGCCGAAGCTTTTTATATGATGGTGATCACCATTTCCACGGTAGGTTTCGGCGAAGTACAACCCTTAAGCCAAACAGGGCAGATCTTCACTTCCGCCCTCATCATTGCCAATATCGGTATCTTTGCCTACGTGCTGGCGGCTTTTTCCAATTACGTCATTCAAGGAGAAATCTTTAAGAACATGCACCTCAACCTGATCAACACTTCCATCGATAAGCTGGAGAACCATATCATCCTTTGCGGTTACGGGAAATACGGACGGGAGATCGCGCTGCATTTCAATAAGCATAACCTGCCTTTTGTCGTCCTGGATGTAGACCCCTCCAAGATTGAACAGTTGCAAAAGAGTGAGGACAAGATCCTGTACCTGGAAGAAGACGCCACCCACGATGACGCTCTTCTGAAGGCGGGCATCAAGCGGGCCAAGGCGCTCCTATCCGCTCTGCCCGATGATTCCGATAACGTCTTCGTGGTGCTCTCCGCCCGGCAGATCAACCCCAGGCTCAATATCATCAGCCGGGCCAAAGACCCCAAGTCCCAGAAGAAGCTGTTTATGGCCGGCGCCGACCACGTCGTCATGCCGGAACAGATCGGCGGCTTTTACATGGCCACCCTGGTGAGCAAGCCGGGCGCCGTCGAGTTCTTCTCCTTTATCACCAATGAATACCGGTCTGACATCGGCTTCGAGGAGGTCACCTACGAACATTTGCCGGACGAATGCCGGGGGCGGTCCCTGATGCAGCTCAACATCCGCGAGAGCACCGGCGCCAATGTCATCGGCTACAAAGCCCCCGACGGGCACTACGAAGTCAACCCGTCGCCCAATACGGTGCTCGGCCCCGGATCCAGCTATATCGTCCTGGGAAGCAATCAGCAGTTGCAGCAATTGCGGTATTACCTGGAGCATTATCCGGAGAGGATCATGTAGGAGGAGATGGTTGGATGGTTGTATTGCTGCAGCCATATAACCATATAGCCATATAACCATATAACCATATAACCATCCAGCCCGGGACCCCAAAAGGCGTAGAACGCTAATTTCAGCCTTTCTCAAAAAAACCAACGCTCCCCCCGACCCAGTCCTTATCCTTATTGTACCGCACCCCCACCATAAGGCCCTTGCTCAACCGGGCCAGGTTGTTGACGATTAGCGGGCGCTCCCAGCCCTGCTCCCACAGCATGAGCATGCGGATCTCACACTTGGCCGGCCCGGAGGGCGTTGGAATGACCGGGGCATAATCCACCTTGCGCTGCAGGATGTAGTTTTCGGGGTCGCTGATCGCCTCGAGGTCGTAGCGGTTGAGGTTGATGATCACTCCCGTTCCGGCGAAAGAGTACAGGGGTTTTAGAACGTAGTTATGAAGGTCATCCGGAATGGCGTCCACTTCATTGAGGAAGTGGGATTTCGGTACATACCGGCTGTCGAGCAACGGCAGGGTATGTTTGCTGATGCGGAAGAACCAGTTGGGGTGGCCGATGAACTCCACATCATGCTCCTCGGTGAAATAAAATTCACGGGGCAGGTCATCCCGCTTGATGAGTTCATCGAAGATGACGCGGTTGTAGATCTTTTCCACGTGGATGAGGCGGCCGTCCTTTTCGTAGAAAACATCTTTGCCCTTTACTTTCAGCTGGCTGACACAGACCGGTTCCAGCCCGATCAGGTGCTTGCCGGCGATGAAGTCTATGGCTGTGGTTTGCTTTTCCGGCTCTACCTCCAGCAGGATGACGTTTTCCGGCTTGTGATCGCCCAGGATCACCCGGCGGAGCATCTCCAGGTATTCTTCCGACGTCAACCCGCCAAAGAGGTGCGTGACGGTATCCGGAATATCGTAGAACTTCCGGTAGGCATTGGCCGCCAGGTCCTGATAGAAATAAAGGGAAGGGAAACCCTGCACCTCTATGAGTTGAGGCGTCAGTTCTCCATCCGGCCCCTGGCAGATGCCAAAATCCATCTGCAGGAAAGTAGTATGGGGCGTTTCTCCGGGCACCTCCTGGCCAGCCAGCAGCGCCCCCCGGGAGAGCTCCCTGAAGTCGGGGCGGGCAATCACCCCGGTGATCTCCTCACAGGCTTCGACCAGTTGCTTTTTCAGTTTCCGGGAAACGAAAACCGGAGTTTCGGCAATGCGAAAAGGCGGGCGGTAATTATACAGGCCGGCAATGTAATCCAGCATCCCCTGGTAGGCCTCCTGCCGGAAGCGCTCGTTGAACTGCTTTCTGAGTTCGGTGATCATGGTTTTAGTTCTAGCGTGTGTGGAATTGCATTCATTCAGCCACAACCATCTCCGCCTGCACCGCCCGGATGGCCCGGTTGAGAAACTGGGGCAGGACGATATCGTGGGTCAGGCCGATCTTGTCGGAATCATTCAAATGGTCGATCATGCGGAGATATTTCTCTTCGCTATGGGTTTCTATGATCTCTTTCTGGCGCTCCGGGTCCATGAAGTGTTTCAGCATCCCATCGGGGTCGGCCTCCGGATGGAATTGGGTGCCAAAGAATTCATCGGAAAAGCGAATGGCCATGATGGCGCGCTCGAGGGGCACATGCGGCCGGATCTTTTCCAGGGCCAGTATCCTGGCGCCCATCTCCTCGATCCGTTCTTCGTTCGGCTGTATGCACTGCCACACCCGGAAGTCGGCAATAAAAAACGGATTGGGCAGGCCGTCGAACAAGGGCTCGGCAACTCCCAGGTCCGTCTTATGGCAGCGGAAGGTGCCGAAAGACATGGACTTGCGGCGGGTGATCTCCGCCAGCCCGAAGTGCCTTACCGCCATCTGGAAGGAATGGCAGATAAAGAAGACATGTTTCCTGGGATTGTCCGCCACCTGGTTCCATTCCCAGGTTTGCTGCATCCAGTCGTAGTATTTGACATCCCATACGCCATCGCCCTCGTGCGGGCTTCCCGGCCCGCCGGTGGAAATGTACAGGTCGAAATCCAGGCCGGGTACTTCCGCTTTGCCCCTCACATCAAACACCTGCCATTCCAGGACGGGCTCAAAGCGGCTGACGATATCCTTGATACAACGCATGCCCTGATTGGGCGTATTGTCGTACATATCCAGAATAGCTAACCGTATTCTATGCATTGCATTTTCGTTTTGGAACGCGAGGGAAACAGCTGCCATGGCAAAAGAGTTGCGTTTTCTTCCGCGCGTTCGGTTCCCGGGCCCGAAGATAGGGAATTGGTTGATTGGGTTGATTGGGTTAATTGGGTTGATTGGGTTGATTGGGGCTGCCACAGAGCCCAACCCCAATCAACCAATCAACCAATCAACGAATCAACCAATCAACGAATCAACCCAATCAACCAATTCCCCAATCAACTAAACCCTCACCGCTTTCCCGACGGCCTCCTGCATGAACGTGCCCCAGGTCAGGTTGTCCTCACCGTCCTTCTGGGCCAGGGCGCGTTCTATGGCATAATTGGCGGCTGTTTCCACCACCCATTCGAAATTCTCCTGTCCGACGGAATGAAGGTCTGCATCGGGCGCGGGGTTGCAAAAGTCGATGGCATAAGGAACGCCGTCGCGAATGGCCAGCTCGACGGTATTGAAATCATATCCCAGCGCCTGGTTGAGCCGGAGAACATAATCCTCCAGTTTTTCCACCATCTCACTACTCACATCATGCTGGGCGGCGTAGCGCAGGTGGTGCGGGTTGCGGGGTTCGTAGTGCATAATGCGAACGTACTTGCCGCCGATGCAATAACAACGGAAGTAAGATTCAAAGTCGATAGCTTCCTGCAACATCATCACCAACTGGTTGGTCTCGTTGAACTTTTCGAAGAACTCCTCGGGGCTGTTCAGCTTGTAAACATTCTTCCATCCGCCGCCGGCAAAAGGTTTCATGAAGGCGGGGAAGCCTACATATTGGAAGATAGCCTCCCAATCCAGTGGAAAAGCCAGGTTGGAAAAGGAATCCGAAGAAGTGTCGAGGGGATGGTCCTTGGAAGGCAGCAGGACGGTTTTCGGGACCGGTACGCCGATCTTCTCGGCCAAGGTGTTGTTGAAAAACTTTTCGTCGGCGCTCCACCAGAAGGGGTTGTTGATCACCGCCGTACCGCTGGCGGCGGCATTTTTGAGGTAGGCGCGGTAGAAGGGCACATCCTGGGAGATGCGGTCGATGATGACGGCATAGCCTGAATGAGCAGCCTGTATGACTTTATCGATCAGGACAGGCTCAGCGGTGATGCCCTCCACTTTTTTGGCGTTCACCCGATCGATGAAGGCTTGAGGAAAAGAACGTTCCTGCCCGAAGAGTATTCCGATTTTCTTCATGTCAATCTTAGAGTTTGGATGTTCAAATAAGTGAAATATAGTGTGGGAACATTTCCTGCCACAGCGGCCAGTCGTGCTCCTTCCAGCCTCTCATGTCCAGCCAGTGGTTGATGCCTTTCTGGTTCAGCAGGTGGGAAAGGTGCTTATTGGCGTCCAGGCAGATGTCCCATTCCGAAGTGCCCAGCACGATGTTCATGCGCCAGAGGTCCGGATGGTTGCTGCCGGGCAGGAAATCTACCGGGTTGTTAAAATACACATTATCGTCGTAGTAGCCGTCCATGAAGGACCGGATGTCAAAGGCGCCGCTCATGGAGAACAGGTGGCTCACTACATCGGGATGCTTGAAAGCAAAATTGGCGGCATGATAGCCTCCGAAGCTGGCGCCGGCAACGGCCACCTTGCCCGTTCCGGTATTCCAGCGCACCCGGCCGGCGATCTCCTCCAGCACCATCTTATCGTACCAGGCGTGGTTCTTTGCCCGGTCCGCAGGATGTATGTTCTTGTTGTACCAGCTGTGAATGTCGATGCTGTCCGGGCAGAAAACCTGGATGAAGCCCCGCTCCAGGAACCAGTGCACCGTCTGGATCAGCCCGAAATCCTTGCTTTCGTAGTAACGCCCCATACTGCTGGGGAAGAGGATCACCGGGTACCCCTGGTGTCCGTAAACGAGCATTTCAATATCTTTGCTCAGGTTTGGAGAATACCATTTGTAGTACGTTTCTTTCACTTTGTTTTATACATTTGGAAGTGAACCGATTAAACTCACTAATTGTATATCTTACACTTAGTGCAAAGGTACGGGCTTTCTCCGAATAAAAAAAGCCCAATCAACTGATGGCCAGCCCCTTATACCCTCAATAGGAAATTACTGGCTGAACTAATATTTAGCATGCTAATTAATTTGCCAAAACTTATTCTGCACACCCGCCGCTGTGTTGCCGTAAATTCCAGCAAAATATGCAATTCCTGAAAAAGCAATTTCCAAAAAAAATTCGGTTTCTTAACAAAATTTTTTTTCAACCCGAATATTCCCTCGAAACTCATAGTCTACAGAACTTCTTTTCGGAGGCATTGCAGCGCACAGTACATATAGACGTACTCTTACCTCCCGGCCACTTTTCCGAAGCCCGGGAATCCTACCCCACCCTTTTCCTGAATGACGGCCAGGATATACCCTCGATCGGGCTGGCCGACACGCTGGAACGGCTGTACACCAGAAAGAAAATTTCCGAAATAATCGTCGTTGCCATCCACGCCAACCAGAACCGGATGCAGGAATACGGCATTCCCGGCCGGCCGGACTATAAAAAGCGGGGCGCCAGGGCAAAGGAATATGCCGATTTTCTGGTTCAGGAGCTTATCCCCGAATTGCGGAAGCGTTACAAGATCGCCGACACCTCTGCCCGGACGGCTATCGCCGGTTTCTCCCTCGGCGGCCTGTCCGCCTTTGGGCTGGCATGGTTTTATCCTGGCGCGTTCGGAAAAGTGGGTGTCTTTTCCGGCTCCCTGTGGTGGCGCTCCAAAGCCTTTAGCGCCAAAGCGCCGGACGCCCACCGCATCGTGCATGAGATGGTGGCGGGCAGCACCCGGCGCGAAGGGCTGCGGTTCTGGCTGCAGGCCGGCACCGAGGATGAACAGGAAGACCGCAACAACAACGGAATCATCGACGCCATCGACGATACGCTGGACCTGATAAAAGAACTAAAAAAGCTGGGGTATCGCCAGGAGGAGGACGTCCGGTACGTAGAGGTAAAGGGCGGCCGGCATGACCCCAAAACCTGGGGCAAAGTGATGCCGGATTTTTTGCAATGGGCCTTCCCGAAAGAGCCGCACTAGTGCCCCTTCCTGTTCTTCCCCCTACACAACACTGGGGAAAACAAGGCATTGCCTTTTATCCTGGATCGGAAATCCGTTATTTTACATTATCCTCACACAAAACAACAACCAGTACTATGCCCTCACAAAAGATCGAATTCCGGAATTCCCATGGCGATCAGCTGGCTGCCCGGTTGAAACTCCCCGTCGACCAGAAGCCTTACGCCTATGCGATATTTGCCCATTGCTTTACTTGCGGCAAAAACCTGGCCGCCATCCTCAACATCAGCCGGGCGCTAACCCAGAAAGGCATTGCCGTCCTTCGCTTTGACTTTACCGGGCTGGGAGAAAGCGAAGGCGAATTTGCCGACACCAACTTCTCCTCCAACGCAGAAGACCTGGTGCAGGCCGCCCGTTACCTCCAAGAGCACCATCAGGCGCCGGCTTTGCTGGTAGGGCATTCGCTGGGAGGAGCCGCGGTGCTCTGCGCTGCCCACGAACTGCCTTCCGTAAAGGCAGTGGCCACCATCGGCGCCCCCTATTCCCCCAGCCATATCAGCCACCTGATAGAAGACGAAACGGAAAAGATCCGGGAAGAAGGGGTGGCTCAAGTCAAGATCGGAGGGCGCTCCTTCACCGTCAAGAAGCAGTTCCTGGAAGACATCCGCGAACAGAACCTGGAACCAAAACTGAAGCAACTCGGCCGGGCCCTACTCATTCTGCACTCTCCTCAGGATATGGCCGTAGAGATCGAAAACGCCGCCCGGATGTACCGCGCCGCCCACCATCCGAAAAGCTACATCTCTCTCGACGGAGCGGACCACCTGCTCTCCGACAAGAAAGACTCCCGCTATGCCGGAGAAGTGATCGGCGCCTGGGTGAGCCGCTATGTGCCCCGCCCCGAAAAAGATGAGCTTAAAGTAGAAAAAGAGGTGGCGGTACGGCTGGGAGACGAAGGGTTCACCACCGATGTGATGGCCCGCCGCCACAGCCTCACGGCCGACGAACCGGAATCCGTAGGGGGTAACGACTATGGCCCTTCTCCCTACGAACTGGTCACCGCCGGCCTGGGGGCCTGCACGGCCATGACCCTGCAGATGTACGCCCGCCGGAAAAAATGGCCGCTGAAAGAAGTGCGGGTACAGCTTGAGCATTTTAAGGACCACGCCGAAGATTGTGAAAATGCCGAAGACCCCAAGAGCAAGATCGACCATTTCAGCCGCACCATCGAGTTGGAAGGCGAACTGGATGAGGAACAGCGCCAGAGGCTGCTGGAGATCGCCAATAAATGCCCCGTGCACAAGACCTTGCACAACCCGATAAAAATAATCACCGATTTGAAACAGACTGAATGAGCATCGGGTAGTGGGGCAGTTCCTCTTTCTCTTAATACGGGGGTGTGCAAAAAGGTTTAAAGTAAACAGGATTTACAAGATGTAGTAGCTTGCGCCACAGGGGCGTACATATCCTGAAAATCTTGTCAATCTTGTCCAACTATACTTTTTGCACAACCCCGTCCGAAAAAGTGAGGGCCATCCCGGAGTTCAGGATGGCCCTCATTCTATTTTCCTCTTATTCGCATGCTTGTTACCACAGGAGGGTAAAGTTACCGGAGATCCTTATTTCCTCCTGTCCGCCTCCGGCAGCCGGGCAAACCACGTCGATGTGGTAGCCATAGACGTCAGGGGGCAGTAACTGTCCGTTCAACCGGCCGTCCCAGCAGAAAAAGTCGGGGCCGGGGGCGTCGTTCGGGTCATTCGGATTTCCAACCCACTCCCGGAAGAAGACCTGTTGTCCCCAGCGGTTGTAGAACATGACCGTTATCGCATCGAACCGGTCAAAGTCTTCACTGCGCAGGCAGATGACATCATTTATGCCATCTCCGTTGGGCGTGAAAGCCGTAGGTATGAACAAACGGTTGATGGGGCATAGGTCGCAAGGCTCGGCAGTAACCGTTGTAGTTAATACTTCCGTACAAGCCTGGCCGGTTACGGTAACGCTGTAAACTGTGGTCTCCTCCGGAGCCACTGTAATGCTGGAAGCCGTAGAACCGCCCGGCGACCAGAGGTAGGTGCAGTTGTTGCAACCGGTAACGGAAAGCTGGCTCTCCTCACCGAGGTCCGGGCATATGGTATCCGGGTCGGCGGTGATCTCAAGGTTCAGCTCTTCCCCTTCAACCACGACTTCAGCCGTGCTCGTCACACAACCGTTATCGGCAACAGCCGTATAGGTGTTGATGCCTGCAGCCGGAAAATCAACAAAAGTGCCGCCCATGCCAATTGGATTACCCATTTCATCAAACCAGGTGATCTGCGCCATGGTCCAGTCCGGGTCCACCTCGGCGGTAATGGTTACCTGATCGCCCACGCATACCAGCGTAGCCGAAGGGGTAAGCGTCAGGTTGAGAACATCCGGCAATACTTTTACCATAACGGTATCCCCTTCCACGCAATCAGCCTCCGGTATGTGGGCGCTGTAGGTATGAATACCCAGGCCCGGCATAACCGTGATCATCATACCCGACCCGATAGAATCTCCGTTCTCATCATACCAGACTACGTAGTCGCTGCCGGGGTTTTCCACCGAAAGCTTGACCGGCGCCGGCGCACAAAGAATGGTGTCGGGTGAGATCACCAGCTTCATGGTTTCAACAACCGTAACAGTTGCCATTGCCGTATCGGCTACACAGCCATTATCCGCAATGGCTATATAGGTGTATTCGCCCATATCCACCGGGGTCACGGTGACCATCATTCCCGTCTCGCCCAGCGGGTTAAAGTTGCCATCGTACCAGGTAATTTCGGCCATACCGTTATCCGGCGTGACATTTGCCGTCAGCTTGACGGATTCCCCCTCGCATACAATAGTATCGGAAGGCATGACTTCCACAGAAATATCTTCCGTAGACAATTTCACCGTCGCCGTATCCGGAAGCACGCAGTCCAGATCCGGCACCATTGCAATGTAGTAGTTCAGGCCCTCTTCCGGGACTACACATAGTTGGGGGCCCATTCCAAGGCTGTCGCCCTGAATATTCGTCCACACCACGCAATCCGGAACCGGTCCGGTTGCCGTCAGGCAAACGGTACCCGGTTCACACAACAGGGTGTCACTCGGAATGATCTCGATTTTCTCCTGATCCGCGACCACTTCCACCGTGGCCATATCCATGGCGGTGGCGCAGCCGTTGTTTACTGTTATCGTGTATTTGTGAATGCCGGGCGGCGGCGTTACACAAAGCTGCAGCCCGGTTCCGACTACAACGCCCGACTCGTCCGTCCATGTACCCATCGCCATCAGCGCACTCGGCGTTACGGTGGCCGTCAGGCATACTATATCGCCTTCGCATGCCTTCTTGTCCCCTTCCGCCGTAACCGACAGGTTGTCCGGGACCAGCTTCACGCAGGCCGTAGCCGGAAGGATACAGTTCAGCCCCAGGCTGTCCGGTACCCGGGCTTCATAACAGTACAGGCCGATCTCCGTCGGCGTCACGCACAGCTCGCCCCCCGTGCCCACTATCGTGCCGCCGGCGTCCACCCACTCGATGCAATCCCACAGCGTGGTGTCCGTCACCGTGAAGCAGACCTCCTCCGGCGCACAGAGCGTAACGGTATCGGAAGGCGTGATCTCTATCTGGGTATCATCCGCCAGTACCATTACCGAAGCCATATCTGTGGCGGTGGCGCAGCCGTTGTCGACGGTTACCGTGTAAGTATGCGTACCCGGGCCGGGCGCCACGCACAGCTCCAGGCCCATGCCTACTACTGTGCCCGACTCGTCCGTCCACGTCGCCATCGCCATCAGGGCGGTCGGCGTCACCGTGGCCGTCAGGCATACCGTGTCCCCTTCGCATACCTTCATCGCCCCTTCTACACTTACCGACAGGTTGTCCGGGACCAACTTAACATAGGCCGTATCCGGAAGCACGCAGTCCAGCCCGAGGCTATCATTCACCTGAGCGATATACATGTGCAGGCCGATGCTGTCCGGCTCCACACACAGCTCGCCTCCCGCGCCCACGACCGCA